>NZ_JBHTCP010000004.1:0-202960 GCF_042665465.1 Fictibacillus iocasae | reverse complement strand
AAAAGGCATTCTTTAGATGGGTGGATTGGAGCAGAAGGGTGCGAGACTCCTGCGGGACGAGTGGGACAGGTGAGACCCTTCAATGGCGCGTGCGACGAAGGGGCTAACCGCCCGCCCCGCGGAAAGCGAGTACCCTGGAGCGGAGATCCACCCATCCGCTTTCAAAGGACTTTTTCAGTGTCCTCCGAAGGGCACTGCATCTTTTATTCATGCGGTGCCATTTGTTTTTATCCGAACATTCCCTTTTTTTCCTGTGTTTCTAACGTTCATCGTTATACTCTGGCTTTCCAGAAATGATAAGCAGAAGGAATTTGCGAGCTGTTTATGGAACAACTATGGAAAAGGGGGAATTCTTCATGAAAGAGACATATTTTGAAAGCGAGATTGTTCAAACAGAAAATTTCAGCGCAGACGTGTATCTGGATTACTTTAATGAACGAATGAGAGTTGATGATTTCCGTGGAAGTCAGTCTGCATTGTGGGATTTCATTGAAGAGAAAGCGGTGCAGCATTCTTTCGCTAAAGTCATTTTAAAGTGCCGTCCAGAATATACTTCTTTTTTTCTTCAGCATGGCTTTGTTGTTGAAGCGCATTTTAAAGGGTATTTTAATGGCGGTGATTGTTTGTTTTTATCACGTTTTTACACGAAGAAACGAAAAGACAGTGCTTATTGGATAGAGGAAGATAAGACGATTGACCATTGTATGAAGCTTGAGCGTTCCGCCTCCCTCCCTTTTTTGCCAGAAGGCTGTATCATCCGAAAAGCGGATACAAGAGATGCTAGCCGGCTTGCTCATCTTTATGGTGCTGTCTTTAAAGTGTATCCAACTCCGATGAACGACCCTGACTATATAAAAAAAGTGATGCAGGAAGGTACGATCTTTTATTGTGCCGAAAAGGATGGAGTAATTGTAAGCGCTGCCTCTGCGGAAACATTGGTAAAATACCATAACGCAGAAATCACTGATTGCGCAACTTTAGAGGAATTCAGAAAATTTGGCTTGATGAAGATTTTAATACACCGGCTGGAAGAGGAATTGCGCAAGATGGGCATTTATTGCGCTTATTCCCTTGCACGTGCTTTGTCGTTTGGCATGAACGCTGTGTTTCATCAAAGAGGGTATCGTTATTTTGGCCGTCTCGCGAATAATTGCATCATATTTGAGGATTATGAAGATATGAACCTGTGGGTCAAGGATCTTTCTGAAGAAAGACGCTGATTTTTCGGCACGGATGCCGAAAATTTGGCGGTTTGAGTAAAGGGGCAATCGTCATGAATACATTGGAAACAAATGAGATGCTGAAAGCCGTACTTGCAGCAATCGATGAAGGGATACATGCGGTCGGTTCTGACGGCATCACAATCTACTATAATGATGTTGCTGCAAGGCTTGACGGACTATCGCCAGATGAAGTAGCGCATCAACATGTTCTTGATGCTTTTCCTTCATTAACGAGTGAAACGAGCACATTGCTAAAAGTGCTTGAGACAGGCAAAGCGATCATTAACCAAGAACAGACGTACACGAACCGTAAAGGCGTTAACATTAACACGATTAATTCCACCCTCCCGGTCACGATAGATGGCAAGCTGATCGGAGCAGTAGAAGTAGCAAAGGATTATACGAAAATACGCAAGCTCTCAGAAAAGCTGATCGACCTGCAGGCGAAAAATCTGAAGGATAAAAAGGATGAATATGAACATGGAGAAGCTGCTTTTACATTCGATCATATTGTGACGAAGGATACGAGGATGCTAGAAATCATGGCTGCAGGAAAAAAGGTGAGTGCTACATCTTCTCCCATCCTCATATATGGCGAAACAGGTACGGGAAAGGAGATGCTCGTACAGGCCGTCCATAACCATTCTCCAAGAAGTAAGAAGCCGTTCATCGCACAAAACTGTGCGGCCATCCCGCAAGCACTGCTCGAGGGAATCTTGTTCGGAACGGTCAAAGGCGGGTTTACAGGTAGCATCGACAGGCCGGGTATTTTTGAACTGGCTGACGGGGGAACACTCTTTTTGGACGAACTTAACTCGATGCCCCTGGACGTTCAGGCCAAATTGCTGCGAGTTCTTCAGGATGGGGTGGTCACTCGCGTAGGGGGGGTTAAAGGTAAGAAAATCGATGTAAGAGTTGCTGCGGCACTAAACGAAAGGCCAGAAGATTGTCTGAATAACAAATCCCTTAGAAGCGACTTATATTATAGGCTGAATGTCATTTATTTTGAACTTCCCCCTTTGAGGAGGAGGACAGATGACATCATGATGCTTGCAAACCTTTTCCTCACAGAATTTGAAGGTACCTTTTGCAAAAGAACGAGAGGGTTCAGCCAAGAAGTTTGCGGGCGTTTTCTGAGTCATGACTGGAAAGGAAATGTTAGAGAGTTGAGACATGCAGTAGAATATGCGATGAATATGGTCGATGATTACGCTCAGATTGATGCACAGCATCTGCCTGTTCATATTTGCAGGTTAAAACAGCTCCCGTTCCACCCAATAGAAACCAGCGGAATCAGCCTGCAGCAAACGCAGCCTGATTTAAAGGAAGCGGTGCATCTTTATGAGAAGAAACTCATTATAGAAGCGGTTCAGGCTACAGGAGGGAACATTCAGCAGGCTGCCAAACGATTGAATATCCCCC
Source organism: Fictibacillus iocasae (assembly GCF_042665465.1). Lineage (NCBI taxonomy): Bacteria > Bacillati > Bacillota > Bacilli > Caryophanales > Fictibacillaceae > Fictibacillus > Fictibacillus iocasae. Next base: position 200,315 of record NZ_JBHTCP010000004.1, on the reverse strand, counting down.
GCCAGACGCTGCAATATAAATTGAAACAAATGTAGCACTGCCCAAAATCCGGCAGTGTTATTTTTTTATTTTAAGATTGTATAGCTTTTTATCTGTGACGATCATCGACTCACTGAAAACGTACAAGAAAAGTGTGACAAGAAGGGCATAGCGCAAGCCGCGTCTTCATCCTGCTGCCGCCGTATTTTTCATTCTTCTCCATTTTATTAAGTGGATGCCATAATAGGCACTTCCGGCATATCATACACTAAAACATTTAGAATGTTCTGCCTTTTGGCATGAAACTTGCAAATATATTTGGCAGACTACTTTTTAGGGGGAAATAATCATGCCGGTAATCAATGGGCTCTACAAACCAAAAAAACATTGGAAAGAATATGAGATTTGGAAGGATGTCACCGACGAGCAGTGGAATGATTGGTTATGGCAGCTGACGAACACGGTTAGGAATTTAAAAGATTTGCGCAAGGTCGTTAACTTGACAAAGGAGGAGGAGGAAGGCGTCAAGATTTCAACAATGACGATTCCGCTAAATATTACACCTTATTATGCATGGCTCATGGACCAGGACGATCACCGTTGTCCGATCCGGATGCAGTCAGTGCCGATCGGCAAAGAAATCTTGAAAACAAAATATGATCTCGAAGATCCGCTTCATGAAGATGAAGATTCGCCCGTACCAGGATTGACGCACAGGTATCCGGACCGCGTGCTTTTTCTTGTGACGAACCAATGCTCAATGTATTGCCGTTATTGCACGCGCCGCCGTTTTTCGGGCCAGATCGGAATGGGTGTTCCGAAAAAGCAGCTTGATGCAGCGATCGACTATATTCGCCGTTCCCCGCAAGTGCGGGACTGCTTGATTTCAGGCGGAGACGGGCTGCTGATCAACGACAACATTTTAGAATATATTTTAAAAAACTTAAGAGACATTCCACATCTAGAAATCATCCGCATCGGAACGCGCGCACCGGTCGTTTTCCCTCAGAGGATAACCGAGAACCTTTGCAATATTTTAAAGAAGTATCATCCCGTATGGCTGAACACGCATTTTAATACATCGATTGAAATAACGGAAGAATCGAAACGCGCCTGCGATATGCTGGCAAACGCGGGTGTTCCGCTCGGCAATCAATCTGTTATTTTAGCAGGCATCAACGACAGCGCACCGATCATGAAGAAACTGATGCATGATCTCGTGAAGATCAGAGTACGGCCTTACTATATTTATCAATGTGATCTTTCTGAAGGTATCGGTCATTTTCGTGCTCCTGTTTCCAAAGGTCTCGAAATTATTGAAGCTTTGAGAGGACATACATCTGGCTACGCGGTGCCGACATTTGTTGTCGATGCACCAGGGGGAGGAGGTAAAATTTCCCTTCAGCCAAACTACTTGATCTCACAGTCTCCTGATAAGGTCGTTCTGCGCAATTTCGAAGGTGTGATCACGAGTTATCCTGAACCAAAGAACTATGTACCGGGACGTGCGGATGAGTATTTTGAGGAAGTGATGGGAACCGGCCATCATTCACCTGCAATCGGTGTTACCGCATTGATAAGGGATGAGAAATTCAACCTCGTGCCAGAGGGCTTGAATCGGCTTGACCGTAGAAAGAATTACGAAGTGAACCCCGAGCACAGCTCGTTAAAAGACAAACGGGATAAGCGGGATGAGATGAAGGAACGAAAATTCAAGCATGAACAATCCCAGCTTGAAAGAGAATCATCACCTGCTGCTGCAGAAATTCCGGGTGATCACTCATGAAGTGTCATTGGTGTGGAAGTGATCATGCCCAGGAAGCGAGAAGAACCGGTTATTGGGAATTGCCAGATGGATCAAGAGCGGTAGAGATAAAAGAAATACCGTCTGTTTCTTGCCGAGATTGCGGAATAGAATACCAAGAAGATACGATGATCGAGAAAATAGAAGACCAGCTTATGCTTATTGATACAAAAAAGCTGTCTTCCCCGGTTACGTATGATGATTTAATGGCCGTTCCTCGATTGCTGAAGAAGAATTATTTTAAATTGTAGTGAATGGGAGAGAGGCTTCTATTAGCTCTCTCCGGTTTGCATCTTGTTTTTTTAGGGGGGAAAGGCTTGAGTACACATCTGATCAAACCGCTAGTCGGTCAAATATATCCTATGATCGATTACGGCAAAGGCATCTACTTATATGGCATGGACGGGACACGCTACATTGACGGATCTTCAGGAGCGGTCACGGCAAACATCGGCCATGGTGTAAGCGAGATCAACGATGCGATGTTCCGTCAGGCAGAAAAAGCGGCGTTTGTGTACCGTTCTCATTTTACGAGCGAACCTGCTGAAAAGCTTGCTGAGAAACTTGCCCACAGTGCGCCTGGAGACTTAAACTCCGTGTTTTTCGTCAACAGCGGTTCTGAAGCAACAGAAACGGCACTTAAAGTGGCGATACAATATTATCAGGAACAGGGTAGGCGTGAGAAGATCCGGATATTGTCCAGAAGAACGAGCTACCATGGCATCACACTCGGATCATTGTCCATGTCCGGGCATCCTTTAAGGCGTCAGCGTTTCGAACCGCTTTTAGAAGATTTTCCAGCTGTAGCACCGCCATATTGCTATCAATGTCCGTTCAAGCTCTCCTTTCCGGCGTGCGGGTTGAAATGTGCGGATGATCTGGAAGAAGCGATTCTGTCGATCGGATCAGAGAACATAGCCGCTTTCATCGCTGAACCAGTCATTGGTGCATCAGGAGGGGCCATCACACCGCCTGATGAGTATTTTCCGAGAATAAAAGAAATTTGTGAGCGGTACGACATCCTCTTTATTGCCGATGAAGTAATGACAGGTATGGGCCGGACCGGAAAAATGTTCGCGGTGAATCATTGGGGAATCGTCCCTGATATGATCGCGACCGGCAAAGGGATGAGTGCAGGATACACCCCGATGGCTGCGACCATCGTATCAGATCGCATCATGAACGTGATCGAAAACGGCACTAAAGTGATTATGAGCGGTCATACTTTCAGTGCCAACCCATTGTCTGCAGCGGTATGTCTTGCAGTAATGGATTATATGGACAATAACAAATTGATAGAAAACGCTGAGAAACAAGGCCGCTATTTATTAAGCAAGCTGGAGATGTTAAAAGAACGATTCCCGATAGCCGGAGATGTACGCGGCAAAGGGCTGCTTTGCGGGATTGAACTTGTTAAAGACAATGGAACAAAAGAACCGTTTCCATTAAACGATAAAGTGACAGAAACGTTGATCACGATCTGTTTTGCAAATGGACTGATCATTTATCCCGCTGTGGCAGGCGTGACAGGATACAGCGGCGATGCCGTTATCATTGCCCCGCCTTTAACGATTACAGAAACGCAGATCGATGAATTATTCGCTATTTTAGAAAGGTCATTTGAACAGCTGGTTCAAAGGCTCGAGCAGGAAGGGAAGCTGATTTGTTAAGAAGGCGATTGAACATGAAAGGAGAAACCATGAATACAGCGAAAACAAAGCATGTCTCCATCGATCAGGTTATGGAGCATTTTATTGATGGTATGGTGCTGATGGTCGGCGGTTTCGGCGGCGTCGGAGCCCCGCCTTCTATCATAAACGCGATTTTGGATAAAGGCGTGAAGAACATCGAACTCATCAGCAATGATACCGGCTTTCCATGGATCGGCCCTGGTAAATTGATCACAGAGAAAAGGGTCTCTAAATTGACGGCTTCCCACATCGGCTCTAACCCTGAAGCAGGTGTACAAATGCAATCAGGTGAGCTAAATGTGACATTCGTTCCCCAAGGTACCCTTGCTGAAAAAATACGAGCGGGCGGGATGGGTCTTGGCGGTATCCTTACCGATGTCGGCATTGGAACAGTCGTTGAAGAAGGAAAGGAAAAGACATTCATCAATGGTACAGAGTACATGATTGAACCTGCTTTAACAGCGGATGTATCTATCGTGTACGCACAAAAAGCGGATCCGTACGGTAACCTTGTCTATGATAAAACGGCACGTAACACGAATCCGCTTGTCGCGATGGCAGGAACGATCACGATTGCCGAGGTGGAAGAGATTTTGCCGCTTGGAAGTCTAGATCCTGAATGTATCGTCACACCTGGTGTTTATGTGGATTATGTCGTGCAAAGCGGGGGGGTGGACTGGAAATGGGTTTGGGAATTGAAACAAGACACCAAATCGCCAGGCGCGCTGCCAAAGAAATAAAGGAAAACATGGTCGTTAATCTTGGCATCGGCATCCCGACACTCGTCGCGGATTATATCCCTATCGATAGCGGTGTGATGCTTCATACGGAGAATGGCATTCTTGGGATGGGTGGTTCACCGCTTCCTGGCGAGGAGGACGGCAATCTGTCTAACGCAGGAGGGTACCCGGTATCCATTATTGCAGGAGCGTCGTATTTTGACAGCGCTCAAGCGTTCGGAATCATCCGCAAAGGGCTGCTTGATGTGACGATATTAGGCGCGCTTGAAGCGAGCAGTAAGGGTGATATTGCCAACTGGATCGTGCCTGGAAAACGGGTGCCTGGGATGGGCGGAGCCATCGATTTGGCACAAAAAGCGAAAAAGGTTATCGTGCTGATGAACCATTGTGACAAAGAAGGCAAGCCCAAGATTGTGTCCGACTGTTCGCTTCCTTTAACCGTGAGAGAAGGAGCACATATGATCATTACGGAGAAAGCGGTGTTCGAGATAAAAAACAGGCAGCTTCATCTTTTAGAAGTCATGAACCCGCATTCTGTCGAAGAGGTAATATCAGAAACAGGAGCCGAAATCATACTGCCGGAAACGGTATCAGTCTTTTATTAAACCGAAAGACGGGGATAAAACATGAAGAAACAAATTAGTGCCTATCTTGCTGAACATAAGGATGAAGCGGTTGCTTGGCTTTCTAAAACGATTAAAGAACGAAGCGAGCAAGGGCTGGAGAAAGGTGTTCAGAAACTTGTAGCGGATCGCCTTGAAATGATTGGTCTAGAAGTCACGACATATGAACCGGGCGGTGAAGAATTTATAAACCATCCATATTTTTGTGCTGGCAGGACAGACTTCACTGGCAGTCCGAACGTGATCGGTGTGTGGAAAGGAACTGGCGGTGGACGTTCTATCGTGCTGAACGGGCATGTAGATGTTGTTCCGGCCGGGGATTTAAAAGATTGGGACGATGATCCCTTCAGCGGTGCTGTGAGAGATGGCAGGGTATACGGGCGAGGCGCGACAGACATGAAAGGCGGAAACTTATCCTCGCTGCTGGCCATACAAGCGTTAAAGAAAACAGGCTGCAAGCTGAAGGGCGACGTTGTTTTTCATAGTGTCATAGAAGAGGAAAGCGGCGGAGCAGGAACGCTGTCTGCTATTCTGAAAGGGTTCACAGCCGATGCGGCCATCATACCAGAACCGACGAACATGAAGATCTTTCCTGTTCAGCAAGGATCCATGTGGTTTAAAATCACAGTGAAAGGAAAGTCAGCACACGGAGGCACACGGTATGAGGGTGTCAGTGCAATCGAAAAATCGATGGTCGCCGTCAATGCATTGCTGCAGCTTGAAAAAAAGCGGAACGACCGCATCACAGATCCGCTCTATCGCAATGTTCCCATACCTGTACCAATCAATATCGGAAAAATAACAGGGGGCAACTGGCCATCTTCTGTTCCGGACATAGTCGTGATCGAGGGTAGAATTGGTGTTGCACCGAATGAATCGTTGGAGATGGTCAGAGAGGAACTTGAAGCAGCGATGAATGAGCTCGATGACGATTGGCTCAAGATACATAAGCCAGCGGTAGAATGGTTTGGCGCACAATGGCTTCCAGGCGCAATTAAAACGGATCATGATTTGACGAAAGTGATCATGAAACGATTTGAAGAGGTGACAAGCTCCGCACCGGTCATTGAAGCTTCACCATGGGGCACAGACGGAGGGCTGCTCACAAATGCCGGCAGCACGCCAGCCGTTGTGTTCGGCCCAGGTGTTACAGGATTAGCGCATTATCATAATGAATATATTGAGATCGCAAAAATCATGGAAGCAGCAGAAATTATCGCGTTAACCATATTGGACTGGTGCGGTGTTGATGAGATTGAAGGGGACTGACCTGGCGCATGCCGGGTTCTTTTTTTAACTTTCGTAAAGATGATCACGGCAATATGTTATCATGGGTATATATGGTAAAAGGGAGAAAAGTACAGATGAAGAACTGGCAAAAAGCAATGGCAGGCTTACTATTACTCGGCGGCTTCACGGGTTACACGCAATATCAAAAATCTGCAGAGCCCGTCTGGAAGGTGAACGAAGAGGAATTTTCTGTAGTGAAATCATTAGATGAGGTCAAGAACAGCGAAACATTTCAATATCCACCTGTGTTGTTGGCGAATTATTTTAATCTGCTGCAAAAAGGGCCTGAAGCATTGCAGCTGCCAGGTGATAGGCGAAACGTGAAAATTGAAAACTATTGGTTTGTCGATACATCTCTCTATCTATTGTACAGTGTAAACCTTAAGAAAACAGACAAGAATGAACGATACGTGCCTGAACTCTCTGTTAAAGAAATGACATATATACTACCTGACGGAACAGAAGAGGAGTTTATAAGCAGCTGGCTGAATGAAGAGCATTCCTCCAGTGAATACGTGTATAAGCATCGTTTATACCGTTCCATCTTGCTTACTCCTCAAATAAACAATGTTGAAGCAGTAAAGTGGGAACAGCTCGTACAAGCAAAGAAAGTAAAACTTGATGGATTGACCATGTCTTCAAAAAAAGGTGAACGGACGCTTGACTCTATCACGTTAAAATTAAACGTATTCAATAGCCAGCAAGTGCTCGGTTCATCTCCGGTAGACGAAAAAATCACGTTTCCAGGAAGCGGCAACCTAAATGCCGATCGATTGGACATCACCTATTATGAACCGTTCCTTAGGCTAAGCGGTGTGCCAGTCAAACAGCTTGTCGGGTTTGGCGGAGGATTACAGAATTCACAACATCCTGAAGATGAAATATTCGAAGTCCAAGGACCGGATGAAAAAGGGCTTTACATCCCCCTTCATTTTTACGATATGGCACAGGCCATGACGTCGACCGAGCAATCACAAAATCTTACGTTCGACCGTGTTTTTTTTAGAACAGACGAATCCCTTACATGGAAAGTGACGGCAAGCGAAATCGCAGCCTTCAACAAAAAAAACGAAATGACAAATGAAAACCAATTAGTCGGCACGAAAGCAGGAATTACCGTGTACAAAAAAGGATTCTTTTATGACGGTGCGGATCAGAAACTGATAACCTTCAATTTGTCACATAAGAACGAAGAAATGGATGTAACGAGCTATCATGTGATGCGTGATAATGTTGGCGGTCAAAGTGAATCAGGCGATCCTATACTTACTGTTAATGAAGAACGGATGTTAAAGAATGTTATCAGTATCAAGAACAGCAAAGGTGAAAAAGTGGAGAACTTTGAAGTGTATCCGGTAGGCAACGGAACGTACGGGATATCCTTTATCATCGATGAGAAACAAGAATTACCTGAAGAAGATCTGACCATCACGCTATCTCATATTGTCGGCACGGAAAAATTGCCAAAAGAAGTGAGGATGCAGCTGGAATTCCCAAAACGCAAGTAGGGGTCTGGTACTTGTTAAAGCGGGACGAGTCAATGCGCGAAACGGCGATAATATGTACCGGACCCATAAGGATTAAAGCGGTTTAGACTGTGCGCGTTTGATAAACATTTCTTCTTCGCCTGTAACACCGCATGCTGCACACTGCACAAGCCGAGAGGAACCATTATACGGAAGATGGAACGGATCCAAACGTTCTTCTTCGGAATATTGATGCACAAGGCCTCCAGTAGCCGGATCTAGTTTAACAGAAACGGGCTGCTGCTCCAATATGTTAAATCTTGTCCGGTTTGTTTTGCAGTTAGGGCATAAATAAGGATGTGACAATGGAAAAACCTCCTTTTTTAACCAGTCTGCCCGGACAATGAAAACTTATGTATGGATAAATAAATGTGCCATCATCCTGCCATCCTAAAGGTAACGTCTAAAAAAGGGGTGAAAACGATGGGAAGGCAGAAAAAAGGCAACCAGAACGCTCAGTCCAACAATAATGCCAAAGGCAAGAATGACACAATGAATGAGATGGCGTCTTATGCCGAGGTAGAAACAAACAAGATGCATCACGGCAAAAAAACAAAATAACTGTACAGGAACAAGCAGCCTTGTTATAATAAAAACCTGCGATGTTAGTGGCTTTTCATTGTCTTTAACCTTTGATTGTAATTCGGGAATCTTACATGCCTGTCAGGCTGCCAAGCCTTCAAAAGCGTAGAGGAAGGCAGTAAAACAGCTGCGGATACCCACCTGTGAGAACAGGTTTAAAAGACAATCTAAGCTACGGCAAAGCGGGCTTACTTCTATTAAAAAACAAAGCTTATTTTACTATCGTGTAAAATAAGCTTTTTTTACACGATAGGTAATTCAATTACATTTAGTATAAGTTGCAGCTAAGGCTGACGCGAAAGGCTTGGCGTCAGCTTAGTTTTGTTTATATAGTGATACGGGGGATAGTTAAACATGAATGAAAAAGTACTTTTAATCGACGGCTTTAACCTGTTGAGCCGCTGTTATTTTGCAACAGCTTACGGGAAAGAAATGCATGAACTTCCTCGCAACTCTAAGGGTCAGTTTATCAACGCTGTGCGTGCGACCATCCAAAAGCTCGGCGCCCTCATTCGGCAGCATGAACCGACTCACATGGCTGTTGCTTGGGATGTGAAACGGGATGAAACATTGAGGCGTGAGACGTTTCCAGATTACAAAGGGACTCGTGGAGAATTGCCGGATCCTCTCATCCAGCAGTATGAGACGCTTGTCGTGCTGTTTGAGCAGCTCGGTATCCCGCAATATTCCGTTCCGCGTTATGAAGCAGATGACATCATCGGAACACTCGTTAACAAGTGGCGGAACGAAAAAGACGGCGAGTGTATCATTTACAGCAATGACCGTGACCTTTTGCAGCTGTTATGCGAGAAAACATCCCAGCTGATCACATCGAAAAAAGAAGAAGTAAAATACACGCTATTTCATTTTCAAGAAGAGTTTGGGATCACACCGCTTCAGTGGATCGATGTGAAAGCATTGTTAGGCGACAAGAGTGATAACATTCCTGGTGTGGCGGGTGTCGGCGAGAAGGCGGCATTGCCCCTTATCAAGCTTTATGGTTCGGTGGAGGCCATTTATGAGAACATGGAAGTACTGGATCCAGCGTTTAAAAGATATGTAAAGAAATTGGATGCAGGCAGAGAGATGGCCGTTCTGAGCAAGGAGCTTTGCACGATATTTACCGATGTTCAGGATGTGCTAGACCTAGATCTGGACATGTGCCGCTGGGAGATGGATAAAGAACGGATGAAGACAGCGCTGATGGAGCTGGATATAAACATCAGAGTAGGCTAAGCAGCCTTCTCTGATGTTTTTTTGTTTCTGCTAAAGAGAGGGAGTTCCGCTGCGATCATCCCTGTTAGAATGAACAAACAGCCGAACAGTGCTTTGGTGCTAAGTGATTCTTGCAGCCAAAAATAAGCGGTAACCGCAGCGAAAACAGGCTCTGTTGCAAAAATGAGCGCCACTCTGGCAGGGGTTGTGTACACTTGAAAATACGTTTGTGCAAGAAAAGCTAATGCAGTTGCAAATAACGCAGTGACTAGCAGAGCCGAGAGCACTTCGGCAGAAAAAAGGACGTCGAAATTTGCCATTTTTCTAAAATCCTCGAGCACTAGAGCAGTAGCGAGACTGCAAAACGCTACCATCAACAGCTGAATCAGAGTCATCAGCCAAGCCGTTTCTTTTTTGGTGAATTTTCCAACAAATACAATATGCAAGGCAAAGGAGAACGCACAAAGCAGAACATAAAAATCTCCTTTGTTTATCTCCGTCTCTTTTCCTAAAGCGAGCAGATAAAGTCCTATAAGAGCGATACATGAACTGATGATCGACTGAAGAGTAAGCTTGCTTTTCATGAAACAAAAAGAAAGCACCGGCACGAGCACAACGCTTAATCCTGTAATAAAACCTGCTTTTGCCGACGTAGTGTAAAGAAGTCCCACGGTTTGAAAACCATATCCAAGATAAAGGAAGAACCCGAGAGCTATTCCTTTCCATGCAACGTCACTCGAAAGGGAAAGCAATACCTTTCGCTTGAAGAAGACTATAAAAAGGAACAAAAATAAAAAGGCCAAAAAAAACCGTACGGCGTTAAACGAGTACGGCTCTAATGATGAGATCGCTTGCTGGACAATCACAAATGTCGTACCCCAAATGGCAGCAACGGATAATAAACTTACATCAGCTAATAGTCTTGCTTTGTTCATCAACGGCCCTCCGCGTTCATCTGAATGGCCTTTCTCGCCAGTTCATCCGCTGTTTTGTTCTGTTTGGAGGGAATCCATTTAATAAAGAACAGTTCAAAAGTGTCGATCAAATCCAATGCTTCAGATAAGAGTGGTTCATACCTTTTATCCTTGGCGAACCGTTTATCCACAGCTTTCTCGACAGCCAAAGAATCCGTCCGGAAGGAAACAACCGTATAGCCTTTATCATGGCAAATTTTTAGAGCATGAAGCAGGCTGGAGTATTCTGCTTCATGATTAGACATTACTCCGAGCGGCACACTATAGGATAACGCTGGCCCTTTTCCTGTTTTGATAAAGATGCCAGCACCTGATCTGCCAGGATCTCCGGCACTCGCGCCATCAATATATACTTCAATCATGATTTATTGCCTCCACTGCGTTCAAATGACATAGTATAGTAAAAGAATAACACATCTATGAAATGGAGTGTTTGGTGTGGAACTGAAAATTATTTGGACTTACAAACCAGCTAAAGGGACAGCTACCGTTGATTTTCTGAGCGGCTTCATGCCGGTTAAAACGGCGCTTGCTGTTAGTTTGGACCTTGAAAAAACAGGGCGAGTATTCAGCATGGAATTTATGGATGAGTATGAAACTTCATGGAGCATGAAAGAGATTCAAAAATGGCTGAAAGAAAAAGAGACTGAGCCGGAAAGCGTTTCGGCATTCTTTGATGGCGGTTTTAATGGGACGGCCCGCAGGAGCGGCCAAGGCATACTCATTTATTTTAAACAAAATGGGATTCACTATCGAATCCGTAAAAATGCCTCTATGGCTGAGATAGGAACGAGCAATGAAAGTGAATTTGCTGCCCTCTGGCTGCTGGCGGATGAGCTCGAACAGATGGGAGTCAGAAACGAGAATGTTGTCATTAAAGGAGATTCAAAGACCGTAATCCATCAGATGTCCGGTGAGTGGCCGTGTTACGAGAAAGAGCACCAGTATTGGGCAGATAAAATCGATCTGATCTTTAAGCGCTGTTCTATTAAACCGTTTTATACATGGGTACAAAGAAATGAAAACAAAGAAGCAGACAGCCTCGCGCTGAAAGGCTTAGAAGGGAAAATAATAAAGGCTGTCAAAGAATTGATTGATTAAAAAAGGAAACTCTTGGTACAATCAAGGAGGTAAACGCTTTATTACGGGGAAGTGATTAGCATTGAAACCGTCAAATATTGAAAATTACCTTGATCATTTATCGTCTAAAGGTATTCGTTTTGAAGACGGACAGGTCCAATTCTTATTGTTTGGAAAGCATTATTGTGACGCGAGCGATATCCAGGTAGAGTGCGCCATCGAGTTTATGCTCAAAGCGCAGTTTCGGTTTGACCCAAGCTATTTTATTGAGCTGCTTAAGCGGCTGAAAGAAGAAAACGTTGTATCAAAGAAAGAAGCTTATATGTATTTTGAACGACTACATCAAAATAAAATGCACGCATAAAGGATGAATCATGATCAATAGGATTAACCAAACCGAGCACTATGTCAGGAATGAACTAAAAAATGACTTCAGCGGCCATGACTGGTATCACATTCACCGGGTAAGGCAGCTGGCACTCGAAATTGGAAAAAAAGAGAACGCCGATTTGTATATATGTGAGATGGCAGCACTGCTTCATGACATCGCTGATGAAAAAATCTCTGGAAGTGAAGAAGCAGGATTACTGAAAGTGAGAACATGGCTGGAGACAATCGGTGAGAAAAAGGAAAACATAGAAACGATTCTTGAAATCATTGAGAACATGTCTTTTAAAGGCGGTACTCAACGGAAAACGCTCTCTCTTGAAGGGAAAGTCGTGCAGGATGCAGACAGGCTCGATGCTATAGGCGCCATTGGAATCGGGCGCACATTCGCTTACTCAGGAGCTAAAGGACAGCTCATGTTTGATCCTGAGATTCCGGTCCGGGACCATATGACAAAAGAAGAATACCGAAATGGGAAGAGCACAGCGGTCAATCATTTTTATGAGAAATTGCTTAAATTAAAAGATCGCATCAACACGGAGTATGCTAGAAAACTTGCGGAAGAGCGCCATCGCTTTATGGAAGTGTTTCTTGAACAGTTTAGGCTAGAGTGGGATGGAAAGAAATAAAACAAGATTTCCTTCACGGTAAAAGAAAAAGTCTGGGGCACATCTCACAACGGAGATGTGCCCCAGACTTTTTAAGCTTCTTCTGGCCGAGGACCAGCATCAAGACCAGATAGTGTGACAGTCATGACTGGTTTAACAGTCGCATCACCGCTTACGCACACCTGGCAAGAGAGGCGGACGCCATCAGCAAGGCCTTTTGTTTCAATGATATTCGCTTCCATTTCATTAATCGGTCCCAAATTGCCCGACAGCACCTCCACTCGGCACGTCGTGCATTTTGCCTTGCCTCCGCAGCGGTGGAGCATGTCTACACCATTGTCCTCAAGTGCATTTACAAGCTTCCTGCCATTTTCAATTTCAAATTCGCCATATCCTTGTACACTAATCTTCGCCATTTCCGCTCATTCCTTTCCTTATGTTTCCAACCACTATTATACGCTTTCTTCGTAAAGATTAATAGATTATTTCGGTATACAAACTAAGAGTCGCAGTCAGGCATCATTATTTGTTACAATAAAGCAGACTGAACTAATCCCTTCAAGGAGGCTTACGTGAATGCCAAAGAAGACGTCCTATAAGTCCGATATTGAAATTGCTCAAGAAGCAGCGATGCTGCCGATCAGCCATATTGCTGGGCTGCTCGGAATAGATGAAGAGGATTGGGAGCCTTATGGCCGCTATAAAGCCAAACTCTCTCTTAATCTGTTTCAAAAGCTTGAAACGAAGCAGGAAGGCCGTGTCGTTCTCGTCACGTCCATTAATCCCACACCTGCAGGTGAAGGTAAATCGACGGTTACGGTAGGTCTTGGACAAGCGTTCAACCGGATCGGAAAGCAGGCGGTTGTGGCTCTGCGTGAACCTTCGCTCGGCCCGAGCATGGGTATAAAGGGCGGGGCAGCAGGCGGCGGCTATTCACAAGTCATGCCGATGGAGGAAATCAACCTTCACTTTACCGGTGATATTCATGCGATTACAACCGCAAACAACGCTTTGGCTGCATTGATCGATAATCATATACACCAAGGAAACACATTACATATAGATCCTCGCAAGGTTGTATGGAAACGGGTGCTCGATATGAATGACCGTGCACTGCGGCAGATTGTTGTTGGACTGGGCGGACCGCTCCAAGGAGTGCCGCGAGAAGATGGTTTCGATATCACCGTTGCTTCTGAAATAATGGCGATCTTTTGTTTATCTACAAGTGTAAAAGATTTAAAAAATAGGCTTGCGAAGATGGTCATTGCGTATGATTACAGTGACCGGCCAGTCACAGCGGGTGATCTTGGTGCAGAAGGAGCACTGACACTTCTATTAAAAGACGCCCTCATGCCAAACCTCGTTCAAACGCTTGAGAACACGCCAGCCATCATTCACGGAGGTCCTTTTGCTAACATCGCGCATGGCTGCAACAGCATAATTGCAACAAAGCTTGCGTCAAAACTAGGTGAAATTGTCGTGACAGAGTCTGGTTTCGGTGCTGATCTTGGGGCGGAAAAGTTCTTGAATATTAAAGCGAGATATGGCTCGATCAAACCGAGTGCTGTGGTAGTCGTGGCAACAGTCAGGGCGTTAAAAATGCACGGAGGTCTGGCAAAAGACCAGCTCGCTGATGTGAACATGGACGCGTTGAAAAAAGGAATGCCGAACCTAGAAAAGCATCTGCATACGTTAAAGCAGTTTGGTGTGCCTGCAGTTGTTGCCATTAACCGTTTTGTAAATGATGACCAGCAGGAAGTCGATTTTATATTACAATGGTGCAGTGAAAACGGTGTGAAGGCAGCAGAAGCGAACGTTTGGCTAAACGGCGGCAGCGGGGGCGAAGAACTTGCGCGTACTGTTTTACATGTGATGGAAACAGCTGATAACACGTACAAACCATTATATGAACTAAACCTTCCACTGGAGGATAAGATTCGGACGATCTGTCAGAACGTCTATGGTGCAGATGACGTACAGTTTTCTCCTAAAGCCCTCAAGCAGCTCAGTCAGTTCACTTCACTAGGCTGGGGCATGCTGCCTGTGTGCATGGCGAAAACGCAGTACTCTCTTTCAGATGACCCTAAAAAGCTGGGACGCCCCGAAAAGTTCACAATAGCGATACGTGAACTTAAGGCTTCGATCGGAGCAGGATTTATCGTAGCACTTACAGGTGATGTAATGACGATGCCAGGGCTGCCGAAACGTCCAGCCGCGATGGATATGGATGTTACGGATGACGGTAAAGCGGCAGGATTATTTTAAGAGGAGGTCTTATAGATGAAGCCATTGCAGTTGTCAGCAGAAACGGCAGTCAAGCTTGCAAAAGCGCTGAATGTTCCGCTAGAGCAGCTGATGCACATGCCTCAGCACATTCTGATCAAAAAAATGATGGAATTGAATGAAACAGACAATAATACAAGAGAAGATAAGAACGAATAATCGCAGAATTGATAGTGGTTAAACAAGAAAGGAAATGAAATGAACAAATTAACTCCAGGAACTGCCCTTACGCTGAAAATCGCAAGAAAAGCTGATTTTGGCTACTTTTTAACCGATGGAACGGAAGAAGTGATGCTTCACAAATCAGAAGCGTCCAAAGTGCACGATGAAAATGAAGCCGTTGAAGTATTCTTGTATCAGGACCATGAAGGCAGGCTTGCCGCAACAGAAACAAAGCCGAAAGTCAGGCTCGATACACTTGCCTGGCTGGATGTAGCAGGACAGAACAAGAAATATGGTGTCTTCTTAAACATGGGAATTAAGAAGGATGTTCTTCTTTCTAAAGACGACCTGCCTCACGATTGGGAACTTTGGCCCGCAGTAGGAGATAAGATATACTCCGGATTAAAACTGGACAAAAAGGGACGTTTGTTTGCCGATCTGGCCACTGAAGAAGAGATGGTAGAACAAGCAGAAGCAGCAGGTCCCGAGCAGCATAATCAAGTGCTCGAAGGATATGTGTATAAACAGAATGAGTCAGGCGTACTCCTTTTTACAGATAACCAATTCATCGGATTTATCCACCGGGATGAGATGACACGAAAGCTGAGGCTCGGTGAAAAAGTTTCAGCTCGTGTGTCCTTCGTGAGAGAAGACGGAAGAATCAACATGTCGATGAAGCCACGCAAAGAGGAAGCGTACTCAGAAGACGCGGAAGCAATCCTGCACTATTTGCGAAAAAACAAAGGACAGATGGCACTCACCGATAAATCAGCACCGTCAGAGATAGAAGAAACGTTTCAAATCAGTAAAGCAGCGTTTAAACGAGCGATGGGCAAGCTGCTTAAAGAAAACAAAATTGTTCAAGAAGATGGAAAGACTTTTTTAAAAATATAAAGAAGCTAAGGACTCGAGAATCTCGAGTTCTTTTTTACATTTTAAGAGGAAAATAAAACTTTTTTCAAGATGATTACTCACGATGCAAAAAGTTAACGAACACCGTGTAAGAACACCTCAGGCTGTTTTGCAAAGTTTGCTTTTATTTCCTTTCTCAGTACGGATGCCTTCACAAAGCATCGTTTAATAATTATACATCTCAATTCATAAAAAACCTTGAATCCTTTATCCTGTTAGTGTACGATAGAACCCGTTGTGCAATATTCGTTACTTTTTGTCGAAAAAGGGAAAACTATTGAACAGGTTGTTATGTATATAGGAGGAAATGAGATTGAATAATAAACGATTAGGATTATGGGTATTAACCGCACTCGTTGTTGGCAACATGGTAGGATCCGGTATTTTCATGCTTCCGCGGTCTCTCGCAGAAGCAGCTAGTCCTGCTGGTGTACTATCCGCTTGGCTGATTACAGGATTCGGCGTGCTTATGACCGCTCTCGTGTTCGGAAACTTATCAATTCGCAAGCCTTCATTGAATGGCGGGCCGCAGAATTATGCAAAAGCACTGTTTAAAGAAAGCAGTGAGGGTGCATTACTAGGAGGTTACCTTGTCAGTTGGGGTTATTGGGTAGCGAACTGGGCTGGAAACGTGGCGATCATTACCACACTGGCCAGCTATCTTTCCACATTTTTCCCATCTATGACGAGTGAAAAAAAGCTTTTCACCTTCATGTCACAGACCGTAACAGCAGGTGGACTTGTCACATTTGCGGTGTGCAGCTTCCTTTTATGGGCTATTCACTTTATGATTTTAAGAGGAGTGGAAGGAGCTGGTAGCATCAATTTTGTTGCGACAGCTGCTAAGGTGGCTGGATTCTTTTTATTTATCGTTGTCTGTTTATTCGCATTTGAAGCTGCGAATATTGTTCCGTTCGCCGAATCCATTCCTGATGACGAGGGAGGAAGCATTGGTTTGCTCGGACAAGTAAACAATGCCGCGATCGCGACATTGTGGGCATTTGTCGGAGTAGAATCAGCAGTCGTTTTCTCGACGAGAGCCAAAAAGCAGGCTGATGTAAAACGAGCAACTATTCTAGGCCTTTTTATCGCTCTAGCTCTATATATCCTTATTACTATACTCGTGATGGGAACGCTGCCTAAAGAGCAGCTTGTCCAGTCACAAAAGCCTCTGGTCGACGCTCTTTCTGCCGTTGTCGGTTCATCAGGAAGCTATATGATGGCTGTTTTGGGGATTATTTCTTTGCTTGGTGCGACCATTGGCTGGGTGCTTCTTTCTGCTGAGGTTCCTTATCAAGCAGCTAAACAAAACATGTTTTTGCCTCAGTTTCTAAAAGAGAATAAAAACGGAGCTCCTGTTTTTTCGCTGATTGTTACGAACTTGTGCACACAGCTCTTTATTTTTTCCGTTGTATCTCAATCCATGGCAGAAGCATTTGATTTTATCATCTTTATTGCTACCTTGGCGTTTCTTGTTCCTTATATTATGGGAGCATTTTATCAGCTTAAGCTCGTTATCACAGGAGAGACGTATGAAAATCAGTCTCGTGCCCGCAGAATGGACGGCGTGATTGCAGGTATTGCCGCAGTCTATTCTCTTTGGGTGATCAAAGCAGGAACAGCCGATCTGAAAACGTTCATGCTTGGCATCGCACTCTTAGCATCCGGTATTGTGTTGTATCCACTCGTTAGAAGAAGGTTTCTGCATAAAAAACAAAGCCAATAACAAGTAAGCAAGTAAGTAAAAAGGCTAAACCGCGACTCTATCAAAAGGATGACCAGGGTGACTGAACGGGTCATCCTTTTTTTGTATTTAAAGAATTTAACTTTTTAAACAGAGTAGAAATTCGATGCACTTAAAAAATGTAGGAATGAAGGTTAAGAGCAACTAAATTTGATCTAAAGTCTTGGTGTCAGCCATGTTTACTTAAAGAGTTTCTTGCGGTTGAAACATAAACAGGCTTTGTTCATAATGTAATTGTATACATAAATGGTTAATGGAGGAATTTATGCAAAAGACCGAATGCAGAGATAAGGTGCAAATCATTCATGATTACTTGAATTCCCTGGATGTGGTAAATGGCCAACACGTCGCAGGAATACTGCAAGAAGTGTTAAGTATTGATATATATCGGATCTCTTCTTCGGGGGAGGGGAAAAAAGCCGCATCCTATCCTGCTGAAGTCATGAATTGTGTTCAAAAAGCTCTTCTTATGGACGGACGAGACAGCAGTGCCGAATATATCATGGCCCTGGAAAAAGCAGAGGTGCTCGACTTATATTTGATTCAGCAGGAAGAATGCTCCGCAAAAGATGCACTAAGGGCCATCAATATGATCTTTGGGATGAATGTAGAAGGGATCGCAACATTAGAAACAGCTCGCATCTCCTTATTTTCCAAAGGGCAATGGATTTCACGCACCGGCCGTGACTTAGCGGCAGTCTTCACAGGCAAAGGGGATGTGGATGTTGAAATCCGGCCTACTACATATTTTAAAGAAATAACCGGGCATAGCGAGCTGCCCGATCTTCTTCAAGACGAATTGAAGCAGCTCGGTTTCAGCTATGATAAATCAAGGAATGGTTTTTATTATTCTAACCCTGCCGGTGTTTCTGTCCCAGATGAGTTTAAAATGAAAACGATGAGTACGATCACGAAAGGATTAGAAGAGTTTAGAACATGATAAAGACGCATGAAACCAGCCCTAAATAACCTTTTTCTTTGTTCGTAAACTTTTTGACTGAGAGATATACTCCCTCTAGAAAGTATAAGAAAACGACCAGACAAACATCTGGTCGTTTTCTATTTCATTTTCATATCCAATTAGAGTGTGATTTCCGCTGCAAAAAGGCTTGCGTTTAAAATGGTAAGGCAACTGTTTAATGCAAGTTAAGCTCCCTTTTCTAAATCAATTCCTGTATTTGCTTTTACAAGAATTTCATCAAACTTTTGAGTGTCAGATCGACCTCCAAATACGTAGGTGCCGATTATCGCCCCTAGGAATCCGAGAGGGATAGAAACGATGCCAGGATTAGCGAGCGGGAAGATAGCTTCCCCAGTTAAGATAGCTGCACCCTCGACCGGGTTCCATACACTAGGAGAAATGGCGACTAGCAGCAGGGAGCTTATAAGACCGGTCAGCATACCTGTAACGGCGCCCGCCGTATTAAAGCGCTTCCAAAAGATGGTCAGCAAAATGATCGGAAGGTTTGCGCTTGCTGCCACGGCGAATGCCAGCGCGACAAGGAAGGCAACGTTCAGTTTTTGTGCGAACAGCGCGAGAAGGATCGAAAGAATCGCAACGCCTACGGAAGCCCATTTGGCGGCATTCATTTGTTCTTTTTCTGTCGCTTTTCCTTTTCTCAAAATATGGCTGTAAAAGTCATGAGCGAACGCTGAAGCCGCCGATAAGACCAGACCGGCTACAACAGCGAGGATGGTCGCAAATGCTACGGCTGAAACAAAAGCAAACAGGAAGTCGCCGCCAAGTGTCTGTGCGAGTAGAGGCGCAGCCATGTTTCCTGCTGCATTCGCTGCTATGATGTCATCATTTCCGACAAATGCTGCCGCTCCGAAACCAAGAAAGATGGTCATAATGTAGAATGCTCCAATCAGCCACGTGGCGTATACGACAGATTGCCTTGCGGTTGGTGCATCCTTAACCGTGAAGAAACGAATAAGGATATGAGGAAGCCCTGCTGTCCCCAATACTAATGCCAGATTCAATGAGATCGTATCCAGAGGATCCTTAAATTTATTTCCGGGATTTAAGAAAGCCTCGCCTAGCGGAGTTGCTGTTTTCACTTGCTCGAACATGGCGGTAAAGCTGAAGCCAAACTTTGCAAAAACCATCAAAGAAATGATGAATGTACCACCCATTAAAAGGACTGCTTTCACGATCTGTACCCAGCTCGTTGCGGTCATGCCGCCAAACACGACATATACCGTCATTAATATCCCGACAATGAGTACGCTGTAAACATAATCGATTCCAAGCAAAAGTTTGATAAGGGCACCTGCACCAACTAGCTGTGCAATCATATAGAAGATGGAGATGGAAATGGTGTTAAGAGCAGCGACACCACGAATCTTTTTATCATTAAAACGTGCGGCGATCATATCAGCCATCGTATACTTACCGAGATTTCGAAGCGGCTCCGCTACAAGATAGAGAACAACGAGATAAGCGACGAGAAACCCGATGCTGTAAAAGAATCCGTCAAATCCTGCGAGGGCAATCGTACCTGCTATGCCTAAAAATGAAGCGGCTGACATATAATCTCCTGCGATGGCCAGACCGTTCTGCCACCCTGTCAGCCCGCCGTCAGCTGTATAAAAATCGCTGGTCGTTTTTGTTTTCTTTGAAGCAAAATATGTAATCACGAGGGTTAGCAGGACGATTCCCAGAAATAAGCTAAATGCCGTGCCGTTCATCAGCTTGCCTCCTTTTGTGTTTGGCTGCTTATTTTTGAGGTCATTTCATCAAACTTAGCTGCTCGTTTTGAATAAATGACACATAATGACCACGTCATGACAAACTGAGAGAAAGCAAACAGCCATGCCCAAGTAATGTCGCCGATTGCCTTTTCATTGAGTATCGTTGTATAGGCGGTCATAATCGGAAGAGCAAAGTAAAACAGAAAGAAAAATATCGTACTAGGCAGAATAAAGTTTCTTTTTTTTCTCATCAGATCTTTAAATGCTGGTGAAGTTGCAATAGAAGTGTATTCCTTGGCTAGTTCATTAGTTTTGGAACTTTGCATGATCCATCCTCCTTTTATGAGTAAAATCGAGGGGTAAGCTCCTCCTTTCCTTTTTAATTAGTAAAAATTCTGAATTTTCACTAATTATAGTATATAAAAAAAGGTACAGACTGACAACAGAAGACTTAAGAGGAAAGCGGAGACATAGTTTAGTATAATAAAGATAAGAAGATGGTATGTCAGCTTAGAGAGAGGTGTTTAAAAATTGAGCCTTGTACTAGTGAAGCTAGGAATTTCCGCTTTTTTAGGCCTGATTATCGGCATAGAAAGAGAACTAAAGAACAAGCCAGTCGGACTTAAGACAAGTCTTGTGATCTCCATCAGCAGCTGTCTGCTGACTATTGTATCCATTGAATCGGCAGAAAGGTTCTCTGAGATGACAGACCGGACGATGATGGACCCTATGCGTCTTGCTGCTCAAATTGTCAGCGGCATCGGGTTTCTTGGTGCAGGCGTCATTCTTCGCCGCAGCAACGATGTGATTTCGGGCTTGACGACTGCCGCGATGATTTGGGGAGCATCTGGACTGGGGATTGCGGCAGGTGCAGGATTTTATATTGAAGCAGCTGCCGGTGGATTGCTGATATTGATCTCTGTCGAGCTTATCCCTCTTATCATGAAATGGATCGGGCCGAGAGCATTGAGAAACGTTGACATCCGGTTAAAGCTTGTTGTGATGGAAGAAGCAGATATGACTGCACTCATTAAAAAAGTGAACGATCAGAACGTGCGCATCACGAACGTCAGGATAAAGGATTTAGATTCAGGATTACGAAAAATGGAGCTTGCAGCTGCCATCTATGAAAAGAGGTACACAACGGATTTGTATTATGACATTAAAAGAATTGAAGGCATTCAGACAGTCGAGATCGAAACATTAAATTAACGGAGGGATTCCGAAATGAAAGCATTGATTGTTATAGACTATACGAATGATTTTATCGCAGATGATGGAAGGCTTACTTGCGGAGCACCTGGTCAGTCAATAGAGCGTGCCGTTTCTTCAGCAGCTCAAACATTCATGGAACGTGGCGACTTTACTGTCTTTGCTGTTGATGTACATGACGAAACAGACCACTATCATCCTGAAAATCGTCTCTTTCCCCCTCACAATATTAGAGGGACGAAAGGAAGAGATCTTTACGGCAGCGTGCATGCTTTATATGAAGGAAACCGTCATGAGAAGCATGTATACTGGATGGACAAAACCCGGTACAGTGCCTTCGCTGGCACTGATCTTGAAATCAAACTGAGGGAGCGAGGAATCACAGACGTTTACTTAGCTGGAGTCTGCACGGACATTTGTGTTCTGCATACGGCAGTGGATGCTTACAATAAAGGATTTCAGCTTCATGTTTACGAAGATGCTGTTCAAAGCTTCAATGAACAAGGACATGACTGGGCATTGTCTCATTTTCAGCAGTCACTTGGAGTGAGATTGGTAACAGCCATAAAAGAACGTGCATAAATAAAAACGTTTGTCTTGAATCGCTTTTCACAGCCAAAAACACAACATAAGAAGAAATAAGAAAGAAAAAAAGAGCATGGTGATGATATCCATGCTCTTTTTCATGAGGCAGATTGCCTTTTCGCTTCGGGAAAAGAGGGAATGAAGATTTCTGATTTCTCTTTCAACATAAGACTATAATGCGACATTGATTGGGTTGTGGTTCCAAATGGGCTTGTCGATCAGGCAGCAGACATCAAAGGCGATTTTTCCGGCAGAGTCGGGAACCATTAAGTCGTTCAAGCATTTTTTCATCCGCTGATACTCTTCTTCATCTGACAGAAGTTCTTGGCTGATCATGGCGGCATCAGCCGAATGTTGGGCTATTTTTGCACAGCCCCACTTTTCGAAAAATAGTGCGTTTTCCTTTTCCTGACCAGGAACGGGATTTAACAGGACAAGAGGGGTAAGGCTGTTCACAGCTTCAGTCAATGTGAGACCGCCAGGCTTTGTCACGATCACATCCGCCTCTTTCATCAATGAAGCCATATGAGAAACGAAACCTTGTATTAAAACATCCTCGCGATCGGCATATACCGCAAGCAGCTGCTTTTTCAGCTTCTCATTCTTACCGGTCACCACCTGGATGGTTGTATTCTTTGAATGCTTACAGTCAATAAAATCTCGTGCGTCTGACATAGAAACCGAAGTGGCAAGAAGCAGTATGAGCTTGTTCACCGTTTTGGGCTTATCGCTGTTATGTGAGTAGATGCACATGTCATTCTCAAAGGATTTTTTTACAGGTATGCCCGTAACGAGCACATCCTCCTGGTCAACACGGTGAGAGACGAGCTTTTCTTTCACCTGAGCAGTCGGTACATAATATTTGTCAACATCTTCATTCATCCATAAAGGATGAAGACAATAATCTGTGATAACATTGACGGTCGGTATCACAAGGCCTGTTTGTTTACGGAATGTCCCGCCAAAGAGCATGGGGAACGTATTGATAATCGCATCTGGCTTAAGTTTCCGGACGATGTCATGCATTTGGCCCGCAGTACGGTCCATGATAAATTTTAACAGTGGTGATTTATGGTTCAGTTTGCCCGTTCCGTAGTAAAACCATTTATACAGCTGAACGGCTTTTGTAAATGTCTGCACATAAAAAAACTCGGACACCTTATGAAAAGCAGGATGCAGTGAGGAGTATGGATCCATTACGGTTACACGGCATCCTTGAACAAGTTCGAGCCTTTCTTGTAGTGCCTCGGCTGCCGAGCAATGCCCATTTCCATAGCGCGCTGTAAGTATGAGGACATGTTTTGTTTCTTCCATTCATACCGCCTCCTTTTTTGCTTTTTCACAACTATAGCAAAGGAGTGTGAACGGCATTTTAAGGAACTAAGAAGGATTTATTAAGATTATTTAAAAGGACTTCATAAAGTTCTTGTTATCAGCATGTTCATTATAAAAGGTAACCATTGCTGGGGCGAGCTTAGGAAAAGGTTGGCAGCTGATGCCTGAACCCCTTAAGTCCTCAAGCAATGCCGAGCAATCGTACAGGTGCTGACCGCTAAAATAATCAAGTGTCTCTTTCGGCACGCCGAGAAGCCTTTGAATGAACCTAGGTCCTATTGCGGCCGAAGCAATTGAAACAGGAATGGTGAACCTTGCTTTCTTGCCATGCAGCTCGTAAAGCAAGGAAGCAAACGCATCCTTTATCGTAGGTGGAGAAGGATTGATCACATGATACGTCTTGTTTTCACCATCCTTGAGATGAGTGAGATAGACAGCAGAACGTATGACAAAGTCATAAGGCACAAGATGAATGATTGCCGTTCCTTTCCCGATCATAGGACAGGAAAGTATCTTAGCTTTTTTAAAAAGGTTAGAAGGTAATAAGGGCCATCAAACTTCTGTGTCTCCCCGCTTTCCGAGTCGCCCGTTACGATGCCTGGCCTAAAAATGGTCACAGGAATGTGTGATCTAGCTTCGTGCACGATTTTTTCTGCTAAAAACTTTGTTTCTTCATAATGATTCCGGAATTCGTTTGGCTGTATCAATTCTTCTTCCTTAATCACGCCTTGTCTTTTGCCGGAAACGTATGCGGTGCTGAAATAACTGTACCGCATCAAGAGTGGGCAGGCCTTCAGCCAGTCTGTCACATTCTTTGTGCCCTGTACATTTAACACCTCACACGCACCACGCGATGCGGTCAGATCATAAAGTGCGGCCAGATGGAAGGCATGTGATACTTCCTGTTGAAGCAAGGAAGCTTTAATACGGTCGATTCCAAGATCAGCTTTCGTGATGTCACCTTGTATGAGCTCTATATCACATTCGCTAGGACATATATCTTTGATGACCGCAGAGGCGGCCTTCCATTCAGAACCTAGCACTAAAAGGCGATACCGCGCCTTTGGGTACTGCAGCGTCAGTTCCTTAAGCAGCCTTGTAGCGAGAAAACCAGGAAAGCCTGTAATAAAGTAGACATTATTCACCGTGAGCACCCCCTTTTTTAATATTTCAGTACTATTGGTTTAAAAGACATTCATTTTTTTGTATACTATCGGTAGAGTTATTCATAGGAGGCTATACACATGAACGCATATGAAGAATATATGAAACAGATGGCAAGACCGATGAGAGAAGAGTTGACACGCGCTGGCTTCGAGGAACTGACCTCACCTGATGAAGTGTCAGCGTTTATGGACAAGAAAGGGACGAAGCTAGTCGTCATTAATTCTGTTTGCGGCTGTGCGGCGGGGCTTGCCAGACCGGTTGCAGTAGCGTCTCTTAATCATTCGGTTAAGCCAGAGCATGTCGCAACCGTGTTTGCAGGTCAGGATAAGGAAGCGACAGCAGCATTCCGCCAATACTTTGAAGACATTCCGCCTTCTTCACCTTCAATGGCACTATTAAAGGATGGTGAAGTGGTGCACTTTATTCACCGTCATAATATTGAAAACCATTCTCCCGAAGAGATCCTTGATAATCTTTTAACTGCATATGATCAAAACTGCTGATCCGTTTTCCCCTGGCCTGATTATAGGCCAGGGATTTTTTTTGTACTTTAAGAAGTATAGCCTTTAAACCAGAGAAGGAAGTTGACGCAGTCGAAAAGTTTAGGAATAAAAGTGAAGGGCAACTAATGCTGACTGAAAGGCAAAGCGTCAGCCAATTTTTTTAATTTTTTAGTAACCGCTATCATTCCTTCTGCATCAGCATTGAAAACCCTTTCAAAAAGACAGCGGATTTGAAATTTTCAAAAAATAGTTATTGCGGTCTTTTAACCTATGTCATATATTATGACTAAGTGATGTTAGTTTTTATAACATAGGGAGGTTTTATCATGGAAGCAGAAGCAATAAACTTGGCGCTGGATTCATTATGGGTGATGGTTGCTGCCATCTTGGTGATCGGGATGCAGGCAGGGTTCGCCTTGCTGGAAGCGGGCTCAACAAGGATGAAAAATTCTGGGCATGTGGCCGGAAAGCAGATTGTCAGCTTTGCAATCGCGACACTTGCCTTTTGGGCGGCAGGATTTGCGATTACGTTTGGAGAAGGTAATTCAATTATTGGGACGTCTGGATTTTTGCTTCATGAAAGCAGCTCGTCAACGTTCTCCTCATTAGATTGGGCGAACGTGCCATTATCATTAAAGTTTTTATTTCAATTAGGTTTTGTCGGAGTATCGCTCGCTATTGCATGGGGGGGCTTTGCAGAACGTGCTAAATTATCGGTGTACATTATATTTGGAACATTGTTTACCGTTGCGATCTATCCGGTAATCGGCCACTGGGTTTGGGGCGGAGGATGGCTTGGAACCATGGGAATGCAGGATTTTGCCGGTTCGACCGTTGTACATCTTCAAGGAGCTGTCGCAGCGCTTGTTGCTACCATGCTTTTAGGTCCAAGGATTGGAAAGTTCAACAAAGACCGAACACCCAATCTTATTCCCGGCCATAACCAGGTTTATACGGTTTTAGGCGGAATTCTTCTATGGGTAGGCTGGTTCGGATTTAATGCCGGCAGCACGATGGCTGTTGGAGACGGTTTCTTTGGTTATGTCGCGTTAACAACAAATCTTGCAGCTGCCGCAGGAGCGCTGGCTGCCATTGCTGCTGCGAAAGTCCTCACTGGAAAAGCCGATATACCTGCAATGGTGAACGGCGTTCTGGCTGCCTTAGTGGCGATCACCGCAGCATGTGCATTTGTTGAGCCATGGGCAGCTGTCGTCATCGGTGCGTTTGCGGGTGCATTTACGTTTTGGACTTCGCTTTATTTTGAAAGAAAAGGAATCGATGATCCCATTTTTGCATTTTCGGTTCATGGAATCGCTGGTATCGCGGGAACGATCTCCACTGGGCTGTTCGCTTCTCCAAGACTTGTTGAAATTACGGGTATTGGCAAAGCAGGCTTGTTGTATGGGGGAGGCTTTGATCAGCTGATCACGCAGACTGTGGGGGTTCTTGGTGCAGCTGTATATGTTGGAGCTGTTTCGTTCCTCATCCTGTATGCACTGAAACGAACGATTGGGCTCCGTGTCAGTGCGGAACAAGAACTGTCTGGACTAGATATCAGTGAACACGGTTCATACGGCTACCCAGAACAGCTTGATCCATCTCTTTTAAAAGAAGCAAAATAAATGAGAAGAATCAAGCCGAGGTGATTAGACAATCACCTCGGCTTTTAAGGAGTTTTCCGATGAAAACGGAAGCAAATGACATTCAATCAATCATCAGCAGCGCAACTGAACCTGCAGAGCTAAAAATCGCCCATGAAGAAATAGACCGTTATATGAAACGTATCGTTTATCAAGTGGAATTACATGAAGTAAGAGGCTTGTTCACAGAGATCAACCGCTTGCATCACAGTATAAAATCCAAAGCAATCAAGCTGGCTGAGATCGAACTGAACATAAAGGAAACCGATCGATTTTGCTGGGGGATGATGGGAAGCGGAGCCAGAGAAGAGCAGACAGTAAGAACGGATCAGGACAACTGCCTTTTTTATGATGAGGGGACTATGAAGGAGGAAGTCGTCTCGTTTTCAAGTGCTGGAGTGAAAAATCTAGCAGAGGCAGGCTATCCTTTATGCAGCGGAAATGTCATGGCGACAAATCCGAGATGGAACTTTGCTTCTACCGTTTGGAATGATTCACACATACCACCCATAGTGTTTGAAGATGTTCGTTATGCGTATATCCTGCTTGACGTCATTCCTATCTACGGAAACGCAAGTCTGCTAAACAAAGTAAAAGAAAAATGGAAACTCACTTTATGCAATGATGGACAGCTATTGGTCAAGATGCGTGAAACGGCGGCTAACCTTCATGTTCCGCTTAGTCCGCTCGGCAAAATCTTTACAGAAAGGTATGGAAACCAAGCGGGAAAATTCAATATTAAAATACATGCTTACGCCCCTCTGATTATTGCTGTAAAATATTTGAGCTTGATGGCAGGCATAAACGAAGTGAACACCTACACACGATTAGAACGCCTTAGCCAGCGTGGCATAATAGATGAGTATTTGAGACGAGAATTGACCTCAGCCCTCGATCTGTTTTTATTATTAAGGCTTAATAATAGTGCGTTTACTCCTTTTCATAAAGTTCCGCTAGATTATATAGATTTAGAGAGTTTGACGAAAGAGAATGCGCATCTTTTAAAAAAAGGACTTAAGATCGTAAAAAAATTGCAGAAAGTTCTCAAGCGAAGGGGGTGTGAATGTGAAGCACCCGAGCAATGACAGCGGTACGGTCAAACAATGGATCAATCAGCTCCTGTCACTCGGCATAAAGCGTGATCAAGTTCCGGGCGGAGTTCAAAGCGATTTTAGTAGACAGGCTTGGATACGGGCTGTAATGAAAGAGAACGCAAAAAAGAAAAAAGAACAAAATCTTCTTTTATGTGAGATGCCAGTTATCATCATCGATTCAGAGACAACGGGTTTCAGGCCAGAGCATGGTGATGAGATGATTTCACTATGCGCCATAAAGCTAGAGGGAAAAAATGAAGAAAAAAGACTGTCCACTTTTATAAAAGCAGAAAAAAAAATTCCTGAGGATGTAAAGAGGTTAACTGGGATTACGGATAATGATCTGCTGGATGCCCCACCACTTATCGAGATTATGCCTGATTTAGTCCCTCTCTTAAGCTCACATCTTATAGTAGGCTATCATATTTCGCATGACCTGACATTTCTTAACCATCATTTATGGAAATCGGTCAAAAGAAAGCTGTCCAACCCTTCTCTTGATTTGAAAATGATCTTGGAGAAGATGTATCGGGGCAGAGATTTTTCTACATTTGATGATGCTTTATCTTTCTTCTCGCTCGAAATAAAAGACCGCCATACGGCAGCTGGAGATGCAGAGGCTGCAGTTAAACTGTGGGAATGCATCCTTTCAGAGTGTGATACCCGATCAGTAAAGACGCTTAATGATTTTCATCGATTACTGGTATAAGAGAGAAACGTGTCAGCACTAGCTGCGATCATACTCCATTCCTACTCTTGTTGACTAAAAAGTTACACCATCTTTAATTGTAAAAAAGACTGACCAGAAAGCCGGAGCTTTTGTCAGTCTTTTTTTTTTTTTTAAAGCAAAATTAGCACTCGTCGCCGTCTTTGTAATACACAGTTGCTCCGATGATGACAAGCAAGATAAAGAGAACGACGATAATGGTGAAGCCGCAGCCGTAACCGCAATGATGGTGGTGGTGACCATGATGATAGATCGGCATATTGGCTACCGGCTTCATGTTTTCGTTGGCATATGGCATATTCATTTTCTTGTTATCCATTCTTTGTCCCTCCAAATGTGTAAGTATTATGTGATTAGCACAATACAACATATGTAGGTAACCGCCTTGTTGACCCGGGACAAATGCGGAGTTTTTGGTGAATTCGCCTGTACATGTTTAGGGGAAGAGCCTATTTTTCACTATCTAGAAGAATGAACTTGAAAAAGTTGGAGTGTTTACCTTACATCAGCGCCGCTGGATCAAAAAAAAGCTCCTGCTAAAGGAGCTATCGTTATATCCATGTAACTTTGGGTTCTGTTTTCTTGTAAATTCTTACAATGTTAGCACGGTGCCTGTATATGAGAAAAAGGGCAAATCCCGCCATGAGAATGACAGTCAGCTTGTCTTCTGTAAAAATCATACTAAATACGACTGAAAACACACCTGCCGATATAGAAGAAAGAGAAACATATTTGGTTACATACAGTGTTAGGAAAAACACGACAACGAGTATAAGAAAAATGACAGGTTCATGCAGAAGAAGGACACCGCCTGAAGTGGCGACTGCTTTGCCTCCTTTAAATTTTGCGAATACAGGATAACAATGGCCGATCACTGCCGGAATGCCGGCGATAAGCGGATGCATGTCGATTTGAAGCAGGTAGGGCAGAGCGGCAGCGAGTGTCCCTTTTAACACATCGGCAACCGACACAATAAATCCTGCTTTTTTTCCTAGTGTTCGGAACGTATTGGTTCCCCCTAAATTGCCGCTCCCGTGCTTCCGAATATCAATGCCGTAGCCCCATTTACCGACAATTAGCGCAAACGGAATAGAACCGAGCAGATAGGAAGCGAGCAGAATGAACGCATTTTCCATAAAATCCCCCTAATAAGACCTTGCTGATACATCTATTATATGAAATTCCGCAAACAATTCCTATTTCTATTTTTTTTTTGCTATTTTCCCTTTCGATGCTGGCTTACTGGTATCCTTTTATTTTTCGCAAAAGGTAAATACCAGTTGTAATCACCAAGAAGCTTCATTAGGGAGGGAACAAGAACCATCCGGACAACGGTGGCGTCAAGCAAGATCGCAAGCGCGATAGCGATGCCGATCTGTTTGACAGGCATTACGTCTGTGAACGCGAACGAACCGGTAATGACAATCATAATCGCAGCTGCGGAAGTGATAATCTTAGAGGTTGAGGTGAGGCCGATAAGCGTAGCTTGATCATTGTCACCTGTTTCTGCGTACACTTCTTGAATTCTCGAAATAAGAAACACTTCATAATCCAT
Source organism: Fictibacillus iocasae (assembly GCF_042665465.1). Taxonomy (NCBI): domain Bacteria; kingdom Bacillati; phylum Bacillota; class Bacilli; order Caryophanales; family Fictibacillaceae; genus Fictibacillus; species Fictibacillus iocasae. The sequence goes on along the minus strand of NZ_JBHTCP010000004.1, from coordinate 170,203 downwards.
GCTAAGACCGAACACAATTCCAAATGTGAACACGGGAATCATGAGGGCGATGTCGGCAGGCTCGTAAATATGGCCGCTTTGAAAAATATACACTAGAATGCCAAACGTCGCAGAAAGACTCAGAATGTTCATCAAAATGGCTTTTATCGGTATAAACAGTGAACGGAAAGCGGCCATTAAGATAAAGAAGGTTGTCATTAGCACTACAGCAAGTCCGTAGGGCATTTTTTGTATGATCTCGTCAAAGATTTCTTGGTTGAATTTTGAGACCCCGCCTACTGTCACCTTAAGATCACCGTAATCCTCTTCCCATTCCCGCACGAATTGCTGTGCTTCGCGTCCTGTAATATTCACATTCAGATAAACGTAGAACAAAGCTGTATCTCCTGAAATGAACTGTTGGACTGCTGGTTCAAGCTGTTTCCTGCTCTCAGGTATTTGGTAGGCAGAAAGAAGGGTTCCTGGGTTTTCGGCAAAAGAGAAGATGGATTCAGTACGGCTTACGATGCGTTCTTCTTTTATTCTGCTGTGCAGTTCGTTTAATTGATTTAACGCTTCTTCGTCCTTCAAAAATGGCTTCTCGGTTTGCAAAACAAAGGTGACCGGATAGAGCTCTTTTTTACCGAAGCTTTCCTCGAATCTTTCAAAAGCTATTCTAGATTCGTAATGTTTTGGGAGAGCTTCTGCTTCAGGAATCGATAATGTTAAGCGGAAGATCGGGATCAAGGCTGCACTTAGAACCAAAATCGCCAAAGTGGCCATAATTACAGGGCGTTTCATAACAAAAGCTGCAAAGTTATGCCAAACGCTTTTACTGGATTTTGCTGCTTTAAAAACGGTAAAGGCATTGATCTTTTCACCTATTACCCCAAGAAGAGCAGGCAGGAACGTAACCGCAGCAATGACCGACAAGACGACAACAACCATTCCGCCAAGAGCAACTGTTTTAAAGATGTCGATATCGATGAGCAGCATTCCCGAAAGTCCTAAAAACACACATAGACCTGAGAAAGCGATAGACCGTCCGGCTGTAGCGATGGAAATGATAACGGCTGTTTCTGTTCCTTTTATTAATTCTTCACGAAACCGGTTGACGAGCAAGAGTGCAAAATCGATTCCGAGAGCCAGTCCGATCATCGGAACGACATTCAATAGAAAGATCGACAGACCGGCATCTCCTCTGAACAGGTACAACAATCCAAGTGAACAGGCGACGCTCATCACACCGATGATAATTGGCAGCGATGCGGCTGCTAAAGAGCCGAACGCCAATAGCAAGATGATGAGAGCAGCTGGAATGCCGATCGCTTCTGCCCGCGCCAGGTCCTGCTGGCTTGCTTTGTTCATATCATCAGCGATGACAGGGCCTCCTGTAAGGACAGCCGTCATGCCGTTTTCATCTTTGAGCTTTTTTTTAATCTCCACCAATGATGGCTGAACGTTGTCGAAGCCTTTATCAAAGCCAATCGTGGCATAGGAGAGATTTCCTTTTGACATGGACAGTGTGGAGTTGTCATAAGGCGACTGAAATTCAACCGCATCTTGAACCTTTTTCAAATTGTCCATCGTTTTCTTCACATATTCTTTGTATACAGTGTCTTTGGGCTGATGGATGGAAGAATCAAACACGATGATTACTGATGATTTAGGGCGTCCGAATTTATCCTGCAATATGTTCTCCGTCTTGGTGAAAGAGCCATCCATCGTAAAACCACTTCCAGAGAGAACGCTGGGAAGGCGGACGGCAAGTAGTGATAAAGCCATCGCAAAAATGATCCAAAAGGTTATAATAGATTTGCGGTAAGTAAAGACAAACCTTCCGAAACGAAGCAATGTGGAATTGGATTTCATGTTTTCCTCCCTTTCAATAACCTGTCTTTACTTATTTTAAAAACATTTTCCTATTCATGCAAATTCATACAAATAAAACATTTAGGTGAGAAAATTATGATTGTAACAACGGCTGGAAAATTCAATGCAGGTTTAATTGAAAAGGCCCGCTCTGCGGCGGCTGCTATACAAGCACGATTCGTGAACCGAGGCAGAGATTCTATTCAAACATTAAAAGAACAACATAACGATGATGTGGTCATGATCGGAAAAAACAAAACGGTCTATCACGCGCTTCACAGTGATGAGCCATTTTTCTTTCATCCAAATTCTTCTATGTTCCGTGCCAAGCAGTGGCTCAGAGGAGAGGGGGATCCGCTAATTAAGGCAGCGAAAATTCAGCCAGGCAGTTCTTTTTTAGACTGCACTCTCGGTTTAGGCTCAGACAGTACGATGGCCAGCCTTGCAGCCGGTCCAGCCGGCAAGGTCATCGGCATTGAGGAGAGCGAGGCTGTCAGGATGATCGTAACATCCGGCCTCTCAATATGGGAGACAGGTATTAAAGAGATGGATGACGCGATGCGGCGTGTGCGCGTTCTGTCTGGGAACCACTTAGAAATATTGAGAAGCCTTCCAAATGAAAGCTATGACATCGTGTATTTTGATCCGATGTTTGAGAGCACCATTCATGAATCCGCTGGTCTAAGCGGACTAAAAACGGTGGCATCTTATTCATGTCTTACAAAAGAAGCGATAGAGGAAGCATGCCGTGTTGCCAAAAAAAGGGTAGTCTTAAAGGAGAACCGTGTGAGCCCGTTGTTTAAAGAGCATCACTTTAACGTCATCCCTCGTTCTTCAAAGTTCTGGTATGGAACGATTGAAAAGGAGCAGTCCGATGTTTAGCCTTATGCTCATCATTCTAGCCATCGCCCTCGTTTTGCAAGGGATCAAAAAGCATGTGCTGCGGATACCTGAACCTGATCCATCTGCCGCATTAAAAGAGCTCGAAATGCAGGAATGGTTTATCGCTTTATACAGCGATCCGGAAAATAAGATGGTGATTGACGGTTTTAAAAAAGACGGCCCGTTATCAGACGCAAATACCATAAAACGATTGATCACGCATGAAGGAGCTAGAATAGGGTTTATACGATATGTGGAAGAGAAGCACACATGAAAAAGAGCCGCGCCTTTCCGGACGCGGCTCTTTCCTACACTGAAAAATGATTCAACGTGCTTTCGTTTAATACCCATTCTTTCACTTCCATGTCTCTCGCACCCATCGTGATAAACGGGTCCCCCGCTGCAAGCTTTTGAGCGGTTTCGAGATCAGGGGCCTTGTAGACGACGAGTCCGCCTGAACCATCCGAGAACCGGCCGTATGTAAGAATTTGGCCTTGTGCATAAAGTTTTTCAAGGTACGTAAGGTGAGCATCGCGGTACTGAGTACTCTTTTCTTCATCTTTCATGGGCAGAAATACAGCATAATAGTTCATCGTTATCGCTCCTTCTTTTTGATTGAACAAGAAATCTGCTAACAGCAAGCTTAAAAGGGGTGAATATGATCGTGCTTTGTCAGCAACATCATTGTATTACATTCGTTTTTATATAGCGAATGATGCAACTAGTATGACATAATGGGAATGTATGGATAAAATTGAAGATGAGGACAGTTAGATGTTAAAGAATACGATGCAAGCGTATAAAAAAATGGACCGGAACATTTGGATCCGTTTTGTCGGTGAGTCCATTAACGGCATCGCGATGATGATGCTTATGCCGTTTTTCGCCCTGTATATGAAAGATAAAGTCGATTATTTTTGGCAAATTGGCATCGTGATGGCGATGGGCCCGATCGCAGGCGTTTTTGGATCGCTGATAGGCGGCAGGCTAGCGGATAAGTATGGCCGAAAACCGGTCATGGTCGTTTCCATGCTAGGAAACGGGATCGTGATGACAGGGTTCATATTTTTTGAAGGATTTTATCCTTTTTTAATTCTCTCTTGGCTGTTCGGACTCTTTAATTCTTTGTTTCATCCTGCAGCATCTGCGATGGTCGCAGATGTGACAGACGAAGCAGGGAGGACCGAGGCTTATGGCTTGCTGCGGATGGGACATAACATTGGCGCGGCAATCGGTCCGCTGCTAGGGGCCTCTATTGTGGTCCTTTCTAAAACGGCAGTGTTCATGATCGGTGCCGCAGCTATTTTCCTTTACACGATCGTGGTAGCTATATTTATTAAAGAAACGCTTCCGAAGCTTGGTGATGCCACACTTTCACCGTTAGTAAAGCAAAAGAGCGAGGAAAAGCTCCCTTCTATTTTTGCAGTTGTTTTTAAAGACAGGATTCTTTTCTTGTTTATCGTGACAGGCATTGTGTTTTCGATGGGGTTTTCCCAGACCGAAGGGATGCTGCCCCTTCATTTCGACCAGCATATGACTCACCTTTTGGATATTCAAAATCCTTACCCCTACCTGATGGCCTTTAATGGCACGCTTGTTGTATTGTTTCAATTTGCGCTTTCGAGCTGGGCCTCATCACGGCAGCTGGGCCGCGTGATGCTCTACGGATCGTTATTTTTTGGATTCGGACTTATCGCGGTTGGCTGGCTTCCTTTATTTTTTTTCGAGTATGATGTACCGTTTTGGCCTGTTCTTACGATATTGCTGATCGTCTATGGGCTCTATACTTTAGGCGAAATGCTGCTTTCTCCAGTTCAGATGACGTTCGTTGCCAATATCAGCCCTGAACATTTAAGAGGAACCTATATGGGAGCTGCCAGTCTGCAATGGATAGCAGGGGGAGCGCTCGGTCCGATTGCGGCAGGTTTTTTAATGGATGAAAAGCTGGGGCATGTATTGCTTACGGTTCTTGGAATTGGTTGTCTTGCGGCTGGTTTTGTCTACCTGTCTCTCGATAAATGGGCAAAAGATGCTAAAATTAGAAATCTTAAAGGCGATGGTGAGGCTGTTCAGCAAGCTTGATAAAAAGAAAGGAGTGAGAGTATGATAGATTTGAGAAGCGATACCGTTACTAAGCCAACACAGGAGATGCGTCTGGCCATGTTTGAGGCGGAAGTGGGAGACGATGTATACGGTGAAGATCCTACAGTCAATAAACTAGAAGAAATTGCAGCCCACGTGCTTGGAAAGGAAGCCGCTCTTTTTGTAACGAGCGGCACACAAGGCAACCAGCTTGCGGTGCTTGCTCAAACCTCTCCAGGAGATGAGATTATTATGGAGCGTGATTCACACTTGTTTTATTACGAGGGTGGAGCGGCTTCAGCGCTTGCAGGTGTTCAAATGAGGACGATCAAAGGTATAGGAGGAGCATTCAGTCTTGACAGTCTGAAACGTGCGATTCGTAGTGATGATATCCATTTTCCTGACACCTCCTTAATCTGTCTAGAAAACACGCATAACCGTGCAGGCGGGCGTGCTATTCCATACCAGCAAATGCGAAGTGTGTATGAAACAGCTTCTTCCTTTGAAGTAAAGGTGCATTTAGACGGTGCAAGATTGTTTAATGCTGCAGCAGCGCTCGGCTGTTCTGCAGAAGACCTGGCATCGTGCAGTGACACGGTTTCTCTTTGTCTTTCCAAAGGGCTGGGGGCGCCGGCAGGTTCCGTTCTTGCAGGTAGCGCAGAAACAATCAAGAAAGCAAGAAAATGGCGCAAGCGTCTTGGGGGCGGGATGAGGCAGACTGGTATTCTTGCTGCTCCTGGAATCATTGCGATAACGAAAATGGCTGAGAGATTGACAGAAGATCATATTCACGCAAAGATGCTGGCAGAGGGCATCCGAGAAATTCATGGTCTGAGCGTTGTAAACGAGGTGGATACCAATATCGTTCTTGTGGATGTTTCAGCATTAAACCAGACAAATGGCCATATTTTAGAGGCTCTAAAAAAAGAAGGTATCCTTGCTGTTGCGTTTGGTGAAGACGTTATTCGCTTCACCACCCACTATGATGTTAGTGAATCAGACATCCAGCAGACTCTTCAAAAAATCAATAACATCTTAAAAATCCAGCGAGCTTGATGGCTCACTGGATTTTTATATTTCATGATCGTTTATAGTTTCGGTGCTTTTCTGTGATGAGTTGCCTGTTCAAAAGCGTAGGCGATACGGACCAGCTTTTTCTCAGAGAAAGCTTCAGCACAAAATGATATGCCGAACGGAGTGCCGTTTTCTTCAAATCCAGCCGGTACAGAAATGGACGGATAGCCTGCTTTAGCCGGTATGCCGTACCACACGTTTGTAGGATAAACGATGGCATCCAGGCTATATTCTGCCATGGATTTGTCGATCCCTAGATTTTGCGATTTATTAAGATCGTTTAGCCTTGCGTTTAAATAGGCCGGTTCAGTTAACGTTCCGCTCGTTTTTTCGCTGGCAAGAAGAAGCTCTTGTCCATGCAAAAGAGCAGACTCTGCTTGGTTATTATTGAATTCTATGATTTCTTTCAAGCTGGAAAGACGGGCATTGTTTTTACTTAAATAGGCGTTGATTCCGCTTTTAAACTCATGCAGCAGTACGTTGTAATCCCAGTCTTCGTTTTCAAGCGGAGAGATCTCTCGCAGCTTAACGATAGTAGCTCCATCTAATTCGAGCACGTTGAGCGTGCGTTCGAACAGTTTTTTCTGAGAGTCGTTTAACGGTTTAAAGAAATAATCTTCGCTGATTCCGATCCGAAGCCCGACCAATGACGCTGTTTCGATACCGCTTGTCAATTCAATTGATTCAGGCTGCTTCCACGTAGCTGGATCTGCTTGATCTACTCCGGCAAGTATTTCTAACAATAGTGCCGCATCCTTCACTGTTCTGGCCATCGGCCCCGCTGTATCCTGTGAGGAGGAGATCGGGATGATTCCTTGCCGTGACACGAGGCCAACGGTTGGCTTAATGCCGACGATGCTGTTTGATGAAGCAGGGCATACAATCGAACCGGAAGTTTCCGTGCCTACCGCTGCCATGCAGAAATTCGCAGATACAGCAGCCGCTGATCCTGAACTTGAGCCGCTTACATCGAATTGGCTGCCATATGGATTTTGAACTTGGCCGCCGCGTGAACTGTAGCCGTTAGGCATGTGAAGCGCCATGAAGTTTGCCCATTCTGTCAAATTCGTTTTACCGAGAATCACTGCTCCGGATTTCCTGAGAATGGCAGCTGCATGTGCATCCTTTGCAGCATAATTTCCAACCATGGCCAGTGATCCTGCCGATGTGTGCATCGCGTCGTCCGTGTTGACATTATCTTTAAGTAGGACAGGAATGCCATGCCAGGCACTTCTTACTTTTCCTTCTTTTCTTTCCTTATCCATCGCTTCTGCGATGAATAAAGCATCTGGATTAATTTCGATTACGGCGTTGATGTGAGGCCCGTTCTTATCCAGTTCCGCAATGCGTTTAAGATAATACATTGTCAATTCTTTTGACGACAATTTCCCTTCGCCAAAAAGAGACTGAATATGATCGATCGTCGCTTCTTCAAGCAAAATTTCTTTCGTTTCCTCCATAGTTAGCCCTCCCTTTTCAAAAAAGCACATTATTAGTATAAATAACTGTCGCAAAAAAAGGAATTTTCAAAACATATGAAGAAAACATAATTCAGGACCATTTTCTTATTTTGTACGGTTATGGCATGCATACTAGCTTGCGTCCGTAAGTTTAACTCCCATTTTGTACAATCTCTTAAAAAGAAAAACTAGTTTTTCATTTCAGGACAAGTATAATTCTCAGATTCTTGAATAATAATGGTGATAAGAAGATGAAAGAGGAGCGTGCAGACTATGAAAACAGTATCGCGCATTTCACTCAAAAAAAGAAAAGAGCATGAGTTCACAGAAAATGATAGAATCATGCTGTTCATCACCAAGTTTCATTTGAAGTCAAAAAGAGATAAAATTCTGACTATTAAGCTGCTTCTGGCTAAAGGATCAAATGATATGGCTTGCCAGATTCTTCGCAGCTCTGAATACCGCCTTGACTTTTGTGAACTGCTCGAGGATGATACTGTTCGTTCATTTTATTTGGATTTGAACAGTGCAGCAAAGCAGTATCAAACCAGCTGACCTTTTGGAACACGCCAAAAGGTTTTTTCGTGCCAAGCGTTCTATTGGTTGATATAATAGAACATGTGCGATGAAACAGATGGGGGATTGTGTGCTGAATGAAAGTATTTACCCTTGAAGAAGCGAACCAGCTTCTCCCGGTTATTTCAAGAGAATTAGAAACACTTGAAAACATTCAATATGTCTTTGAAAAAGATTATGAAGAGTTTCAAGGTATGCAGCTATATATGACCGAAAGCGATGCGGAACATTGGGAAGAGCATTTTCGCGCAATGGAGATGCAAGCTGAGCATTGCATCCATAATATTTTGTCCCTAGGCGTCATGTTTGAAGACTTAGAAGAAGCTGTCATACGCTTTCCGGCGATCGTGGACGGGAAGGCTGGTTTTTTCAGGTGGACGCCTGAAGAAGCTTGTGTCATATCCTATCTTGAAAGCAGCTTAGAAAAGGCTGAATACACGAGCCTCATTAATTAGTTAATGAAAAACAAAAAAACACTTGCCAACGATGTAAATATTGGGTTATGATATTACTCGTGACGGCAGTAAGCGCCTATAGTGAAATGGATATCACACGAGATTTCGGCTCTCGTATTCTGGGTTCGAATCCTGGTGGGCGCGCCAAATATATTGTAATTGCCGATTCATGAGGCATAGGCCACGGGACATTCCGGTGGTTTTTTATTTGTGATGAAAAGGTTTATTGGCTTTCACCTTTTAAAAAGCCTAAAATACTAACGTTGCAGGTTGGTGGTTAAGATGACAGAAAAGATGCCTTATCGAGTTCTACTTTATTACAAGTATACTCTGATTGAAGATCCTGAATCCTTTAAAGACGAACACTTGAAATTCTGTAAAGAACTTGGTTTAAAAGGAAGAATTATTGTAGCAGCAGAAGGGATCAACGGGACCGTTTCAGGGACGTTTGAACAGACGGAACAATATATGGAACACATGAAACAAGATCCGCGGTTTGCTGACATGGTATATAAAATCGATGAAGTGGAAGGACATGCTTTCAAAAAGATGTTTGTCCGCCACAAAAAAGAACTTGTCACATGGCGTCTTGAAGACGATGTGAACCCTAACGAAATAACAGGTAAACGCCTCAGTCCAAAAGAATTTCATGATGCTCTTCAAGAAGAAGATGTAATCGTTATTGACGGGCGTAATTACTATGAATATGACATTGGCCATTTTCGCGGCGCTATCCGTCCTGAAGTGACAGCATCACGTGATTTTCCTCAATGGGTCCGCGAAAATCTGGCTGAGCACAAAGACAAGAAAATTTTGACGTATTGCACCGGCGGCATCCGATGTGAAAAGTTCTCCGGCTTTCTGATCAAAGAAGGCTTCAAGGATGTAGCCCAGCTTGAAGGGGGAATCGTCACATACGGTAAAGACGAAGAAGTAAAGGGACGTCTATGGGACGGAAAATGCTATGTGTTCGATGAACGAATCTCTGTTCCCGTTAACCGTACGGAAGAAGACATCGTGATCGCGAAATGCTATTATTGCGGCAAAACGGAAGACCGTTACGTAAACTGTGCTAATCCAGAGTGCAACCGCCAGCACGTATGCTGCGAGGAATGTGAACCAAAAGTAAAACGCTCTTGCACGGACGAATGCCGCGATCATCCGAGAAACCGATACCAAGAAGAATTAAAAGCGTAAACCTTAAAAACCAGCTTATGCTGGTTTTTTTGCACGTTAAGAAAGTAGTTTGACGCAGTGAAAAAGTTTAGGAATGAATGACCAATGCGACTAAAACTGACGTGAAGGGTTTGGCGTCAACCAAATTTTCTTACTATACCGGAATGCATGAAATTGGACTTTAACTTTTTCTAGAAACGATTCATGTTATGATACATTCAGGAGAAGAAAGAGGTGAAGAGATCATGAAAGACCAAATAGGAGATCAAATCGTCGAAAATTATAAAAAAGATGAAGGGATGATGATCCTCGTTTTTGCGCAATGGTGTGTGAATGAGGGGATTGACCCGAAATCCTTGTATTTGTCTGTCTACCCAGATCAAACGAAAAATGATTATGTAATGCATATGCTCGAACAAACGGTCTCAAAAGAAGAAGCAGAATATATTGACTGTAGCACGGTTGCTGGCGTCCTCTCTCTTTTTGGAAACGACGACCTCGCACACATGGTCTTACAAACTGCTAAGAAAGGGAGTGGGACTCTTGACACCCGTCAAAGCGATCTATAAAACAGGGATATATGTAGGGGAACAAGAGGATAAAAAGAACGGGCGCGTGCTGATTAACATTCTGGCAGTAGTAAAACACCCGATGCAAGGCGATCTGCATAACCCGAAACAAGCTGATGTCCCGTTTTTTCAAGAAAGAAGGGCGCTTAGTCCAGGCGAGCGTACCTGGGTGCCAGAGCATACTGTTAAACCCTTTGAAGGCCAGGTTCCTGATTACCGTGTGTCTTTGCGGCAAGCATTAAGAGAACAAGAAGAAGAACTTAAAAAGATAGGCGATGATTTTGCAGAACGGTCATTACTATGTTTGAGTCAGTTAAAACGAGATTATGGTTTGTTTGATTCTTAATGCTTTTTTTAGTACACTAATCAATTATTGTAACAAATCCTTACATATGTTTTCTTTACCCTGCATAAGGGAAGGATAACGAATACCAATTTTTAAAAAGGCGGGAGATATATGGCGACTCAATTCGAGATAATTAGAGAATTATGTGTGAAGCCTGAAGTAGATCCAAATCACGAGATCCGCAGCCGTATTGATTTTTTAAAGAACTATGTAAAAAAATCGGGTGCAAAAGGCTTTGTCCTTGGTATCAGCGGAGGACAGGACTCATCGCTTGCGGGACGACTCGCACAGCTTGCTGTGGAGGAACTGCGAGAAGAAACGGGAGAGAAATACACCTTTTATGCGGTCAGGCTGCCATACGGTACACAAAAAGACGAAGATGATGCGCAGTTCGCCCTTTCGTTTATAAAGGCTGATCAAACCTTTAGCATTAACATCAAACCAGCTGTGGATGCTTCTTATGAAAGCTTTTTAGAAGCGACTGGAACAGCACTCAGTCCATTTCAAAAAGGAAACATTAAAGCACGTGAGCGAATGAAGGTGCAATACGATGTCGGGGCTGCATTCGGTTGCCTTGTGATTGGTACAGATCATGCAGCAGAAGCAGTAACAGGTTTCTTCACGAAGCATGGGGACGGTGCATGTGATATTATTCCGCTTTACGGGCTGAATAAACGTCAGGGACGGTCATTGTTAAAAGAACTTGGTGCCCCAAAGAGGCTATACTTAAAAGTGCCTACTGCAGATCTTGAAGACGATAAGCCGCTATTGCCTGATGAGACAGCCCTTGGGGTTACTTACGAAGAAATTGATGACTTCTTAGAAGGCAAAGAGGTGTCGCCAGAAGCAAAGAGTAAGATTGAAAACCGCTACACGGTCACAGAACATAAACGCCATCTGCCGCCTAGCATTCACGATCAGTGGTGGAAATAGAAAGCACTCCGACTTTGTCTGGGTGTTTTTTCTTTTGTTCTATTGTATACTTACGATGAAGCATTATTGAATACATAAGTGAAATGGGGACCATTAAATTGAGTAAGACAGCTAAGATTGTGATCTCAGTCGGATTATGTTTTTTAATTTATTTTGTTTACAATACGATTTCGCGTGAGAACATTCGAAAAGAAAAATTAAACGCAATCGGGCAGCACTTCAAGAGTGATTTTGAAGTGGATGAGAAACTCAAAGAGCAGTACAATGACACCTTTCAAGTGAAAGTGAAAGGAAAAGTGTACATTGTCACGATTCCAAAAGACAAAGTGACTAAAGTCGAAGAAGTGAAACAGCCTTAATAGAATGGCAGCTGGACGATGGTGTCCTGGCTGTCTTTTTTTACACTTTAAATCTATAGCTTTTTAGCAGGGAAGGAATTCGAGCCATCAAAAAGTTTAGGAAAAAAGTATAAGGGCAACTAAGGGTGACATAAAGGCATGGTGTCAGCCAAGTTTTCTATATGTTTGCGCGTCGATAATCTTGAGCCCTGCTGAATAGGCTGGCAGTACACCCTGATATGTATCCATTGACCTAAATAAATTAACGAATATTTTATAAAAAAACCTTTCTCCATATTGTCAGACGTCTTAACACAGAGACAAAGCACTAACTTTGTTTACAATCTAAAATCAGTCGGTTTCTGTCGAATTTCCTGTGCTATGATTTTTCGTGGAGTCACCAACTTAGCTAGGAAAAAAGGAGAAGAATACTTCATGAAATGGAAAGCAAGCATGGCCGCAGTATTGGCTGCAGCCGCCTTAATCCCGAAAATAGCACCATCACAGAACGTGCATGCAGCAGCTAATGCGCCTGTTATCTCAGAAATCGCCTGGATGGGCACAACAGCAGATGCGAACGATGAATGGATCGAACTGTATAATCCGACGAACGCAGCCATTGATCTTACAGGCTGGAAGCTAGCATCAGCGGACGGGACACCATCCGTCGCTTTAAAGGGAAGCATTGGTGCAGGAAAGACGTTTCTTTTGGAGAGAACAGATGATAATACCGTGACAGGTGTAAAAGCCGACCAGATTTATACGGGGGCATTATCTAACACCGCAGAGTCACTTACGCTCACAAACAGTTCCAATGCTGCGATCGATTCTGTGGATAAATGGCATGCGGGTGATGCGGCTTCTAAAGCAACGATGGTCCGAAAAGATATCACGCTTTCAGGAACAAATGCAAACGCATGGAAAACATCGTCTGCAGGGTATGACACAGGTTTTGGAACCCCGGGCTATATGGAGTCCACTTCTAACGGTCAGCCAGAGCAGTTGAATCAAGTGAACAATAATGAAGGTGCGATCAACATCTATTTCAACAAATCAGCGCTCCCGCAATACGCATCACCTGGTAACGCGGCGAACTATCATGTGAACCTTGAAAATCGTTTGATCAACCGAATTAATTCTGCTACCTCTTCTATAGATATTGCGACATATGAGATCAACCTTCCTAATGTTGTGAAGGCGCTGATGGATAAAGCGGCTTCAGGAGTGAAGGTGAGGATGATCGCTGATGCCAAGCCTCCGAGCGATCCAGAGCATGACGAACGATACGAATTGATGCGTATGTATCTTGAAAAGCTGCTGCGAGGAAACGACGGACAGCTGAACACAGCGGACGATTCAGAAATTTTAGCTGATTCGGCGATGTTTGCTGTAGAGAATGAAACAAAGCGAGCTGACCTTGGACTGCCAGTAACAGGATACAATGACTTTTCATCACGCACTGTAACCATTGGTTCGTCCGCACAAACCGGGCATTTCATGGTAGATGGAGAGTCAAAGGCAGCGAACAGCTATTATGCACCAGATGACCAGATGCACAATAAATTTTTGATCATCGATGGCAGATGGGTGTATACAGGAAGCTGGAATTTTACGACATCAGGTCTTTACGGTACGGATGAAAACAGAGCAGCTGGCATTCTGGACGGCAACACGAACCACTCGGTCGAGATCAACTCTCCGCAGCTGGCTACCATCTATAAAACAGAGTTTGATGAAATGTGGGGATCTGGCACGCTTGCACCAAACACAGATGTATCGAATTTTGGATCGCGCAAAACCGATAACACACCCCATACACTTACGATCGGCGGGCGGACAGTAGAGGTTTATTTCTCACCTGGCGACAACGCTGTTCCGAAAATGGTCCAAACTGTCACGAACGAAGCGAACTATAACACGTATTTCAGCATTTTCGCATGGAGTGACCAAGAACTTGTGGATGCACTAAAAATGAAGTGGGAAGGGTCAGCGCAGGATATGCAAGGATCGCTTACAGGCTTTGATCTGAAAGGGGTGTTCGAATCGTCGTACTGGAACATGTGGTGGTCCGCGTCTGTTGACATGACCGGCAGAACAGCTACACAGACGAGCACGAACAACCCGAACACGAGATGGAAGAACCCGGCACCGGTTTACAGCGACAATGAAGTCCGCAAGCATCACCATAAATATATGATTATCGATACGGACACAGCGAGTGATCCGACCGTCATCACAGGATCGACGAACTGGAGCACAAACGGGAATGATGTGAACGATGAGAACTCGCTTTGGATTCACGACGCGAGCATCACGAACCAGTTCAAACAAGAGTTCCTGGCGCGTTTTCAGCAGGCAGGCGGAACGGTGCAATAATGTTTTTTCTTTAAGCGGCTCTTGCAAAGGAGCCGCTTTTTCATATAAAGTAGTAAAAAGCTTTCTAACGTACATATCTTAAACTGAGGTGATGATCAATGTCCGAAGAATTTGTGCTTTATCATGATCAATATGTAAAAAAACAAGACGCAGTCATCGACATGGAAGACCGTGGCTATAACTTTGGCGATGGAATCTATGAAGTGGTATTTGTTTATGGAGGCAAGCCATTCGCCATGAAAGAGCACTTTGAAAGATTCATTAGTTCAGCTTCCAAGCTAGAGATGCAGCTGCCTTTTGATGCCGCTCGTTTCGTCGAGCTGACAGAAGGTCTTATTCAAAAAAATGATCTAAAAGACGGAATGGTGTACGTTCAGATGACAAGAGGCGCATCACCGCGCAATCATCTATACGAGCGTGACATGAAGTGCCTCGTGACCGGCTTTACACGCCATATGAAGCCGCCGGAGGACCTTCATAAAGCAGGGATCCGAGTCTACCTCACAGATGATATCCGCTGGCTGCGCTGTGACATTAAAAGCTTGAACCTGCTTGGCAACACGATGGCTAAACGGCTTGCAGCCGACCATAACTGTCATGAAGCGATTCAGCATAGAGACGGGACGGTCACAGAAGGTTCGTCGTCTAACCTTTTTATCGTAAAAGATGGCATTCTGAAAACACATCCTGCGAACAACCTGATTCTAAACGGAATCACCCGCCAGGTGATTATGAAAATCGCCGATGAACAAGGAATCACTGTCGAAGAAGCGCCGTTTACGATTGACGAACTGTCAGACGCACATGAAGTGTTCATCTCGAGCACAACGATGGAAGTGACACCAGTCATTCAAATAGCCGGCCAGCTAGATGCGCATTATGAAATCGGCGACGTGACACGCACGCTTCAAAATCGGTTAAAGAAAAAAATACACGGCAGCGCACACATTGAAAGTTTTTAAGAAGAAGGAGCAAGAATGAAAACACTCGCAAAATATTTTGTTAACGGCTTACTAACGATTCTGCCGATTGTACTCGCGTTATATATCGTCGTTAAAGTCTTTCAATTTTTAGACAGCATTCTTGGCACATTGCTGAAAGAGCACATGGAAAACGATTATATTCCAGGCATCGGCATCTTATCCACTGTCGTTTTGATCACGCTGCTTGGCTGGCTGTCCTCGCAATATTTAAGCGGAAAAGTCATACAGCTGACAGGCAGGCTGCTCGAAAAAATACCGTTCGTAAAAACGGTATACACTGTGATCAAAGATACGATTCACTCATTGGTCGGAGAGAAAAAATCATTCTCAACGGTCGTGATGATCGAACACCCTGAGTCCGGTTTAAAAAATATTGGCTTTATCACCGCTGAAAACTTGGAGCAGCTAGGCAGAGATTTGGATGGGCATGTGGCCGTCTACATTCCGCAAACGTTTCAGATTGCTGGCTTTACGTTCCTCGTGCCAAAAGATAGAGTGCGTATTTTAGATGTAAAACCGGAAGAGGCGATGAAATTCCTGTTATCAGGCGGGGTGTCCTCTAAACAAAAAAGCTCGAAGCATGTCTCATGATCAACGTGAAAATTCATTGCATGATAGAAAAACGCCCTTAATGGAGCGTTTTTTTCTTTTGTGCTTCATACAATGATAGTCTGGAGGGGATGTGCGATGACACAATGGCGCAGCCGTTCGCTGCCAAAAGTAACGATGATTCCTGCTGGCCATGCTGCGGGTTCGCTGCATAAATTGATGCCTAGAAAAGTTGTCTGGAAAGCACCTTCACACATCATTCGGAGCCTTTCAGATGCAGCGTCTGACTATAAGCAGGAGCATCACGCCTGCATGGATGAAGAGAGCAAAGAACTGGTTCGCTCCATAAAAAGCGCAACCTTTTTGCTGAATAAAAATAACCTCACCCGCACCGCTGCTTATCTTGCATTCTTTAAATCTTATAAAGAAATCGAATGGGCTTTTCTCGCACACATGGTGTCGCGAAATGCCGGCTATTATATGACCGATTTAAAGGGAGAGTTTATTCCGAGACTGATGTGCGAGAACGAGAGGAATAGATGGTTTCTTTTTCTAGAGCACAGCAATTATATGATCTTTCATGATGCGTATCCGCAGCTGCTGCTTTACGCGGAGTCAAAAAAGAGAAAGAAAGCACTCTTCCATCTTCTCCCGTATTTCGGTGTTTCCAAATTGATGGTGAGTGTCTGGAATACCTTTTTCACCAACAGAAAATATAGAAAGCTCCTCACCGTTTTTTTAATCATCAACGAACAAAATTATATTGAAGAGCGCATCGTAAAAAGTATCGACCATGGCATGCTTCTTCAATCCTCTTCTTTTAAGTGGCAAGAAATACTTCATTTTTCACAAATTGTGTTGTCTGACGGAAAAAAGCTTTATGGCGCAGTCGCAAAAAAATTCGGCATATGGAAAGAACGAGTATCTCTAGGCAGTGCATTGTATGCAATCCTATTTTCACCAGAAAAATTCCAGTCCTTTCTTCAGTATGCTGTCAATGTGCCGCATACCGGATCCAGAGCAGACTGTGTAAGCCACATCTTTTCACCAGATGGGACGCCTGAAGCTTGCTATCTAAAAGAACGGCTGCGCTTTTTTTCGTTAAAAAAAGGAGCAAGTCACCTATTTAGTCCGTCTCTTGTCTCTGCTTGGCCCCAGACGGAACGGCCGTTTATTAAAAACGAGGACTGGTACCGCGATATGAATGAAATAAAAGACTGCCTGACAATCACTCGACCATCATGGCAGCAAGCGCATACATCGTATTATTCCTCTCTTCATAAGCTTGAATTGACCGTTTTGGCGCATGAATGGATAAAGTTGCAAAAAAAATAAGCCAGACTTCGGCTTATTTAAAAAAGGAGGCTAAACCGCCAAGCTGCTTCATGATCCCCATCACCTGATTGGCTCCGCTGATTGTTGAACCGATATTCCAGTTGGACTGCGGCTTTTGTTGAGTATTCTGATACCCTTGCTGCTGGTTAGGCGGGTAGCCGAACATGCCAGGCTGCTGCCCGAAAGGCATCGGCATCGGAAAAGGCATAGGGCCGTGGCCAGGGAACGGCATGTGCTGCTGATAGTTCATGCTGGTTGGTGCCGGAGGGTTAAAAGAAGGCCACCCTTGCTGAAACGGCGGCCTGTCTGGGACGGCTGGAGTGCTGTTGGCGAACTGTTTAGCAGACGGCGTCTTGAACGGATCGTAGCCGCCATATGGATAATTACGTTCTATTTTTTTGTTAGACACTAGATCACCTCATGTTTAATTCTTTATATCATATGTGAATGGTGGACAAATGGTATGGTGCAGATGTCCAAAAATAAGTAATTCAATGCCGTTTTTTTGATCCTCTTCATATAAATATAGAAGGCGGAAACGAAAGGAACGACAGCATGAAATCATATGATGAAAAAAAACTTCGGTATGCGGCGATCGGAGACTCGATTACGGTGGGCGTAGGTTCTGCTAGCATCAAGCGGAGAGGATTTGTGCCGAGATACAAGGAATTTTCTGAAATCGCCCTAGGGACGGCGATAAAGGACTATAACTTCGGAAAGTCAGGCGATACGAGCAGGCAAATTCTGAAACGAGTGCTGAAAAAAGAGGTCTTCAAAACAGTATGCTCTTCAGATATCATTACGATTACTGCAGGTGGAAATGATCTTATACAAGCAGCTAGAACGTATTTTAAGACGTATGAGGAAGATGCTTTATTCCAAGCTCTGCATAATTGCAAAAAAAACATGACAAAGCTTCTTTGCGCGATCACCGAGGAAAAGGACAGAAAAGGCAAGCCGTATTGCATACGGATCTGCAACCTTTACAACCCGTATTCAAGAGTCGAGAGCGCGGTAAAATGGGTAAACTTGTTCAACGAGCACCTTGAAGGCTTCTGCCGATTTCCGAATGTGAAGACAGCTGACCTTTATTCAGCTTTTTTAGGAAGAGAAAAAGAGCTTTTATGGTGGGACAGCATCCACCCAAACTCGTATGGCTATCAAGCCATAGCTGTCTCGTTATACGAACTCGGATATGGCGAATTGATTGATTCATAGAAATGGCAGCCTTTTATAAAGGCTGGCAAATAGAATGGACAGGCAGCCTGCAAACAAGAGATAATAGAAATGAATGACCAACATTACAGAAAAGACAGGTGCTGCAATTGAACAGCTTTTACATTGGATCTGGTTTTCAAAATAAAAAGATGGTGCGGGAGATTGCCGATGTGTTAGTCAGAGAAGGAATGACGCATACATACGACTGGACGCAAACAGAGAAAGTGGAGAACATAACACATTTAGCACATATCGCCAACTGCGAAGTGAACGGGGTTAAAGCGGCGGATGTGGTCCTTATTTTGCTACCGGGCGGAAGAGGCACGCATACCGAGCTAGGGTTGGCAATCGCAGCCGGCAAGCCTGTCTTGCTGTATGATCTGGAAAACTGCTGGCATGATCAGGATCATTTAGTCAGCTTTTATTATGCAGACGGTGTCAAAAGAGTGACGGGCGATGTGACAGACGTGATAGAAGAAATGAAGATGACAGCTGCTGACTTAGCCAATTCGGCTGAGAGAGGATAAAGGTGTTGAATGCGCGTGTGAGCCCTGTTCCTGTCGTTTTTCCGCTTGTCGTCGGCATCGTCGCCGTTTCGTTTTCTTCTATCTTTATTAAATGGTCAACCGCGCCGGTATCTATTCAAGGCATGTACCGGCTCCTGCTCACGCTTCTATTAATGACGCCGTTTTTGTTTAAACATGTACGCTTTATAAAAAAAGTGACACTTAAGCAATATGTTCTTCTCTTTTTATCTGGGTTGTTCCTCGCGCTTCATTTCCTGTTCTGGATGGGATCGCTGAAACTGACGACGGTCGCGAGCTCGACGATTCTTCTATCATTGCAGCCTGTGTTTGTGATGATCGGCGCTTATCTTCTTTTTAAAGAAAAGACGCCTGTTCAATTAGTCTACGGCATGGTGATCGCGATGATCGGGGCCATGATGATCGGGTGGGGAGATATCGGAGTTTCTGCCGAAAATTTGATGGGTGATGCCTTAAGTGTACTAGGTACGATTGTGGTAGCTATTCATATGCTAATCGGGCAAAAGCTGATGAAGGAGGTTCCTTCCTTTTTATACAGCTATCTGGTGTTCTTTTTTGCTGTCGCCGTCTTTGCTGTGTACAACCTTTCTGTCGGCGTACCGATGACCGGCTACGGTGAGAATGACTGGAAGATATTCGTTCTTCTCGCTATCGTTCCGACTGTCTTTGGACACGTTCTGTTCAACTGGCTGTTAACATATATTTCGGCATCCACCATTTCTATCGCCATTCTAGGAGAGCCTGTCGGAGCGAGTATTCTTGCCTATTTTCTCTTAGGCGAGCAGCTGCATTGGTTTCAATTCCTTGGAGGCGCGCTCGTGCTATGCGGCTTGTATTATGTCTTATACCGCAAGCCTGTGGCGGTAGAACAGAGAGACGAGATGTTCTCCGCTTAATTGATGTGAAATATGAAAGCCGAGTCAACATCCTGTGTGATGGACTCGGCTTTTCTTAATGCATGATGAGCATCCACACAGGTATCCAGACAGAAGCAATAAGACAGCTGACGGCCATCGCAACAGAACTGAACGCAGCGTCTTCGTCTCCAAATTCAATCGCCTTGCTTGTGCCTATTGCATGGGATGATGCCCCTAAAGCTATTCCCCTCGCGGCGGGTGAAGTTAGGCGTAAATAGCGGAACAAGAAGGGAGCGAACATCGCACCTGAAATTCCGGTCACCATAACAAAGAGAGCAGCCAACCTTGGAGATCCGCCAGCATTACGGGCAATTTCCATTGCAACAGGAGTGGTGACGGACTTAGGATACATTGATTTCAAGACAAAGTGGTCGACCGATAATAGAGCAGACAATGAATATAAGCATATAAATCCGATAGCAAACCCAAACCCTGTACCATAAACAATGCTTTTCCAATTGTCCAACAGAATACGGCGGTTATTGTAAAGAGGATACGCCAGAGCCACGACAGCCGGTCCGAGCAGCTCGCTTAGCCAATGCGAGCCATTGTAGTAATCACTATACTCTACTGAAAAAATCACTAGAATGATGATGATCAAAAATGTTGAAGTGAGAACTGGAAGAAGAAGCGGTGTTCGGAATCGGGAGTACAGCCTGCTGCACAGTGTAAACATACAAATAGTCAGCGCAAGATAAAGTAGGTTATACACTTTTTTTACCTCCTGCAGCAGCCGCACTTGAACATTTAGCCGCAGCGACAAGCATCACAAGCGTTGTGATAATCAAAATCAGAACATAGATGACTCCTTTCAGTGATAAAAGAGATGGGTACATGATGGCGCCGACTGTTATCGGAACGAAAAAAACAGGCAGAAATCGCAGAAGCGTCTCGCATCCGTACTGTACCCGCTCCGGACGTATGATGTTCATGCTCAGCAAGGCAAATAAAAGCAGCATCCCGATTATGCTTCCGGGAAGCGGCAAGTGCAGCACCTTTGCCGCGAAACCGCCTGCTGCACTGAGAAAGTAAAGTAAAAATAGTTGGATGACGATGGTAAGTAGTTTCATAGAAAATTCCTTTCCGCAGTTTTGAAGATTATAACACGATTTTTATAAGTCAAGGCGGCAGAAATACTACGCAAAAGTGTTTCACTGGGATTTTTGTGAGTAATCACTTATGATGATAAAAAAGATAAGGTGGGATCATATGACGCATCAACTTGAAAAAGCGACGTTTGCCGGCGGCTGTTTTTGGTGTATGGTATCTCCGTTCGAAGATTACCCAGGAATTGAACGGGTGGTGTCTGGATATACAGGCGGACATACTGAAAATCCGACATACAAAGAAGTATGCTCTGAAACAACAGGCCATTATGAGGCGGTTCAGATAACCTTTAATCCGCATGTCTTTCCTTATGAAAAGCTGCTTTCCATCTATTGGACACAAATTGACCCTACCGATTCAGGAGGGCAGTTTCATGACCGCGGTGATTCCTATCGCACTGCGATTTTTTATCACAGCGACGAACAAAGAGCAGCAGCTAAAAAATCGAAGCGGGAATTAGAAGAAAGCGGCCGTTTCAGTAAGCCGGTCGCGACGCAAATCTTGCCCGCGAAACCATTTTATCCTGCCGAAGAGTATCATCAGAATTATCATAAAAAAAATCCCTTCCATTACAACCGGTATAAAGAAGGTTCCGGCAGAGCGCGTTTTATAAAAGAAAATTGGAGTTCTAAAGGAAAAATGCAGGAAAAGATCAACAGTCTGCCGCCGCTCGCTTTTGAAGTAACGCAGCGCGATGCTACTGAGCCTCCTTTTCAAAACGAATTCTACAATCATAAAGAAGAAGGCATATACGTAGATGTGGTTTCAGGGGCGCCGCTCTTTTCGTCGCTCGACAAATACGACAGCGGCTGCGGCTGGCCGAGCTTTACGAAGCCGATCCGAAGCGCAGGGGTCGTTGAGAGGGAAGATCTTTCTCATAACATGATTCGAACGGAAGTCCGGAGCGCAGAAGCCGATTCTCATCTCGGCCATCTTTTTCCGGACGGGCCGCGTGACAAGGGTGGGTTGCGCTATTGCATCAACTCGGCTGCACTGCGATTTGTACCTGTAAGTGAACTAAAGAAAGAAGGCTACGGCGAATACGTGCAGCTTTTCAAATAAGTGAAAACGTAACTAAAGCTGATGGGGTGCCTTCCGCTCCTGCAGGATCCCCCTCTCTTAAAATTCTCAAAGCCACAAGGGGTGCGTATAAGGCATTTCTTTCAATATGGCAAAAACCAAGGGCAACGCATGAATAATATGCGTTGCCCTTGGTTATTGATGAAATGCAACAGTATTTCAGTGCCTTCAACCATAACGGTCTACTTCTTCTTTATGAAGCGGAAGAGAACTGATGGGTTTGGATATAGCGTAATCGCATAAACAAGATGATGGCTCCCGCAGCAAGACCGGAGATCAAACCGATCCAATAGCCGAACGCGCCCATTTGAGTGAAGTTGGCTAAATAATAGCCGACCGGAAGCCCGAGCACCCAGTAAGAGATAAAGGACAGGACGAACGTGACGTTCACATCTTTATAGCCGCGCAATGCGCCTTGAATAGGAGCGCCGAACGCATCAGCAAGCTGAAAGAACAAGGCGTAAACAAGGAACGACTTTGTCAATTGCACCACATTTTCTTCGCTGGAATAAATCATGGCCACTTGATCATCAAACAGCAGCAGCACACATGATAAGAAAACAGCAAACACGATTGCGATAAAGATACCGATAAAGCTGTATTGCACAGCATGTGAGTAGCGTTTGGCGCCAACTTCAAAACCGATGGCGATCGTTAAGGCGAACGAAACACTTAACGGCAGCATATACAAGAAACTCGCAAAGTTGAGTGCAGCTTGATGTGCCGCGATTGTCGCTGTATCAAACCGGCTCATAAGAAGAGTGACAGCAGCAAAAATGCTGACTTCAAAAAATATGGAAAAGCCGATCGGTATCCCGATCTTCAGCTGTGACTTCCATGCAGCGAAAGAGGGCCTCGGAAAATGGGAGAAGATTTTATAGCTCCTGAAAGGCTCCAGCTTATATATAAAATAAAGTGACAGCCCGCAGATGATATAATAGGTCATCGCGGTTGCGACACCTGCCCCAATCCCGCCAAGTTCAGGAAAACCCCATTTGCCAAATATAAAAAGATAATTTAAAAAGGCATTTATCGGCAGGGCAATCAGGGTAATGAACATAGTAACACGCGTCTGTCCGAGCGCGTCCATATACGACCGGGCTGCTCCGTATAAGAACAGAGGGAAAATACCAATTGACAGGGCGATCAAGTAGCCGCGGGCCACTTCTTGTACGGGACCATCGAGGTTCATCGCGTTGAGAACAGGATCTAATGCAAATGAACCAGCCGTGATAATAAGCACCACAATCAAGACAGACAAATACAGCGCTTGCATGACAGCGAAAGGAACATCCTTTTTCCTGCCTGCTCCTGTGAGCTGAGACACGATGGGTGTAAGTGCCATAAGGATGCCGTTTAAGCCGGTAAATATGGGAACCCACAGGCTAGATCCAATGGCCACTCCGGCAAGCTGTGCGGCTCCTGCTCTCCCTGACATCGCGACATCAAAGAAATTCATGGCATACAGCCCGAGCTGGGTGATGAGGATCGGGATAACAATGGTGATGAATTGTTTCAATTTGTCTGTATAGCCTTCTGTTGGCTGCATAGTTGATCCTGCTTTCTTATGTTTAATAAATTGCATTATAGCACAGAAAATATATGGAGTTGAAACGATGGGGATACAATATATCTTTTATACAGAGGAAGTAAGGCGCGGCACGGCGCCGGACGAGAAAATCGCATATGTTGACACTGAAATTATGGATAAAGAAAGCGGACAAACGCTTTTCAAAGGAACGGTGCCTGTCACTGTAACCCCGTTTGGAGTGTTTGTATCGGTCAAATCGGTGAAAGAGGCGTTCACCAACAAAAAGATGCAGGCTGAGGTGCTGTTCAGGCTGAAGAGGTATGTAAAGAAGATGAGAGATTATCTGGATGTGGATGAGCTGTAAATAAGTCTTTTGAAAGCGGATGGGTAGATTTCCGCTCTAGGGTACTCGCTTTCCGCGTGGCGTGGCGAATCCAGCCCCGACAAACAGATGAGGAAGGGACCGGTAAGTTTTAGTCAATACCTTCCATTCTAATGATCTCTTAGTGCCGCACGATAATAGCTCTAATTTTATATTAATAAAAGGCTCTTTTCGCAGAGATTGTTGCTAATGACTGAACGACTATGAGAAGCATTGAACTGTTGCTCAATACGCTATCTATGAGGATTGCTTGCNTACCTTAATCGACATTGAATACTTCATTGACAAGTTGATCGCAGTGAAAGGTGCCGACTCCTGCGGGATGAGTGAGAAGGTGAGACCCTTCAATGGCGCGTGCGACGAAGGGGCTCACTGCTCACCCCGCGGAAAGCGTGCACCTGTAACGGAGATCAACCTCTTCTCGAATTCTAAAAGCAACAATGTTTACGAAAACAGCCTAATAAAAAGAAGAACCGGTGAAATTCAACCGGTTCCTCTTAGTGCTGAAGGGCGTTATTTTATGCAGATGGCAGGACATAAAACATCATCAAAAAGTGAAGGACGCTTCCAGCGAGCACGAAGATGTGCCATACAGCATGATGAAACGGAAAGCTTCGCCACACATAGAAGATGCTTCCGGCTGTATAAAGAACACCGCCGGCGACAAGCAGCTGCAAGCCGGCTTCCGGCATATTCGCAACAACATCGTTGAAGGCGAATACAATCAACCATCCCATCGCTACATAACCGAGAGTAGACAAAATCATAAACCGTTTGGTAAAGAAAATTTTGAACACTACTCCAAATAAAGCGATACCCCATACAATGCCGAACAAGGTCCATCCGAGCGTGCCGCCAACGACGATCAGCACAAGAGGCGTATAGGTGCCGGCGATAAAAAGATATATGGCCGAATGATCCATAATTTCAAATACGTCCTTCACTTTGCCTTCCGGAAAGCTATGGACGAGGGTGGACGCGGTGTAGAGGAGGAACATGGTTGCACCGAAGACGGCAAAGCTGACAATATGGACGGCCGTTCCCTTCCATACGGCAAAAACAAGCAGGATGGACAGGACGGCAACACTGAGCAATACTCCAAGTCCATGTGTGATCGCGTTCGCGATTTCTTCCCGCCGTGTATAGATATGGGTTTTCAATACCATTCACCACCTCGTAGTCATATAAACAGTATAACAAAGAAAGAAGAACAGTAAAAACGCTTAACCAATAAAACGAGCATGTTTCTTTTCACAGTGCACGATTGCTTCATGAAGCAACATGCTGTTCTTAAGTGTTTAAGAGCATATATAATCATAATATAAAATGTAAAGGTTATAGACTATTGGTCTGTAAGAAACGGGGAATGTATGGAGAAGAACAAACGTTCACAAAGCGGCATTTTATACGCTGCGTTTGCGTATATAATCTGGGGGTTTCTGCCTCTTTATTGGAAGCCGCTTCATCATGTAGGATCAGGTGAAATTCTCGCTCACCGCATACTTTGGTCGTTTGTGTTTATGCTGGCTGTAATCGCACTTACGGGAAGATGGAAAATCTTCAGATCAGGAATGAAGCAGCTGATGGCAAATAGGCGCAGTTTCCTGTCCGTCATGGCGGCATCTTTGCTCATCAGCGCCAACTGGCTAATCTACATTTGGGCAGTGAACACCGATCACGTCGTTCAAGCAAGCCTAGGTTATTATATCAATCCTCTCGTCAGTGTGATTCTAGGGGTCATCGTTTTGAAGGAAACACTTGACCGGTGGCAGAAGCTCTCGTTTATTCTTGCTGGTGCCGCGGTGCTGTTTATGACGCAGCAGATTGGCTCGTTTCCATTGGTTGCGTTATCACTCGCCGTTTCGTTTGGGGTATATGGATTGGCAAAAAAGATGGCTGATTTCGACTCTGTTCTTGGTCTTGCATATGAAACGATGCTGGTGGCGCCGTTCGCACTTTTTTACATCTTCTATCTTGGTGCAAGCGGCCATGCTGAAATAGGAAGTTCCACTGTCAGCTTCTTCCTTCTAATAGGGGCAGGTGTTGTAACGGCAGTGCCCCTTCTATGTTTCGCACAAGCGGCAAAAAGAATATCGCTTACGATGATCGGGTTCATGCAATATATTGCACCAACCTTGATGCTGATTCTCGGTGTTTTATTATATGATGAACCGTTCACGCAAACGCATGCTGTGGCTTTTGCCTTAATCTGGACGGCTTTGCTGATCTTCAGTGCAAGCCGGATCCACCAGCATGCCAGACTGAAAAAACTGAATAAAGAAAAAGCGGCGAAAGTTTCATAGTGCAACGCATAAAAGCACTGGTGCGGCTTTTTCCATTAATTATAAAAAGCGGTGCAGCCGCTTTTTTTTATTTTAATGTCTTGAAACCCTTTACAAATGAGTTTGGTAGCGTTTTAATAAGGGAAAGATAGTGTGAAAATACTATCGATTATTGTCAAATAATGGTTATCATTTGTAACTAAACGCACCACTTACAGAGAGAAGTGCAGGAGGGAAAGTACCATGACACAACATCCAAAACAAGGAAATCCCTGGGAACAGCTGGATGGGCCAAACCTTGCCTACGTTTTGGACATGTATGAACTGTATCAGGAAGATCCTCAGTCGGTAGACGCATCGTTAAAAGCGGTGTTCGAAGAGTGGGGTCCGCCGGCCATACCAGGATCGGCGCAGAAAATGGAAGAAATTAGAGCTTCCGGTGGAATCGATCCTTTTAAACTAGTGCAGACGATGAAGCTTATTGAAAACATCCGTACTTACGGACATCTTGCGGCTAACATTTACCCGGTGGGTGATTATCCGAAAGATGAACATTATATTGATCTTAATGAATATGGACTGTCACAGCAGGACCTGGAATCCATTCCAGCCCAGCTCGTATGGCCGAAGGCTCCCGAGGCTGACAGAACAGCATGGGACGCGATCCAGCGTTTGAAGAAAGCGTATACACGCACAATCGCATACGAATTCAGCCATGTCCACCAAGAAGAGGAGCGCGAATGGCTTTTTGACATGGCCGAAAAAGGAAAAGTGTTTCAAAAGCGATCGGCCGCTGAAAAGCAGCAGCTATTATACCGTCTGACGGAAGTGGACGGATTTGAGAAATTTCTTCATAAGACGTTCGTCGGGCAAAAGCGTTTCTCGATCGAAGGTGTTGACATGCTTGTTCCGATGCTCGACGAAGCGGTAAGAGAAAGTGCAGAAGATGATGTAGAGCACGTTATGATCGGGATGGCTCACCGCGGACGCCTAAGCGTCCTTGCCCATGTGCTTGGCAAGCCGCTCGAATTGATCTTCTCTGAATTTCACCATTCGCCGAACAAGGAGCTTTTCCCATCAGAAGGGTCTCGTGGAATTAACTTTGGCTGGACCGGCGATGTGAAATATCACCTTGGTGCCAACCGCATCATTACAGAGGAGAACCAAAAACAAGTTCGTGTACATCTTGCTAACAACCCATCGCATCTTGAGTTTGTCGATCCAGTTGTAGAAGGCTACGCGCGTGCGGCTCAGGATAACCGTTCAAAATCCGGATATCCTGAACAAGATTCAAATAAAGCACTTGCTATTTTAATTCACGGAGATGCAGCCTTTCCGGGAGAAGGCGTTGTTGCTGAAACGCTGAACATATCCGGATTGAAAGGCTATCATACTGGCGGGACGATTCATATTATCGCGAACAACCTTCTTGGTTTTACGACGGACAGTACAGATTCCCGCTCTACCAGGTATGCCAGTGACCTGGCGAAAGGCTACGAGATTCCGGTCATCCACGTTAATGCGGACGACCCTGAAGCTTGCCTTGATGCCGTTTACTTTGCCTGCGAGTATCGAAAAACCTTCAACAAAGACGTGCTGATTGACCTGATCGGCTACCGCCGCTACGGCCATAACGAGATGGATGATCCGATGGGCACACAGCCCGGTCTTTACAAACTGATCAATAACTATCCGCCAGTAAAACAAATCTATGCGGATAAGCTGATTGCCAGCCGACTTATCACGAAAGAAGAAGCAGAACGGTTCGAGCAAGAAGTGCTCGATAAGCACCAGCAGGAGTATGACAAAGTGAAAGACCGTACAGAAAAATTCATGCTTGAAGATACAGAGCTTCCTGAACTGCTCTCAAAAGATTTTCCTGCGGTCGATACGAGCGTGGCAGAAGAAGAATTGCTTTCTTTGACAGAAGACATGCTCACTTGGCCAGAAGACTTCAAAGTGTATCCAAAGCTTCAGAAGATACTTGAACGGCGCCGCGATGCTTTTAAAGATGGAAAAGGCATTGACTGGGGAATGGCGGAAGCGCTGGCTTTTGCTGCGATTTTAAAAGAAGGCACCCCGATCCGCCTGACAGGGCAGGATTCTGAGCGCGGGACGTTCTCGCAGCGCCATCTCGTTCTGAAAGACAGCGAGAGTGGTAAAAAGTATTCTCCGCTTCATCATTTGAAAAACACGGACGCATCCTTTGCCTTATACAACAGCCCGCTTTCAGAGGCTGCGGTAGTCGGATTTGAATACGGGTATAACGTGTTTGCTCCGGAAACGCTCGTGTTATGGGAAGCGCAGTACGGTGATTTCGCGAATGCGGCTCAAGTGCTGTTCGACCAGTTCGTTTCTGCCGGCCGTGCCAAATGGGGACAAAAATCAGGGCTCGTCCTGCTTCTTCCTCATGGATATGAAGGGCAGGGACCAGAACACTCGAGTGCAAGACTTGAACGATTTTTGCAGCTGTCTGCTGAGAACAACTGGACTGTAGCGAACGTATCAAGTGCGGCTCAGTATTTCCACCTTCTCCGCAGACAAGCGAAGATGCTTGAATCCGAGGAGATCAGGCCGCTCGTAGTTATGGCGCCGAAAAGCCTTCTGCGACATCCGAAAGTATCTTCTGCGGTGAGTGAATTTGCACAGAGAAGTTTCAAGACGGCTTATCCATCACTTGAAACGAAGGATAAAGAGAAAGTGAGAAAGATCGTCATGTGCTCCGGTAAAGTTGCTGTCGATCTTGATGTCGCGCTCTCTCAGTCGGGCGATGATTCTAGTCACCTTCAAATCATCCGGGTGGAACAGCTTTATCCGTTCCCTCATGCAGAGATCAAGAACATTATGAATGAATACCCGAACCTGGCAGAAGTTTGCTGGGTGCAGGAAGAGCCGCAGAACATGGGACCGTGGGCGTTCATGGAGCCTAGGTTATGGGATCTAGCACCAGACGGCGTACTTGTGTCTTATATTGGCCGGCCTGACCGTTCTAGCCCGTCCGGCGGGGAACCGGATATTCATAAACAAGAACAAGAACGAATCATCGCTATCGCATTGGAAAAACCGGAAGAAACTAAAGGAGGACACGTCCATGTTTGAAGTTAAAGTGCCAGAATTAGCAGAATCCATCACAGAAGGAACGATCTCCCAGTGGCTGAAAAACGTGGGTGACACGGTTCAAAAAGGTGAAGATCTCGTCGAACTGGAAACAGACAAAGTCAATATTGAAATCAGTGCAGACCAGGACGGCGTTTTGCAGGAGATCAAAGCACAGCCGGGCGATACAGTAGCAGTAGGTGAGATCATCGCTGTGCTGCAAGCCGGGGAAGTCGGATCATCTCCCGCTCCTTCTGAAGCAAAAGATACTCAAGCTGCAGAAACAGCAGCACCGAAGAACGAAGCGCATCCTTCAACACCTTCTGCAAAGGAGCTCGCAGAAGAAACTTCTGGCAGTGAACGCGTGATCGCTTCACCGGCTGCAAGAAAGCTGGCTCGTGAAAAAGGGATCGACTTAAATGACATTCAGGCTAGAGATCCGCTTGGACGTGTCCGACCTGAGGATGTTCTCCGCCATAGCGAAGCGCCAAAACAGCAGGCTGCTGCAGCGCCTGCTGCTAAACCGGCTCCAGCTAAATCGGCTTCTCCTGGCCCTGATGCAGGACGTCCGACAGAAACCGTGAAAATGTCGCGCAGACGCCAGACAATCGCAAAAAGGCTGGTAGAAGTGCAGCAGAACGCAGCGATGCTCACAACGTTCAACGAAGTGGACATGACGGCGATCAACGATGTGCGTGCCCGCCGAAAAGACGCTTTCTTTAAAAAGCATGGGGTGAAGCTTGGCTTTATGTCTTTCTTTACAAAAGCCGTAATCGGAGCACTTAAAGAGTTTCCGCTTCTGAACGCAGAGATCAACGGCGACGAGATCACGATTAAGAAATTTTATGATATCGGAATCGCTGTAGGAGCGGAAGAAGGATTAGTCGTGCCGATCATCCGTGATGCGGATAAGTTCGGCTTCGCCGGGATCGAGCGCGAGATCGGTAACTTGGCGCAAAAAGCCCAGACAAAGAAGCTGACGCTAGAAGATTTGCAAGGAGGCACGTTCACGATCACGAACGGAGGAACATTCGGCTCGCTTATGTCAACTCCAATATTGAACGGCAAACAAGTAGGTATTCTAGGGATGC
Organism: Fictibacillus iocasae; assembly: GCF_042665465.1. Taxonomy (NCBI): domain Bacteria; kingdom Bacillati; phylum Bacillota; class Bacilli; order Caryophanales; family Fictibacillaceae; genus Fictibacillus; species Fictibacillus iocasae. The sequence continues at coordinate 139,969 of NZ_JBHTCP010000004.1, read as the reverse complement.
ATAAGATTCAGTGGAGACCTGTGGCGATTAATCAGGAACGAATGGAAAACCGTCCGATGATGTACATCGCCCTTTCTTACGACCACCGTATCGTTGATGGAAAAGAAGCGGTAAGCTTCCTTGTTAAAGTGAAAGACCTGCTTGAGGATCCAGAAACACTTTTGTTAGAAGGATAATATACTTCGTAAAGCCATCTGCATTAGCAGATGGCTTTACCAATCTTCAATTTATTATGACCTCGCGATAATTATTGGATTTTTCTAACTATTAACTTTATGATAATAGTGGGAGGTGTCAATATGGCTGGTTTGCATATATTAATTGAAAAATTGCTGCAGGATTATCAGAAACTCTTAAAAGAGGAATTAAAAAAAAGCGGTCGAGAGCTTACTCCTGTGCAGTATAAAATTTTATATGAAGTCTTTTTTCATGAAGGATTGTCAATTAAAGAATGCGCAGCAAGACTCGCAACAGATTTAACGACCTTCAGCAGACAAGTACAGTCCCTTGAAAAATCGGGTTTGATGAAAAGACAAACAAATAAAAGTGACAAGAGAATAGTCCAGTTATACTTGACAGCAAATGGTACAGACACGGTAGATAGAATGACTGTAAACATTAATGATAGATTGATAGAAAAATTAAGTGATCTGAATGATTTTGAGGAAGAGACCATTGTACGCTCGATTGCGCATTTATCGAAAAAGATGCGTGTAACATAATCCTATTTCCAAAGCCTGATAGTTGCAAACTGCAAACAATTCGAAACGCATAATGATTGCAGTTTGCAACAACCTATATCTTGCGGTAATTGCAAGTTGCAACAAATCGAGAAACTTGTTAGGATGATCTTTTCTTTAAAAGCAGGATAACTTGAGATAAGATATTGAATAAAGAATATAAGGAGTTGATTTAATTATGAATCATTTGACATGGAGTCAAAAAAGCACGATTAAAACGGTAAGATGTGTTCATACTAATGCTGAAAAATATATGGTGAACCGTGCGTTAACCGCAGGTGAAATATATGAAGTGAAAAATGAAACAGAAGAATTTTATTTTGTGATTGATAATACAGGCAGAGCTGGCGGTTATTATAAAAACTATTTTGAAGAAGTATAAAAAATCATACAGTTGGCATTGCTCATTATTGTATTGTTCTGTATAATAATGGATGGTCATATTTCAGAATATTTGAGAAACAGTTAAAAGGAGGTGTAAGTGAATGCTTAATGGTGTGCGTTTTATAGTGAAATGGTTTGCAGCAGAGATCCGTTCTATTACTTATGTAATAGGCCAAGACGGGAGAAGTCTGTCCAATTTTAACTATATAAACGCTTACCGCTAAGTATTTCCTTACCCATCCTTATTCTCTTAGGTATTCGTGGGCAGGCTTGCTTGCTCATGGTTTTTTTGTGTCTAAATCAGCATATTGGTGGGTAAGCTCTATCATATTTTAAGGAGTGCTACCTATGATTATCTGTTCATTAAATAATGTGTCAAAAATGTATGGCGGAAATTCGGTTTTCAAGAACATACATGTAGAAATTCATGAAAATGACCGAATCGGGCTGATCGGCAGGAATGGAACTGGCAAAACAACGCTATTCAAATTAATAGCAGGATTAGAAAATAGCGACACTGGAACGATCTCATTAAAGAACGACGTAGAGATCGGGTATTTGGAACAGCTGCCGAGCGTATCTGATGGAACAAAAGTGCTCGACGTGCTCAAATCCTCGTTTCAGGAACTTAACGCCATAGAAAATAAAATCCATGAACTTTCATTGATGATCAGTAAACCTGAAAACGAGGACAAGCTAGAAAAGCTGCTGAACAGGCTTTACTCACTTCAGGAAGAATACAGTGAAAAGGGCGGATACGAAACAGAATCGAAAATCACCGGTGTTCTCAAAGGCTTAAAGCTGGAACAACTGCGCGACTGTGAATTTCAACTGTTGAGCGGAGGCGAGAAAACGAAAGTAGGGCTTGCTTCTGTCCTCTTGAAAGAGCCTGATCTTCTCATGCTTGATGAGCCAACAAACCATCTGGACTTAACAACCATGAACTGGCTCGAGGACTATTTAACCAGGTTTAAAGGAGCCGTCGTGATCATCTCGCATGACCGCTATTTTCTAGATAAAGTGTGCAATAAAACACTTGATTTAGAAGACGGTGAACTCACTCTGTATCTAGGCAACTATACAACGTTTATGAAGCTGAAAGAAGAACAGCTTCTGCAAGAGTTTCACCAATACAAAGAACAGCAAAAGAAAATCAAACAGATGAAAGAAGCGATCAAACGCCTCCGGGATTGGGCAAACCGCGGGGGAAACGAAAAGTTTTATAAACGTGCTTTCAGCATGCAGAAAGCCCTCGACAGGATGGACAAACGGACCCGTCCTGTGATGGAACGGAAAAAAGCGCAGCTTTCCTTTGACATGAGCGACCGGAGCGGGAAGGATGTCGTTTCATTTAAAGATGTGGCACGATCCTTCGGGCAAAGGGTGCTGTTCAATGGTATACAGCTTGACGTGTATTTCGGTGAAAAAACGGCGATTATAGGCGATAACGGAACAGGGAAATCATCGCTTATCAAAATGATAATGGGAGAATCACCCGACAGCGGGACCGTAAAAGTCGGTTCATCGGTGAAACTAGGGTATTTGACTCAAAACAGCTTGGAAGGGTGCGAAAATAAAACGGTTCTCTCCGTTTTTCGCGATGCGGTTTCTGTTGAAGAAGGGGAGGCACGCCATCTTTTAGCTAAATACTTATTTTATGGAACCGCCGTATTTAAAAAAGTGGGAGACTTAAGCGGAGGAGAGAGAACGCGGCTTCGATTTGCACAGCTGGTCCATGAAAACCACAACCTTCTGTTATTAGATGAGCCGACGAACCATCTAGACATCGATTCAAGAGAAGTGCTGGAAGAAGCGCTTGAGCATTATAAAGGAACAGTCATTGCCGTGTCGCATGATCGTTATTTCTTAAACAAATTGTTCCGAAAAACCGCCTTATTAAAAGACGGCACGCTCACCGTTTATAATGGGACGTTTGACGAAATGGAAGCAGCCCTGAATCGTACACTGTGATCAAGCATTAAAATTTTCACGTACCGTATATTTATTAAATGTAAATACACATCATTAAAATAAACTGTCCACATGCCCCTCAACCTTTTGAATAGAACAAATACAGACTGCCTGCCGATTAGCTAGTACCGGCGTGGCAGTCTGTTTACGATTAATCTTGTTGATGATTTCTGGCTCTGGCCTCATCCGGTCCTTCTAAACGGGTCGCACCAGAATACTTTAAGTCTTGATCGCGGTCAGATTCTACCTTTTTGCTTTCTCTTAGCTTCTTTTCTTGACGATCTTTTCCCAATTGTCTCAGCTCCTTTCTTTCGTATATAGGCTTTCACAACGAGTGGTGATTCATGCCTATTCCTTCACTTTTCTCATATAAACAGATACACTAAAAGAAAGTTCCTTTTTCCGATAAGAAAGGTAGGATTATATCATGAAACAAATCACCCGCACCATAGCAAAACCTCTTATCCAGAGTAACCAATTGTTCATTTTGTTATCTGTTTTAGCAGCATGGCTATCTGAGCAGTATGTTATCTTGCTGCTTCCACTCGCCGCGGGTCTTTTAGCCGTCTTAACTGGTTACAATCTCGTCATCGCTTTGTTTAAACCTTTTTTGAAAAAGCCGATCTCATCTTATGATCAAGAAGATTATGACCAGCAGCAGTTCAATCAATGGATTGCCGTCAGTTGTATTGGATTAGCCTTTATCTGTTTCTTTTCCGGATGGATGACAGCAGGGTTTATCTTTTCAGGAATGGTAGTTGCTGCATCGACGGCAGCGCTTGCTGGCTTTTGTATTGGCTGTTTTATTCGATTTCAGTGGCACCAATACCAATATCGCAGAAAGAATACAGCCTCTGAACAATAAATACATTGACAATTCATACATGTGCCACTATAGTAATGGTTAACATTTATATCCAAAAGACGTAGAAGAGGGTTAGTAAAATGTTGATACGCTATTCAGAGAGGAAACCATATGCTGAAAGGTTTCTTAGCCGCCGCATTTGAACCTGCCTCAGAGTCCTGCGCCGAGTAAGGCGCGTGCGGAGCAGCGAGCTTCGTTAGAAAAAAGAGTGTACAGTCATTTTGACTGTAAATAAGGGTGGTACCACCAGACCTCGGTCCCTTTTTGGGAACGAGGTCTTTTTGTGTTTAAATCATGAGATAGGAGGAACGAATAGTGGTTAATGAGAAAAAACGAGTATCCGAAATTACGGCGATGGATGAGGATTTTGCCCAGTGGTATACCGATGTTGTTAAAAAAGCGGACTTAGTCGATTATTCTACTGTGAGAGGATCCATGATTATCCGGCCATACGGTTATGCGCTTTGGGAATATATCCAGCAGGCACTTGATAAAAAGATTAAAGAATCAGGGCATGAGAATGTGTATCTGCCTCTTTTCATTCCAGAGAGCCTTCTGCAAAAAGAGAAAGATCATATAGAAGGGTTTGCGCCAGAAGTGGCTTGGGTCACTCACGGCGGAGAGGAAGAGCTCGCAGAAAGACTCTGTGTCCGCCCTACATCCGAAGTGCTGTTTTGCGAACATTATTCCAAGATCATTCACTCCTACCGTGACCTGCCGAAGCTGTACAATCAATGGGGAAATGTGGTGCGGTGGGAAAAAACAACACGGCCGTTTCTTCGGTCACTCGAATTCTTGTGGCAGGAAGGTCATACCTGCCATGCAACCGCTGAAGAGGCAGAGGAAGAAACATTAAAAATGCTGGATGTGTACGCATCGGTTTGCGAGGAATATCTTGCTGTTCCTGTATTAAAAGGACAGAAGACAGAGAAAGAAAAGTTTGCTGGAGCTAAAAGAACTTACACCATCGAAAGTTTAATGCATGATGGCAAAGCTCTTCAGACGGGGACTTCCCATCATTTAGGAACCGGATTCGCTGAAGCATTTGGCATACAGTTCACCGACAAACATGGAAATATGCAGCATGTGCATCAGACATCCTGGGGCATTACCACTCGATTAATTGGGGCGATGATTATGGTTCATGGTGATGACCGCGGTCTTGTCATCCCCCCGCGCATCGCACCGGTTCAGCTGCAGATCGTCCCGATCGCACAGCATATAGAAGGGGTTCTGGATGCGGCTTATCAATTGAAAGATGATCTGCATGTAGTCTGTCGTACAGCTATTGATGCAAGTGAGAAGTCACCAGGCTTTAAATATAACGAGTGTGAAATGCGGGGTATTCCATTGCGACTTGAAATTGGCCCAAGGGATATTGAAAGAGGAGAAGCTGTGGTGGTCAGAAGGGATACTGGCGAAAAACAATCCTTACCTTTTGGCAAACTAAGCACGGCGATCCCTCAATTGCTTGAGGACATACAAAGGTCCTTGCTGGAGAGTGCCAAAATTCAACGTGACGAAAAGACTCAAAACGTCTTTACCTTGGATGAGATGAAACAGAGCCTTCACACTGACCCAGGGTTTAAGAGGGCGATGTGGTGCGGAGCACGTGAATGTGAGGAACAAATAAAAGAGAAAACAGGCGCTACGTCCCGATGCATTCCGTTCGAGCAAGAGCGACTATCCGAACAATGTGTCTGCTGCAAAAAGGAATCTCATCATCTCGTATTCTGGGCCAAAGCCTATTAAAAAAATCCGCAGCTTCACAAAATGTGAAGCTGCGGATTTTTGTTGTTCAGCGTTTGATTAGAATAGGATTTTTGCCCAAGGATCGCAGCAGTGATGCTTCTTATAGCATTTTTTGCAATGCTCTTTTTTGCATTTTTCTTTTTTCTTTTTGCACACGCACTCATATTCAACTTCTTTTTTGTAAGTGTACTTCTTGCAAGAAGAAGATGATGAAGAGCTTTCGTGCTTGTCATAACAGTAAGACATGTTAACGTCACCTCATTAATTCTTTCCCTTAGCGGGTTAATACAATATATGTAATTACAAAAAGAAAGCTTGGACGAGTGCCATGTTTTTAAATAAATGGGTGAAATGACGATACTCTTCTCTTTGATTAGTCAGCCGTATTGATTTTTTATTGCTGAAAAATTCTAAAATATAAGATAAAATGAATTGTTACTGGAAGGGGGTTCCATTAGATGAAATTATTTATAATTACCGTAAAGCATTTTCAGTCATATTGGAAAGGATTGTTGCTTGCACTCATATGCGCCCTGGCTGGTGGAGCATTTACCATTATTCCTCCGATTCTATCGGGGAAATTGGTAGACACGGTCATTCCTATGAAACAAACGGATATGATTACTTGGATTGTTGTAGGTGTCATCGCTGCTTTTTTCCTTAAAGTCGGATTTGAAGGACTTCAAGAGTTCATTCAGGTGAGAATTGGATTAGATGTGATTACTGATATGCAGCTAAGGGCATTCCAACGGCTTCACCGGACACCGATGTCATTTTTTTCGAATACGCCTAGAGGAGATATGCTTTACAGGCTTACTCATGATGTTGAATCGGTACAGAACTTAAACAATACCGTCGTGCCTCGCTTTATACAGCAGCTTATAGGTGCAATTGCGGCATTCATAGCCGTATTCTCCCTATTTTGGCCAGCAGCTTTCGTGATGTTTGCTGTATTCGCCATTTATTTGCTGCCATCTTTTAAACTTGGTACAACGGTTCGTAAACTTGGCGCCATTCAACGCGATATGAGTGCGGACATGTATCATCATCTTCAAGAAAGCATCGAGTCTATTCGTCTTGTCAGAACGTTTCAAACTCAAAATACAGAGATTGAAAATCAAGCAGGAAAGCTCGCCGCTTGGAAAAAGCTTTCGATTAAAGCCGCCTTAATAGGAAAGGTTAATTGGCGGCTTGGAAATTTATTTAATATTGCAACTCCCGGTGTCGTCATGCTGATTGGAGGATGGGCCGTCTGGAATAAAGAAATCACGGCCGGTACACTCGTTGCTGTGCTTGCCCTGATTCCTACTATGTTCCTTCCAATCCGCTCTTTGGCAGAAAACGCGCTGACCATTCAGCAAGCGATACCTGCATTGATCCGTATTTATGAATATTTCGATCTTCCAGAGGAACACCATGAACATTTGCCAGCCATGGGATTGGTTAGAGGCACTATCTCGATGAAGGATATTTGGTTCAAGTATCCTGGAGCAGACGAATATGTTCTTAAAGGCGTTACGCTTGACCTGAAAGAAGGACAGCATATTGGCATTGTCGGATCAAGCGGCGGGGGAAAAAGCACGCTGGTTCAGATACTGCTAGGCCTTTATGAGCCAGAGAGCGGAACAGTCCAAATAGACGGCAAGAATTTATACAGTCATAATCGCAATACTTTCCGTCAGCAAGTTGGCGTCGTTTCTCAAGAAACGTTCCTGTTAAACAGTACCCTCCGCAAAAATTTGTTGTATGCCAGGCCAGACGCTGCCGAAGCAGATCTTGATGCAGCTTGCACAGCGGCAGGGCTGACAGAGCTTGTGGAAAAACTAACAGACGGTTACGAAACGGTAGTTGGAGAAAGAGGGTTGAAGCTGTCAGGCGGGCAGAGACAGCGGGTTGCACTGGCAAGAGCCATACTCAGGCACCCCCCTATCCTTATATTTGATGAAGCAACATCTTCTCTTGATGGAGAAACAGAGGAAAGAGTACAAACATCGCTTGAAGAGCTTATCCCTGGACGATCTACTATCACGATTGCCCATCGTCTAGTCACAGTGAAAAATGCGGACCGCATTCTTCTGCTCGATAGAGGGGTGGTAGCTGAGCAGGGGACACATGATGAACTTCTCAAACAAAAAGGCAAATATTATGAGCTGTATATGGCACAGTACAGTGAATTAGAAAAGGAGAGAGCATTATGACAGCAATCTTGAAGAAAAAAAGCAGAGACGGCCGCCGCGTTCTTTCCTTTTTGAAGCCTCATAAAAGATGGGTTTTTGCAGATTCTTTCGTCATCGCCGTGAGCCAAGTATTTTCTGCCCTCATTCCAACGTTGGCGTTAGGATGGCTTGTTGATTACATTCTGCCTCAACAGTCAAACAATCTGTTATGGGGGCTAATGTGGCTATTAATTATATCCGCTGTGCTGGATCTAACGTTAATGGTCATTGATGAATATTTTTGTCACCACGTTGCCAAATCGGTAACCAACTGGCAGAAATTAAGGCTGTTTAGCCATCTTCATATACTGCCGTTTTCTTTCTTTCACCAATCGCAGTCTGGTGAGCTGCTGGCTCGTGTTTCTGATGATCCAGATACCCTGCATAATTTCTTGGCATGGGAAGGCTCCACCTTCATGGCTGCCGTACAAGGGGTGGTCATTTACAGTGCAGTCCTCTTTTGGATTCATCCTTATTTGATGGTCACAAGTTTTGTCCTTGGAGTCATTTTCTACTATTCTTCTAATATCGTAGGAGCAAAAATGAGGCAGGCTTCAGCTGATGCAAGAAAAGAAGCTTCTCGTTACCTGGAAAGACTTAGAGAATCCGTGACTGGCATTCACCTTTCAAGAGTGCTTGGTGTTGCGGACAGCGAGATAGAAAGTGTTGCGAACATACGCAAATCGTTTGTCAAAGAGGCTAACAAGGAATTAATCGCAAGAATGAAATCAGTCGTTGTAATCGGAAGCTATAATGGTATTGCTCTAGCCGCGGTATATGGCATAAGTGCAGCGCTGATCTGGAATAAAGAATTGTCAATTGGAGAAATGCTGACCGCAGCAGGACTTGTGGCCATATGTGCCAACGAACTGCAGCGAATGCTGCGCAACTGGCTCTCAGTCAGAAGAACAGGACCAGCATTAGACCGCTCTGAACAGCTATTATCAGAAGCACCGGGAAGTTCAGAGGATGCAGGAGGGATAGTACCTGCGCAATCAGCTGCTATGCTTGAATTTGATAATGTTCAGTTTTCTTACCCTGGAAAGCAGCAGAATATCTTTTCTGGTTTATCTTTTAAGGTATCACCTGGTGAAGCGGTCGCTCTCGTTGGTCCTAGTGGTTCCGGTAAATCAACCGTAGTTGATTTGCTCTTAAAGCTGTATGAACCTTCCAATGGTGCAGTAAAAGTGGACGGTGTAAACATTGCGTTAATTGATACAAAATGGCTTCGCGCGCAATATGCCGTTGTTTCTCAAGATGTACAGCTTCGCAATGGCACACTTCGCGATAACCTAATCATCGGCAACAAGCATGCTGATGATGCAGCACTGATTTGTGCACTCCGTGACAGCGGACTAGGCGATTATTTCGAAAGCCTTTCAAATGGATTAGATACCCCGGTTGGAGAAAGAGGCAGCTTATTATCAGGTGGCCAGAAGCAGCGTCTTTCATTGGCTAGAGCATTAGTAAAGGATGCTCCAATCCTTATACTCGACGAAGCATCATCAGCACTCGATCCTATTACAGAAACTTTGGTAAATGAGGCAGTTGCTAAACGACGTGCCAAACAAACCGTAATCGTTATCTCACATAGACTTTCCACTGTTTTATCAGCTGAAAGGATCATCGTCATTAATCGCGGTTCCGTGACAGAAAACGGCACTCATGATGAATTGATAGAAAATAATGGCGTTTACTCTAGGCTGTTCAAGCGGGAGGTTTATATCGGAGAAAGCACAATTACAGGCATATAAAAACAAGCGGCAATGAGGAATTTCCCTCATTGCCGCTTGTTTTTATATGCTTGCGCCCGCAGCGCCTTGTCATGAATAGCAGTCAAAAGGAGCAATGCAAGGATGCTGCCGGAAAACGCCAAAATCATGTCCCATTGAGCATCCCATAGATCTCCCTGCATGCCTTGAAAGTCCTCTGCCGATTTTCCCATTATCTTAGCCGCGATAAATTCAATCATTTCGTACAAGGACGCAAGCGCGGCGACGAAACAGACCGCGATACACTGCAGCCACCTTCCTCTCACAAGCGGGGTATATAAAAGAAGAAGCTCTCGAAATACAATGGCTAGACTGCCTTTTAAAAAGTGTCCAACCCGGTCATACGGATTCCGTTCCCACCCCATGGAGCGGGCCAGAGTATCAAACAATGGCACATCATCATAGGTATAATGTCCACCTATAAAAGTCAGGATGATTAAAACGGCAATAATTGAATAAACAAGGAGGGTAAGCGGCTGTTTCCTATAGTACTGATAGACAAATACTATGGCGATGAAAGCACCAGGGAATGTTTCTAATACCCAAGTCAACGTATCCGCAGGATTAATAGCAGACCAAATAAAAAAACCTGAAATTATAAACAGCAAGCACAACAGATACCTTTTCAACATAATCATCCTTTCCTCAATAGTATCACTATCCATCGTATCCATTAAACCTCCGTAAGTGTTTTCTATACTGGACAATAGGGAAAGAGTTAGTAAGCAAAAAACATGGGAGTGTTGACGAATGGAAGCCATCCAAAAGAAACAAGGCCAGCTGTCAGACCGGTTTGAAATCGCGTTCAATCAAATTCATAAATGTCTAGTGGACGAAGTGGGCGGTAAGGGAGATGACCGCTTTAAATATTTGCTTGATGCCGGAAGTGCTAAGCATTCTCTCGTACGCTCGTTTTATGATGAACTTTGCCAGTTCGCGAAACTGCGTAATGCGATCGTTCATGAGAAAACAGACCACGATTTCTATATCGCAGAACCCCACTTGAATATCGTGGAGCGAATCGAACAAATCGCAGAATATTTCTTAGAGCCTGAACGCGCGTTGACCATTGCGACTAAGTCGGTCGTCTGCTTTGAGGAAAACGAAACACTCAGACGTGTTCTAGAATGCATAAAAAAACAAGATTACACACGCTTTCCAATCTACAACTCCAAGGGAGAGTATCAGTGGCTGCTCACAGCTTCCGAAATACTAAACTGGATGACAAAGCAGCTCAACGATAATGTGATCGATTTGGATGATGCAAGGATTGTGGATATTAGACAAAAAAATAAAAAGAAAAAACACGTCGAGTTTATGAGCAAGACATCCAGCATTTTTAAAGCTGAAGAAATTTTTGAAAACTATCATAAAGAAAACAAAAAGTTAGAAGCCATTATCATCACACTTTCAGGTAAGAAGAATGAAAAGCCACTCGGAATCATTACTTCATATGACTTGATCGAGATCGATTTAGAAAACTAGCCGCTGTTGAAAGACGGATGAAAGAGGAGGCTTGAGATGGCGTTTGATTATACTCTTGATTTTGAAAACGTGGATTTCAGAAAGAACCCCGAATTATACAGAGTCGGAAGAGGGGAGCAAGGCGTACTCTTAGTAGAGCCTTACAAGAGCGAGATTCTTCCGCACTGGAAGTTTAAAACACCGGCAATAGCCAACAAATCATCGGAAAAGATCTACAGCATGTTTCTAGAATATAAAGAAAAGAAGGACTTTGTAGGGATGGACATGGCCAGAAAGTTCCTGCAGATGGGCTATACAAGAGCGAGGCGGTACGCCAATTATAAAGGCGGTCGTAAATATAAGAAAAATGGAGAGACACATGAGAGGCATATAGATGAAGAAAAAGCAGAATCTGCTGCCATATTTCATGTCAAATGGAAGAAAGCAAGAGAAGATAAAGACTATCTTCTCTTAAAAAAGAAGCATCAAAAAGAATTCGGTTAATGGAATTGATGGGAACACATACAAACATGGTTTCCGGTGTGCCAAGGGAATGAAAAATTATTTAATAAACGGAGCTGGAAAACGATTTTCTGTTAAAAGAAGCGAGATGCCGATTGTCCGGCAAATGCTGAAATAGTGAAGCAGCATGAGAAGGACAGAGCCTGCATTCATTCCGATAATTATTCCGTTCATTTGCAGTGTACCCTGTGAACCAAGCATATACATCAGGCCGAATGACAACGTGGTCGCCCATACAGACTGATAAAATGCAGCCTTAATTAACCCTAGTCCAATTAAGTAAGCTTGAAGCGGTACAAGGAAAAAGGTAAAAAGAAACGTCGGCCATAGCAATTTTACATAAGCAGCAGCGGATGTTGATTGAAAAAAAAGCTCTGTTAAAGGTCCCGAAAAGTAATAGGCGATCATAACAGAGGGAACACCATAGCAGAAGGTAATCAACATAGCCTGGCGTAAAAGAAGGGCAAGCCTTGCCGTATCTTTCTTGGCATAGCTCTCCGAAACAGTAGGGATAAGCACAACCAAAAGGGCATGTGCAATAAATCCAGGAAAAAAACCGATCGTCATTGCTACACCTGCTAGTATGCCAAACTGTCCCGTTGCTTCTGAGGATGTGATACCTGAACTGACAAGGGCAAATTTAATCAAGAATGGCTGAACGGCGTTTGTGACGGCATGAAATAACCGTAACGCGGTAGCCGGACCTGAAACAGCGGCAAGACTGACAGTTACATCCTTCAATGGGATCTCGCTTTCAGGATGTTTTCTCATGCGGCTGAACTGTAGCACATAATGTGTGAATAAATACAGAAACACGACCACTTCTGAGCCAATTAATGTGGCCACCGCGACAAGAATCGCCGTTTCCTCACTGAAGGAAAACATTTGATACACGCCTGTCAGCAAAATCAGCTGTACAATTTTTCGCGCCAAATTCGAAAACGCGATCTTACCCATCTGCTGCTTTCCCATAAAATAACCTCTTGCGATAGAGGTAAACGCGATGATTGGAATTAATAGAATAACAAGCCACCTGACTAAAGGGTGGTAGCTGTTGAAAACAGGAAGCATCGGCAATATGACCAATGAAAGAGCAAGCAATAGTGCCGTACAGCAGATGGTTAGAAAAAAGGCATGCTTCAGCATACTGTGATGGTCCCGCTCGTCCCTTTCTGCAATGTACTTAGATACAGATATCGGTAGTTCTAAGCTGGCGATGATCACGATCAGAAAAATGGTAGGCAATATTGACATAAAATGACCAAGACCTTGCTCGCCAAGTTCCTTAGCAAGCACCATGTTGGTAATAAACTCAAGACTCTCGCCTGCAAGCGAGGCTAATGCAAGCAGAAGGACTCCTCTGTAGAAAAGCTTCACGATCTGTCACCTCAATATGTGTCGTCCTATTATATGTATGGCGATTGTCCACTCATAAGTACCTTGCCCCACCCATACGTTATTAAAAAGCATGAGAAGCGGGTGAAGTATGGGCTATTATGTGAAAACAAAAAAAGGGATCAATCTTTATGTAGAAGATACCGGTTCAGGAAAACCTGTTCTTCTTATTCATTGCTGGCCGGTCAACCACAAAATGTTTGAATACCAACTGAATGTCCTTCCGCTCCACGGTTTTCGCTTTATCGCTATAGACTTGCGCGGTTTCTGACATTCGGATAAGCCATTTACGGGGTACAGCTATACCCAGCTGGCAGAAGACATCCATGATGTCGTAACCGCCATCAACTTCAAGACTTTGTTCTTGCCGGTTTCTCAATGGGTGGCGCAATCAGTATTACTTATGTCCTGAACTATTTTTATCCGAAGGTGAACAAATTAATTTTACTTGCAGCAGCGGCACCTTCATTCATTCAGAGGGAAGGCTATCCATGCGGATTTACTAGAAAAGAAGTGAACGAAATACTTCTTCAATTGTATTACAATCGGCCTGGTGTTCTGGCAGATCTCGGTGCGGAATTTTTCGCGGCCGAACATGGAATGTATTTTAAGGAATGATTTCAATGTCTTGGACTTTCAGCAGCTGGATATTGCACCATTGCAACAGCCGAGTCATTGAGAGACGAAGACCTGCAAAAATCAATTCAGCATGTGGCTGTTCCAACGTATATCATGCACGGAAAAAAGGACGCCATATGCCCGTTTGCACTGGCAGTACCTCAACACCTGAGCATCAAGAACTCCAAACTGATCGCTTTTGAGAAAAGCGGACATGGCTTCTTTTATGACGAACTCTACCGCTTTAATCACGAGCTGCTCAACTTCTTAAAAGCGGATTGAAGTCCGCGGCCAAAAAAGGATTTCCGTTCTTTTCATCCAATAATACTAGTAGAAAGGGGGGATGAGGCATGACGAAAATTGCGCTGGCTGTTCTTCATGGAATCGGAAAGCAAGATGAACTTTTTTCTGAACAGTTTTCTTACCGTATCAGAAAAAAGTTTGTTGAAAACCTTCCTCCTTTCGTTCAAAATCCTGAGAATGAATTGGTGATTCAGCCCATATTCTGGGGAAGTGTATTTCAGCAAAAGGAAGAAAAGATTTGGAAGGATTTATCCAGCAATGGTGCTCTACATTACAGTGAATTAAGGCAGTTCGTTATTCATTTTCTTGGCGATGCTATTGCCTATCAGCCTTCTAGCATGCATAACCAAAACTATGAAAAAGTTCATCATGTCTATGCCCAGGGTTTGCAAGAATTAAGCAGCAAAGCGGGTGCTGACTCCCCATTATTTATTGCAGCACACAGTCTTGGCTCCGTTATTACAAGCAATTATTTTTATGATTTGCAAGAAATTCCTGACCGCCTGCCGCCTATGATAAAAGAAGCTGCTCTATCATCACCTATAGAGAGGGGAGAAACGTTAACAGGTCTTTTTACTTTAGGCAGTCCCCTTGCTTTATGGAGCCTGAGGTACTTGGATTTCGACCGTCCGATAACCGTCCCCTCCCCACACCTTAAAAAGCATCACCCCAATTTAAAAGGAGACTGGCTGAATATTTATGACCAAGATGATTGTTTTGGTTTTCCTTTAAAACCAATCAGCCCAGGATATAACAGTGCCGTTTCACAGGACATGGAAATAAACACAGGCACATTTCCATCAAATCTCACCCCTTTATCTCACTTGCACTACTTTACGACAGATTCTATTATCTCATTAATTGCTACGAGTCTCGGAAATGCTTGGATACGCATCAACTTATGAAAAATGATGGAAACGATGTATAATGTAAAAGCATGAAGAAAGGATGAAGATGATGAACATTACAAGACATGACGTGGATCAGCTGAAAGACCCTACTGGCATATTAAAAGGAGAGCGTTACGAATTTTTCATTCACTTTGAAGTAGAGGAAGACGACGAGTTATACAGCGAAAACGGATTATACATAAAATTGATTTACGCTCAGGAAGATGGAGAAGGGAGAATCGCTAACTACCAGCTATTCGAAAATAATACAAATGAGCCGCTGGATTTTGAACTTGAAGAAGATGAATTGCAAGTGTTCCAAGAGTTTTGCAGCAAAAACGTTTAATAAGAGCCGATATCGGTTCTTATTTTTTTATTAAATTGCTCTCCATAATCTATATATTGGAATACACATGTAGTATTCCTTTAATTGACGGGCGGGAGCAGCTATGGAAAATGCATGGAAGGAAATAGCTGGTGCAATTATAGCTGCGATCGGAACCATCATCTCAGCTATCGGCAGTACCCCCTTCGCATTCTTATCAGAGGACATGCAAAATTCATTAAATATTGTTGGAAATGCGCTTCAGGCAGCTGGCAATACCATTGAGGCAGATGGACAGGAAGGATTTTCACTCGAAAAACTAGGCAGTGAAATTCAAGCTGCTGGAAATGCAGAAGTCATTGCTGGACTCGTTCTTCCTGTCAGTTCTAACACCTCACAACGGCTCGTCATTATGGGAAATCTCACACAAGCGCTTGGTGGGCTTGTTGCACTCGCAGATGAAATAGAGGATGAAAACAGCACCGATCAATCACTGAACATCATTGGAAATGTCCTTCAAGTGGCGGGGAATTCCATGCAGGCCATTGGCGGCATTTATCAGCTTCAGCAAGGTGGCAATGCTGGCGAGGAAATAAACGTCGCAGGCAGTTGGATTCAAGCCGCAGGTTCCGTCTTATCTGCACAAGGAACCATTCAAGAAGAGCTGAAACAAATGAACAAGGAAAACCATCAACACTATGATCAAGATTTTAATGCGTACAAAAATAGTTCTCACGTTCGTTATTTATATGGAAGAAAGCCTCTCGATTCTCCTTATCAATAAGGTATATGTCTTCCACTATACTATGTATATAAAGAAAACTTGGCTGACGTCATGCCTTTAAGTCAGCCTTAGTTGACCTTATACCTTATTCCAAAACGTGTTGACTGCGTCGAATTTATCCTCTGATAAAAAAATTATAATGGATTAAAGTTCAAGAAAGAAGCGCCTGGTTTAAAACGCTGCGCTTCTTTCTATTTTTCATGATTACATGAGGAACATCGCCGCTACTGTTGTTACAATGAGGCCGATCATAACCGGAAGAAGGTTGCGGCGGGCGAGCTCAAATGGATCGACCCCGCATATCGCAGCTGCAGGAATAAGCGCCCATGGTACGAGGGTGCCTCCTCCTACCCAAATTGCCGCAATTTGTCCAAGAGCTGTTAAAGTGTCAGCACCAGTACCAATAGCGGCTGCAAACAAGGAGGCGATTGAACCCGCTAGTGATATACCTGAAAACCCTGATCCATCAAGTCCCGTGATGGCTCCGACAGAGGCAAGGGTAACAGCAGCCACTTCCTTTGATAGTGGAACAGCATTTGCGAGTGCTACCCCTAAATCATTCACGATACCATGAGAGAGAACAGGCAGGTGTTCACCAATAATCTTCACAAATCCAGAATCCCCCAGATAGAAAAATGCTGCAATGGGAATAACAGGACCAAACACTTTAAATCCAAATGTAAACCCATCTATGAAGAAGCTTGTGGACTTCTCAAGCCCTTTCATCTTGTACGCTGCAACGGAAATGAAAAGGAGAATAAATACAGATGTTCCGCCTATTAAAGCGGTCGCGTCCCCTCCCTGCAGATCAAGTCTATACATAACAGCAACATCCAACGCAAAGAGCAGCGGGATAAATAAGGCAAAAAAGCGCTTCATTCCTGTGGAGAGAAGATCTTCATTATTTTCGATTTCGATGTTCTTGGCATGGCTCAAGCCAGTATTCATGGTTAACTTTCCGTTTTTCATATCCCGCTTTAAGAAATAATACGCTGTAATGGTTGTCACGATGCCCATGATGAACACTAGCGGCACACTTGCACTGATTACATCACCAACAGGGATCCCAGCCGCTTCTGCCGTCAGCTTAGGTGCCCCTTGAATCACAAAATCACCGGAAAGGGCGATGCCGTGGCCGAACAAGTTCATGGCCATGGCCACACCAAGTGCTGGAAGTCCCGCTCTAATGGCTGCCGGCAAGAGTACGGCACCGAGCAAGGCGACAGCTGGAGATGGCCAGAAGAAAAAAGAAATGATCATCATCACGATTCCAATCGTCCAATAACCAAGAGCAGGAGACCGTATCAATTTTGCAAATGGAGCGATCATGACACTGTTAATTCCAGCAGCCGTCATCGTCCTGCTCATCGCAACAATAATGGAGATAACAAGAATCGTGGAAAGCAATTCCGTTATGGCATAAATAAAACTGTTGAAAATACTGCTTACAGATGAACTTAGGGAGCCTGTAGCTGTAAAAGCTAGTATGAAAATCCCCGAAATGCACACAAGTGTTGTATCACGCCTCTTTACCATAAAGCCGATTATTGCGCCTATAAAGACAAGATAAATCCAATGAAGCGCTGTCAGTTCAACGCCCATTCTGTTTCTCTCCCTTCAATATCTGAAATTCGGCATTAGGCCGCTATCACGAATGTGATTTCATACAGAATATGTTGGGCTAATAAAGTGGTGAGGTGATTATGCTAGTCTTTATTAAGAAAAGATAGTAAATGTGACAGTACTTGCTGATGGCAGCAAAAGAGAGGATGGATAACGGTGGAAAAAAAGTCCGGCAGCCATAACGAATTAACTTGCGTAACATCTAAACGCTATGCCCAGACGTTTATCGACGAGGATCATTTCAAGGGTTATATCACATTAATAGAGGTGCTCGGTGTTACTGAACCGCTTTATAAGCGATGCGGCGAAACGGAACATTGTGTGATCGACGAAGGGTATATGGTCCTGCAGCAGTTTCCCCATCAAGAACATCACACTGTTACGACCATGTTCAATGAAAAAGGGGAAGTAATTCAATGGTACATAGACGTGTGTGCAGACACGGGAGTGAAAGACGGAATTCCTTACATGAAGGATTTGTATCTGGATATCGTGGTTCTTCCTTCTGGAGAAGTCATCCGGCTGGATGCAGATGAATTAGAGGAAGCCTATGAAAAAGGAAAGATTTCTGAAGAATTGTATAAGCTCGCTTGGGAAGAATCCGACAAGCTTTACCAGCAATGTATAAACAATCAATTTTCCCTATTAAATATGGTACATGAACATAAAGACCAGTTGAGCGGCAAGCTTTTATAATCATCGTTCTTTACACTTTTTCCCTACTCTTTTAGACTGCCTCGATTTTCTCCTCTGGTAAAACGTTATGCTTGATTAAAATGTACAAAAAAATCCTAAAGAGCTACGATAGAAAGCTCTTTAGGAAGAAGGTTACTTCACTTTAATGGAGTATGGTTCAAGATCGATATCCGCCTCATGGTCCATTGCTAGTTTTGCGAGCTGAAGACCTAGAAACGGACCTGTCGTCAATCCTGAAGCTCCAAGGCCGTTTGCGAATAAAAGTCCTTCCCAGCCTGGAAGCTTATCTATGACAGGAAGAAAATCAGGGGTGAACGGCCGAAAACCGACACGCATCTCAATGAACGTGCAATCAGCAAGTCCTGGAGCTGCTGTTATCGCTTTATCCATCACTTCCTTTATTCCGTCCGCAGTAACGCTAGTATCTTGAAGGTTAACATCGTTTTCATGAGTAGCTCCAGCTACAATTTGACCGCCGTCAAAGGATAGCAAATAATGATTGCTTGGCGGCATGACGACTGGCCATTCGCTCGTTTCTGTCTCTTCTAATTGAAGATGAGCAATCTGTGCTTTTTGAAAGGTGACATGTGAAGAAACGCCGAGCGGCTCTACAAGAGATTCAGCCCATGCTCCTGCACATAAAATCACTATATCGGCTGGAATAGCCACTTCATCCACAAGAACTCCCGTTACTCTATTTTCTGTATACGCGAGCACTGCGGTATTGTTAATAAATTTAGCGCCATTGTTCTGTGCTGCTTGAAGCAGTGCTTGCTTTAAGGCACGTCCGTTTACCCTTGCCGCTCCACTGACGTAAACTGCACCGTATTGATCATTCAGAACAGGAAACCGCTTCGTTGTTTCTTGAGGAGAAAGAATACAGATCTCTCCCATTTCAGGTGCTTCCTTTTTTCGGCTTAATGCACGGTCCTGCATTTGTTTTAGCTTTTCCTGATTTTTATGAAGACATAAAGCACCTACACGAGCGTAACCGGTATCTTTTTCTCCTTCTTTCATGAGTTCGGAGACTAGCTTCGGATAATAGCCTGCGCCATTTTTAGCAAGAGTGTACCACGCTTTATTTCGCCGCTGTGAAACCCATGGACAGATGATGCCAGCAGCGGCATCTGTCGCCTGTCCTTTATCCTTTCTGTCAATGATGGTCACATCGGCTCCTTGTTTAGCCAGGTGGTAAGCAGCTGAGGCACCGAGAATGCCTGCCCCAACCACAATGTATTTTTTCATATACAGCATCCTTTTTTGTCTTGTTGCTTCGTCGCATTTTATTATACCCTTAAAGAAAACACTTCGTAAAACGAAGGAGTATATGACAGAAAAAGAATTCATAGTTAGTTGCGCTTCCTAAACATGAGACGGTTTGCAGAACCTTTATGGGACAGATCGATGCAACACGAAGGCATAAATAACGGACGAAATAAAACGAAGTAATTGGAGCGTTCTGATTTGTCATGTATAATAGTCAAGTGAATAAACTGGAAAATCGTTCAGAAAGAGAGTGTTAATATGGGACGTAAGTGGAACAACATTAAAGAAAAGAAAGCGTCAAAGGATGCCAACACGAGTCGCGTTTATGCGAAGTTTGGCCGCGAGCTTTATGTAGCAGCCAAACAGGGCGATCCTGATCCTGAAACCAACCAGACATTGAGAATGGTCATTGAACGAGCGAAAACGTACAGTGTACCAAAGACGATCATCGATCGTGCGATTGAAAAAGCAAAAGGCGGTTCGGAGGAAGTTTATGACGAACTAAGGTACGAAGGATTTGGGCCAAACGGTTCTATGCTGATTGTTGATGCACTTACCAACAACGTGAATCGAACAGTGGCGGAAGTCCGTGCCGTATTTAAAAAGAACGGGGGAAATCTTGGAGTAAGCGGTTCTGTTTCGTTCATGTTTGATGCGACAGCGGTTTTTGGGATAGATGGAAAGTCAGCTGATGATGTGCTAGAACTTCTCATGGAAGCGGATATTGATGTTAGAGATGTGATGGAGGAAGAAGAATCCGTGATCGTATATGCAGAGCCTGACCAATTCCACTCTGTTCAAGAGGCCTTTAAACAGGCAGGGATCTCGGAGTTCTCGGTTGCCGAACTAACAATGCTTCCACAAAGTGAAATCTCACTCCCAGAAGACGGACAGGTGCAATTTGAAAAGCTTCTTGATGCTCTTGAAGACCTAGAAGATGTGCAGCAAGTGTACCACAACGTTGAATTAAGTTGAGTGTTGTAAAGAAACTTGGCTAAAATGCATTGCAAAGGCTTCCCGAACGGGAAGCCTTTGCTGTTATTCCGTTCGAGTTGTTCGATTTGCGAAGGGGAAGATCGGATCTTTTAACTGAAATTCGTATGTGAGTCCATCCACGATTCCGACTACTTTGTTGCTGTCATACAAGTCGAGCATAAAGCCTGCCATTTGCTTAGACGTGTGAAATTGTGGCACTCTTCCTTCATACTCGAACTGATCTAAATTCATGGAGCGTTTAGCAAACTCTGTTTCAGTCGCAGCAGGAGCCAGTACCTTCGCCTGCATTTTTGAACCAGAAACTATTAGCTCTTGCGCGAGTCCTTCTGTGAATGCACTCACGTAGAATTTGCTCGCACAATACGTAACCGCATCTCCTATAATCGTATAACCGCCGCCAGATGACACATTGATCAGCTGAGTTCCTTCAACTTCTGCATAATCGGCTGTATATAAAGATGAAAGAATGGTCAATGACTCTATATTTAAATGGAGGAGCTTTTGAATTTTGTTGAGATCCTGATTGCCGACAGAAGCAAAGTTGCCGAATCCAGCATTATTAATCCATGTTTCAATGTCATATTTCTTTACACTTTCATATAAAGAGTAGGCGTTCTCAGCAATAGATAAATCAGAGATGATGATCACAACATCGGATTCAGGACTGATTTTGTGTATCTCTTTTTTTAACTCCTCGAGCTTCTCGCTTCTACGAGCAGTGATAATGATATTTTTCTTCCGCGCTGCAAAAGCTAGTGCAGTCTCATAGCCTATACCTGAACTTGCTCCGGTAATAACCGTATATTTCATTTTATCTACCTCCAAATTTTATTGTATCCGTGCACTTTTCAATTCTAATCCTTAGAGTTTACTCTAAGTCAACCAATGACTATACTAGGAGTTAAATCGTAAAGTGGAGGAAATGATGTTCAGTATTAGCGAAGTATCAAACAAACTTGGAATCAGCACACATACATTGCGTTATTATGAAAAAGAAAAGATTATCACACCCTCAAGGAACCCTGGTGGAGATCGCTTGTACAGCGATCAAGATTTAGCGTGGCTTCAATTTGTTATAAAGCTTAAACAAACAAAAATGCCGATTGCATCCATTCGTACCTATGCCTCGCTGTTCACAGAAGGAAAACATACCGCCATTGCCAGACTGGAACTCCTTGAAACTCACCGAGCATCCTTGTTAGAACAAATGAAAACGTTAGCCGAAACCGAGAAGATGCTTGATAAAAAGATTAAAACATACAAAGATATTCTTAAGCAGGAGAAATCGGATCGTTAAATACTTCCCTTTATAGGAAACTTTCTCTTTGGACAGACGTATGAATGAACTATCAGAAATTTTTGGAGGTTACTAATGAGAAAAAAGGTATTCTTTAGTATTATCATGCTGTTGTCTATTTTAATGACAGGCTGCCAGGCACTATCCGATGTAACAAACGGCATAGAATATGTGCCTGCAGCAACGAAATATGTAGACAGTGTCCAGCAGTTTGCAAACGATGTTCCTGCTCTCGCTGAAAAAGCCATTTCTGACCAGCAGGCAGCACAAGATCTGGAAAAAACACTTCAAGACATGAAATCAGAAATACAAGCGTTCAATGACCTTACACCGCCTTCCATGTTTGAAGACATACACAATCAAGTTCTCGAACACAATGAAGCATTTGAACAAGGGATTGATACGTATTTGGAAAATGTAAAAGATGGAAAAGTAAGTGTGGACGTTTTGGAGCAAACAGGCTTGATGGACGAAGTCGCCGTATACAGCGACTTGCTAGATCAGATCAAGAAGATAGCCGAATAACGCAGAACCGGTTCTATAAACGAACCGGTTCTTTTCTTTCTCCTTCAGCTCGATATGTACGATTGTAAAACAGGACTATTCGCTTAGCCGGTTGCTTAACAGGTTGGCAGACACTTATCTGTTTCACAAATGTTGTATAGTAGGAATGAGATAGTAATTTCAAACTTGAAGGGCATGATGTTCTCGTGACAAAGAAACTGTATTACCAATCATCTTACATAAAAAAATGGACAACAACGATTAAGCGAAAAATGGAAGTGGAAAGCGAGAAATTTGTCGTTTTGGAAGAAACCGCTTTTTACCCTCATGGTGGAGGACAGCCATCCGATACAGGAAGGATAGGTACGGCTTATGTGCTCGATGTATTTCAAGATGGAGATGATGTTGTTCATCGAGTGGATACGTATCCTGAAACAAATGAAGTGGAGTGTGAGATTAATTGGAGTAGACGATTTGATCATATGCAGCAGCATTCTGGACAGCATTTATTGTCCGCTGTATGCCGAGGTCTATTAGACGCTCCCACATTAAGCTTTCATCTAGGCGCGGAAGATGTGACGATTGATGTGAACAAGCCTGAGATCAGTGCAAGTGAATGGCTGCGAATAGAAGAAGCCGTCAATCAAGAAATTTATCACAACCGAACGATCGCTAGCTATTTTGTTACGTCAGAAGAATTAAACCATCTGTCAGTCGTTAAACTGCCAACAGTAACTGAAAATATTCGGATTGTAGAAATTGAGGGAATTGAACACAATGCCTGTGGCGGAACGCATGTCGCGAGCACAGGGGAGATTGGGTTAATCAAGCTTTACAAAAAAGAGAAACAAAAAGGCGGGACGCGAATTTACTTTAAATGCGGAGCCAGAGCAATGGCAGATTACCGAAAACATCTTCAGTTGCTGAATGCCATTTCAAACAAGTTTAATACGAATCAAGAACAAATAATGGACAGGCTAGATAACTGG
Organism: Fictibacillus iocasae; assembly: GCF_042665465.1. Classification (NCBI taxonomy): domain Bacteria; kingdom Bacillati; phylum Bacillota; class Bacilli; order Caryophanales; family Fictibacillaceae; genus Fictibacillus; species Fictibacillus iocasae. Next base: position 116,597 of record NZ_JBHTCP010000004.1, on the reverse strand, counting down.
GAAAAAAACATGAGGTACCTAGAAGAACAGCTGCATAAACTGAAGGAAGAAAACGATGATTATCTGGCAAAGCACCTGTTACATGAAAACAAAGGAAAGTTCATTGCTCATGTATGTGAAAACAAATCTGCAAAGGACACGCAAGTGCTTGCGGAAAAAATAGCAAAAGAGAACAAGATCACTGTTTTATTCGTTGCAAAAGACGAAAATAAAGTAGTATTGTCCCGAGGCGGCGACTCAGAACTTTCTTGCGGGAAATTTTTCAAACAGCACCTTAGCCTATTTAACGGACGCGGAGGAGGAAATGACCGTTCTGCTCAAGCAGGATTTTCGAATGAAGAGGACATGCAGCGATTTTTCATGTTCGCCGAACACGAATTAAGAGCTATGCTTCAGACAAAAATTGAAGGTTGAGAGGTGAAAGCATCGATACATTACACGCTATAAAAACAAGAAGAAGCATCGGCAAAGTAAAAGATGCCCCTGTTTCTAATGAATTAATTGAACAAGTGCTTGAAGCAGGCACGTATGCACCCAACCATTACCGGACAGAGCCTTGGCGATTCTTCGTTCTTACAGGTGACAGCAGATACAAACTTGCCGAAGTGCTCGCCGAAGTGGCTGAAGAGACAGCAGGCAACAAAATTGAGGCTGCAGCAAGAGCTGAGAGAGCTAGAACAATGCCGCTCCGCGCACCTGTCATCATCGCAGTGGGAGCAGTCTATACTGACCAAAAGAACGTGGTTCAAAAAGAAGAGTACGCAGCTGTCTGCTGTGCGGTGCAAAACATGCTCCTTGCTGCTCATGATCTTGGCCTTGGTGCCATGTGGAGGACAGGACAAGCGTGTTACCACCCTAAGATCACGCAGTTCTTTGGACTGCCGCACCGAAGTGAAATGGCTGCTTTTCTCTACATCGGTCATACAGATAGGCAGCCGCCGGATGTGAAGAAGAATGGATACGTTCCATTCACGGTTTGGATGAACTAGCTGTAAAGAGAGCTAGACACTCTTTTCTAATTTATTTGGTTCCTGACGGTTGTTACTTTTGTTCAAATCCTTTCATGCTGGCGATTCCTTTATTTAATAAGCTATGGTAAATAATATTGTTGATAAATGACCAAAAAACAATCACCCAATATGGGGTCCTTGTTTTAAATCCTTTTTGAAAATTAGCCCCTTAGTTTAGGAAATCTTTTTCTTTAAACTCCAGTAAATGACAAGAACTAATGGAATAACAAGAGGAATAATAACAAAAAATGAGAATGTCCAAGCTGTATTCAAGAAAAATACTGTATCACTACAACCCTGCGTCCCACATTCCGTTGCCCGTAGTCCTCTTTCATTAACGGCTGAAAAAAAACCGATTAGTCGTATTCCGAATAAGAAAAACCATATTACTACCAATACAATTAAAATGAAAATTAATTTAGACCAAGCTCCTACTCTTCTCATTTTAAATCCTCCTAAAATACTGACTACCTTTGAAAAACGAATGAAAAGAGTGTTATCTTTTTGTAATGATTTCTTGTTCAATTAACTTGCCCTTATAGTTGATCAAGGCTTATGAAACTCTGAATGTAGATAGCCTTAATTTATCATAAGTAGCGACGGTCGGAAATAAACAGCTATTGACAATTATTTTACTAACAGTTGTAGAATCGTTTCGGAAGCGCAGGGTATCCAGAAACAGAAACCAGCTTAAATAATGGTCGAGGTACTTGGTCGCCACACGATTGAAACGGTTCATCAAGCCCCTTAGGCGGCTGTGATAGTTGTTGACATTTTGGATATGGTAAAGCCCGTTAACTCGTTCCGTAACATCAGAATTTAACGTGTAATGCTCAATCCCTTTTTCTTTTGCATAGACTTTGAAAGCCCTCCAGTCATCTGTGATGAGTGAGAAGGTGAGACCTTCCAAGGGCGCTTGGCTAGCGTAAGGGCTCACTTGTCCAGTTACGGCGGCTAGTCCCTCGAGGTCAAATGAGCAAGTGCCCAATAAGTCAAAGAGTGATCTTCTCGGTCCCTTTCTCATTTACTTGCCCTAGGCTGAACGAGCCCACCCGCGCTTTTCGCTACACCCCTCTGGATAAGCGTGCACCTGTAACGGAGATCAACCTCTTCTCCATTCTAAAAGCAACAATGTTTTCGAAAACAGCCATTAATAAAAAGGATTCTGCAATAACTGAAAAGAAAGCTGATTCCATTATGCAGGAATCAGCTTTCTTTATGCCTTGCATTATGACATGATAAAAAAGGAAATAATTCGCATCTCTTTCTGTCTTTGTTTCGTCCAATTGATGAAATCAAATCAAGCGTGGAGGAATGGGTATGGTTTTTATTCTATCAATTGCACTATTCATCTTTTTGGCATTAACGCAATCCCTTTATGTAGAAATCATTGAAGCGAGTGTGATCACCATTCTCGTAATGGGTAAAGTCCTGTTACTGAGCCGATTCATGAAGATGATGTCTAAACCGGTTAAATCGGTATTTTTACCCGCTCTATATTTTCTTCTTTTCTGTGGATGGAGCTTTGCCGATATCACGATTGACCATATGTTATTTTTTCGAAATAGCCCAGCAGATGGACAGCCGATGAGCATTGGATATAAAACGGATGAAAACGCAGATGATATTTTTTTGCTTGGCGCAGCAGCCACAATGGCTGCTTCAGCATTTTATCTGCTGATACAAAGCCTGAAAAAGATTCTTTTTCCTAAAGGCTTATGAAAAATTTAACGAGTATAACAAAACCTTCAGAAGCAGTCCCAATAAGAACAGATAAGACAGAGCTGCTTCATTTGCTGATGGATGATTATGGTGAAGAAATCAAACGACTCGTTTATGCCTATACAAAGAACTGGACACACTCTGAAGACCTCACTCAAGATATTTTTCTATGTGTATACAAAAACTTAGACACCTTCCAGCAGCAATCGAGCATAAAGACGTGGATCTATCGTATCGCAATCAACAAATGCAAAGACTTTTTGAGAAGCTGGCATTATAAGAAAACCATCATTTCAGATATTATTCTTCCTTCTGAAAAAGAAAACTCTCCTGAGACGGTCTATCTGCATAGTGAACGCAAAGAAGCCGTTAGTCAGCTCATCCTGCAGCTGCCGGTAAAATACCGTGAAGTCATCGTATTGTACTATTTCAGAGACTTGACTTTGGAAGAAATGACGGAGCTGCTTGGCGCGAATGTGAATACATTAAAGTCCCGTCTGCAGCGTGCCAAAAAGCGGCTTGCATTTAAGCTTCAGTACAAAGGAGAGATGTAAGTGGAACTCTTGCTAACCGATATGAAAAAAGAATTTGAAAACAGCATCAGTGAACTTCCTGTCTTCACATCTAGAGAGCGGCAGCAAATCGTAAATAGAGCAGTTCAAGAAAAGATAACGCATCAAACAAAGACAGCTTGGTTTCCTAAGATGTTAAGCGGAATCGTCTTAGCCTCACTATTTATCTTTGTTCTTGTTATGAGCGGTGAATTCACACAAAACTCTCAAACCGTTCGCCAAATGCATGAAGACCTTCCTTCTCAATCAACTGGTCTGCCTTTTGAGGAGAAGAAACGTGAAGCATATTCGAAACCAGTCATCGACTATGCTGCTGAGCAGTACAAAACGTTCAATCAGAAAGAGCGAAGGATATATGAGCAATTCCAGAGCAGTCTTGATGAACAGCTGTTAAAAGGGCTAGATCCCATCACAGTCGCCAAGTTTTATGTACAGGCATGTATTACAGGAAACAGCAAGATGGCCTATGCACTTTATACGGACCGACAAGATTATGTGATGATGTCAGAAGAAGAGTATCTGAACATACCCGTAGCTGATCATGGTACACCGGAACACCTTTATCACCTGTTTTTACACCTTGAAAAGGGGACTTTTCATTTGGATGATAATCAAATTTCCGGGCATATCCAATATACGGCAAACGAAAACGCAGATGCTCCTTCAGGCTTTAAGATGATAAAAGACGAAGACGGCATCTGGAACGTTTCTTTTATGCCGGTACAGTAAAGAACAAGACTAAGAGCATGTCTCTTAGTCTTGTTTTTTATCCATTTCATTCTTTGAACCAGATCCCGTATAGGGATTCATTTCGCAGCTCAAATCACGTCCCGCGTTCTTTTCTTCAACCGAGATCCTTCTCCCAAGAGACGTATAATACCAGATTGAAGAAAGAATCGAAAGCAGAGCGGCAACTAGTACAATCCATGAAACAGCATCCATCGCTTTACACACCTCGAGTTGTTCGTTATTTTAAAAAGTAGGAGATATTTCCAAAATTATCATTTCAATAGAAAGGTGCTGGACTATGAAAGCAACATATAGCGTACAGCTACAATTTTACCAGTCTATTTACGAGGAAAAGCTGCAAAGGTTTCATCTTCCGCCAGAACAATTACCTTTCACTGCTCATCCTTCACTGATGCTCGAGTCGAATGAAAAGAAGCGTCCTATCGTTATTACATATAACAGTGAGCCTGTAGGATTTTTCGTCCTCCATCGCAGTGAACGGGTATCGGAATATAGTCAAAATTCGCGAGCGATGCTGCTGACTGCCTTTTCCATCAATCACACTGAACAAGGAAAAGGGTTTGCTCTTCGGGCTATGAACCAACTCAGTGAATTTTCCCGGAAGATGTATCCCTTCTGTAACGAAATCGTATTAGCCGTTAATAAACGAAATATCCCTGCACAACGATTATATGAAAAAGCCGGTTTTCTTGATACAGGAAGAAGAAAGACAGGAAAGATTGGCGAGCAGCTTATTATGAGTCTGATCTTGCAGCACGAGGAGGAAGATAGATGAAGGATCTACAGTATCCGATTGGGACGTTTGATTTAACGCAAGATGTACAGTACGAGCAGATAGAAAAGTGGATAAACGAGATAGAAGCGCTGCCTTCAAAGCTTGGTGAGGCCATAAGCGGATGGGACGATGGCCAGCTTGATACAGCATATAGACCTGGCGGGTGGACAGTCCGTCAGGTTATCCATCATCTCGCGGACAGCCATCTAAATGGCATGCAGCGGTTTAAATTAGCACTGACTGAAGAGAATCCAGTCATCACACCATACAAAGAAGACCAATGGGCGATTCTTTCAGATTACAAAGCTCCTGTTTCTGTTTCGATGAATTTGCTGTCATCATTACATGAACGATGGGTTATCGTATTGCGCTCTTTAGGTGAAGCAGAATTTGACCGGGCATTTATTCACCCTGAAATAGGCAAGATTGAACTTTCAAAAACCATCGGGATGTATGCATGGCACGGAAATCATCATTTGGCACATATTACGAATCTCGCTTTGAGAAATGGATGGAAGGAAGAACGAAATGCTCATTAAAACCGATGATTTAACAGGCTATCAGATCAAAGCGTTGATAAGTGAACATCTTAACGGAATGAGTCTTCATTCACCGCCAGAAAGCATTCATGCTCTGAACTTAGACGGTCTTAAACAACCAGATATCACGTTTTGGAGTGTGTGGGATGGTGAAGAATTAGCTGGATGCGGGGCATTAAAGGAACTGGACGCTTCACATGGTGAGATAAAGTCTATGCGTACATCCTCCGCATTTTTAAGAAAAGGGATAGCTAGACAGCTGCTGCAGCACATACTGGATGAAGCAAAAAGCAGAGGCTATGAGCGCGTCAGTCTTGAAACAGGATCCATGAAAGCGTTTGAGCCAGCCCGAAAGCTGTATGCGAGCTTCGGTTTTCAGGAGTGTGCACCTTTTGCTCAGTATAGTGATGATCCCAACAGTGTGTGTATGACCAAGCTTCTTTAACATCATTTTGTCATGTTTATGTGATTCCTTTTACATTGTAAGACACATTGTTATTTTACTGTTAAAGCCATCACCATCTCATCCTGTTAGCATGGTTCAAGTCAGATTAAAAACAGGCAAGGAGATGGTCGTTTTGAAGAAAATCACGATAATACTCGCAGCAGCTGGGATCATAGTGCTGAATCCTGCCGTCAGCCACGCTGCGCTTGGTGACGATACGCTACAACAAACTAACGAGAATAAAGATGTACAAAAATTGCAGAAAAAGCTGGATGAAAAAGGTTATTTTACGTATAGCAAAACGACCGATTATTACGGGCCGTATACGAAGTCAGCGGTCCAGAGATTTCAGGATGATAAAGGGATAGCGGTCGATGGGATTGCTGGAAAGGAAACCTTTAAGGCTCTCGGTATCACTGGACAAAGTGACAGTTCAATCATGGAGGTTGCTAAAAAATACGAAGGCACCCCCTATGTATGGGGCGGCGAGACACCAGAAGGATTTGATTGCAGCGGCTATTTGCAGTATATCTTTAGCGAAGCTGAAAATGTCCACCTAGACCGTACCGTAGACGAAATCTATAAAGACGGTAAACAGGCCGAGGAGCCTGCTGTAGGGGACATCGTTTTCTTTAATCTTGAAGGAGACGGACCAAGCCATGCTGGTGTGTATATCGGCCCCGGGTCTTTTATGCATGCGTCGTCCTCGAAAGGTGTTACATCAGCTGAGCTGGACAGCTCTTACTGGTCACAGCATTATATTGGCGCAAAAAGCTATTGATTGTTATGGAATGGAAAGCCGTTCTCTTTTTTGGAGGACGGCTTTTCTTCGCATAAGTATACTTTTTTGCCAGGATGATTACCCGACTTGGCAATACGTAAACATCCTCAGTATTAGTGCAGCTATGGCTGACACGTAAGATATGGCATCAGCAAAATTTCTTGATTGTTTAAAGTAGTTTATGGAATGTATCATCATTTAATTGCTCGATCACTGCTGTTAATAAATCAACAGCATGATTTAGATCATCACGATGAATAATTGATACATTGCTGTGAATATACCTTGCTGGAACACTAATCACCATTGTAGGAACACCAATGTGGGATAAATGGAATTTTCCTGCGTCCGTTCCTCCGCCAGTCATGATGTCAACTTGGTAAGGGATGTTGTGTTGTTTTGCTGTTTTAACAACTACATCACGAAGCTTGCGGTGCGCGATAACGGTCCTGTCCAAAAAGCCAAGAAGCGGTCCCTTTCCAAGGCTTTTTGGATCCTCTTTGCCGAGCATGCCTGGTGTATCTTCTGCAACTCCAACATCCAATGCGAACGCTATGTCTGGCAGTACTTTGTTAGCGAGGGTTTCTGCTCCGCGAAGCCCAACTTCTTCTTGAACGGTTGCACCGGCATACACTATGTTTGGCAGGTTCTTTTTTTGAAGGCGCTGTAATGCCTTTAATGCCACATAGCAGCCCGCACGGTTATCCCAATTTCTCGCCAGAAGGAATTTCGGGTTAGGCAGCACTTCAAAAGGGCATGTAGTCGCAATCGGATCGCCAACCTGCACGCCAAATGATGCTGCTTCTTCGCGGCTTGCCGCTCCGATATCGATAAACATCGTTTCCACGTTTAATACATTCTTACGTTCTTCTACTGATAATACATGCGGTGCTTTGGAACCAATAACCCCTGTCAGATCTCCTTTTTCGGTCATGATTTTTACTTTTTGTGCTAACAGAACATGCCCCCACCATCCTCCTAAAGGGATAAACCGTAAAAAACCTTCTTTCGTAATGGATGTAACCATAAAGCCCACTTCGTCTAGGTGTCCTGCTATCAAGATTTTAGGGCCCGCGCTGCCGATTTTCCCGGCGATGCCTCCTAAATTATCTGTCACGATGTCATCCGTTATGGTGCGCAAATGTTGTTCCATCACCTGTTTGATTTTTGTCTCAAATCCAGGAGGGCCTGGAGTATCTGTAAGTTCTTGCAACACCTTTAAATCTGAATCCAACTTCATAGGTTGCATCTCTGCCTTTCTAAAAAAACATCTTTTCATCGTTTTATCCATTGTAAGGATTTTTTAACCTTAATTTGTTCATGGTGTGGAACTTTCACAAAAAGCCAATCGTTTTTAATGTTCCTTTAGTAAAGCCGGAGAGTGTTAATGGGGAATTGGTTTTTCGGAAGGCTATCCATCTTCAAAGTACATCGTATATGATCCGCTCCTATTAGATGGATGGAATTTACGGTTATTGATTGAGAGTAAGTTGACATTGAATGTGAGAGTAACCTCTACATATAATCAGTTTCGAAAGCCAAAGAACATCGAATTGAACAAAGGGGTGGAGGAAATGGCATTTATCGACAGGGTCTTGCCGTTGCTTGATACATGTTGCGTTTAAGATTGTAGAGGATTAAGACTATCGTATCTAGTTAAAAGGTCAAACACTTCGCACTATGTTACAGCGAAAAATTTTTGGATAATTTTTCATGTTATCCATCATTTACAATAAGGGGGATATATGAGTAAAACAATCGCAAGTATTTTAAATCCTGTTAAAGTTGAAACTTTTGTTCAAACGAAGACTATTGCTTCCTTTGCCGGAAGCCAAGATCGGCTGCAGCTTCACAAAGCCATGCTTGAAGCGGCTGGAATCACGTCACTTTCTGCACTTGGAACTCTTAACTTGTCAGGCAACCTAATTCCACAAGCCGGAGTAACGAAGCCTGGAGGTAATGTGACCGCCTCAACCACCTATTTTCAATCTGCTTATAAAATAGACGAAGGGTCAAATTCAGTATTAAAGCCATACGGCGGCCAAGCAACTGTTTTATCAGCCACACCGGTTCCATCCACTTCAATTAGACCGATGGCAGGCATGTCTTCGCAAATCAATATTGATACAGCGTATTGGGCGGCTTCAGAAATTCATCTGGCTGACAACACGACCGTCATTTTAAGACAGCCTCATCGTTATTTAATTATCATTGCTGAAAAAGTGACAGTCGGAAAAAACGTAACATTTACGTGGGAACGGCCAGCAAAGCCAGTGCCTGGGCAAGCTGCTAAACCTAGGACACCTGACGCCGCACCGATGTCTTCTACTCTTGTAGGTATTAACGGCAGCCCAGGGCAGCACGGAAATAAAGGCGGCAGAGGATCTGACGGCCACAGCGCACCAGAAATTGAATTCTGGACGTTAGAGATGTCAGGACGACCGGCATTTGATCTGAACGGGCAGGATGGAACGATAGGCGGATTAGGACAGGAAGGCGGAAACGGCGGTACAGGAGGCATAGGTAAACCGGCACAGCTTGACTGGGCAGGTTTCTGTAAAACAGGAGCGGGTGCGGGAGGACACGGCGGTGCTGGCGGGAATAGCGGGATTGGCGGAGACGGTGGTAACGGAGGTAATGGCGGGCGGCTATACATGTATGCGCCGCAGGAAGTCATCAACGCTTACATCGGAGGCTTTAGCGGATCGTTTGAAGGCGGAAGAGGCGGAATGGGCGGACAGCCTGGAAATCCTGGTGCTGGAGGAGAAGGAGGTGCTGTCGGCGCATCGGCTAATGCTAAATTTGGCACATCTTGTGGACCAGGACCACGAACAGCTGGTTCAAGAGGACCAAACGGCTCTTACTCCGTTCCTGGTCAAAAAGGGGGCGATGGCGTTAAACTGTCTGAGCCAGTCTGTATTTCGATCATTGACCGCGAAGATTTTACGATTAAACTTCTTGAACCGGCTATCTTTAAAGCAAGTCCTTCATCAACTGCAGCAGGTGAAGAGATCACTCTTACAGGGAAGCGATTCGCTAAAACGGATATCGTCCATGTGGATGATATCCCGGTCAAAACGTTAGTATACAGCGATACCTCATTGCAGTTCGCGCTTTCATCGAACATTAAAGGCGGCACCCATACCATCCAAGTTAAACAAAACGACGGAACATTCTCAAACAAAACCTCTCTTTATGTGATGCCAAAAGTTTCGGGCATTTCTCAAGAAGGAATGGATAAAGTACAGCCGAACCGCGTTCGTCCTGGTTCGAAAGTGATCTTAGAAGGAAGCGGTTTTGCTGAAAACGTCATTGTCCGCATGAATGGCATTGATATGCCTGACGTAAGACTGCTAAGCCCGTCACAGGTAGAATGCACACTCGTGCGTCCTAACAACATTCAAGAGAACGCTTCAGGTGAACGCGCATCGTTACAAATCATCCTTTCTGACGGAACGGCTTCTAACTCTTTCGACATCGTGCTTGATACGTTTCATATGGTCGTTATGGGAGATTCGGTCGCTTGGGGTCAAGGCTTGCTGCCGCAGGAAAAGTTTCATTCACTGGTGGGCAGCATGGTGCACTCACGAATGGGAGGCATAGGGACGTATAAACAGGTCCTCGCTCATTCAGGCGCAGTGATCGGCAAAGGAATTTCTTCTAATTTGACAGGATGGGACGGAGAAGTGCCAACTTCTTTTCCAACGATTAATCATCAAATGGATTTGTTTGAAGGGCAGCCTGAAAATGTAGACCTTATCTTGCTCGACGGCGGAATTAACGATGTGAATATCCGTGTAGTGCTCAATCCTTTTACAAATGAAGAGCTGGCTCCGCTTCACCGTCAATATTTTTACGAAGATGCCAAAGCACTTCTTGAAGACTTACACGCCAAGTTCAAGCACGCGAAAATCATTGTAACAGGCTATTATCCGCTCGTGAGCGAATACAGTGATCTAGCCGCAGTTGAGGTGCTGTTAGTCGCGATTGGAGCGGCTACAGGCGGAATTGCAGGCGGCGTCACATCTGGCTTTTTAACGAAGACCCACCTGGACATTATCCATCAGCGCTGTATGCAGCTGGCGAACGAATCCAAATTCTTCTTGCAGCAAGCTGTAAACGAAGTGAACGAACAACAAGGAGGTGGCCAACCGCGTGTTTATTTTGCTGATCCTAACTTCGGGCCAGAACATGCGGCTTTAACGAAAGATCCATATGTATTCGGCATCAATCTAGATTTTGCGCCGCAAGATTTCATCGCAGCCGAACGTCTTGTTTCTTGTACAGAATCTGGCTGTACCGGAATTGACTTTGAAACATGCATACGGGCTTCGATGGGTCATCCCAATCCAAAAGGTGCTCAAGCCTACGCCGATGCGATTTACCCTTTCTTATAAAAAAGGAAGCTTGCAGGAAAATCCTGCAAGCTTTTTTTTTCATTCTAAGTATCTACAACTTTTTAACAGTGGAGACATTCGACGCAGTAAAAAAATTAAAGGTTAAGGGCAACTAAGGCTGACTTAAAGGTTTGGCGTCAGCCAAATTTTTTTTAAGTTGGCAGTCTTGGTAAGCATTTGGACTAATAACTTAGCAGTCATTCCTTAACATTAGATTACCTGTTTAGATAGTGGTACTATTTTCTTAACTCTTTACTTATATAAAAAGGAGCGGTGCAAATGGATAACGTTAAACTTCTGCCGATACACTTTGATTACAATGATGTTCAACAAACAATCACGCCGGTGCTGATCTATGATGACTTTGAGAAAATACTAGTAGACTGCGGTTATCCTGGAATGGCAGAAAGAATAGAAGCATCGTTAAAAGAAAATGATGTAAGCCTTGCTCAGATTACGAAATTAATCGTAACTCACCATGATAGCGATCATATTGGTTCTCTTGCTAGTATTAAGCAAAGCTACCCGCAAGTTGAAATTGTTTCTTTCTTAAATGAAAAGGAATATATAGAAGGAAAAAAGAAATCTCTAAGACAAGAGCAAGCAGAGTCAACACTTGATGATTTGTCTCAAGAAGCAAAACGTCATGCTGAACAGTTCATAGCGTTCCTAGCATCCATTGAAGCAGTTGAGGTAGACATAACGGTGAATGATCGAGAAAGACTGCCGTGGTGCAATGGCATTCAAGTTGTTCACACACCCGGGCATATGCCTGGGCATATCTCTCTTTATGTAGAACAAAGTAAAACGCTAATTGCTGGAGATGCCATAGTGATTGAACAGGGGAAACTGGAAATTGCTAATCCTCAATACACACTTGATTTACCAGAAGCGATCCGCAGCGTGAAAAAGCTGCAAGAACTAGATATCGAACATTTAATCTGTTACCACGGTGGTCTATTTACGGGAAATGTGAAAGAGGGGCTCAACGAACTTTATTCATCTTATCAGGCAAACTTATAAAGAATGAAAGGTGTGGCAAACTTGGAGAGTTCTATTCACTTTATTCAAGAACAGAGAAGAATGCTTGTGGAGTATGTGAACCGCTTTACTGAAGAACAGTTAAATCAACGCACAGAACCTGGCAAATGGTCGGCTATGCAAGTACTTGAACACTTATATTTAATTGAGAAAAGTATCACGGCTATGATTCAAAAACATTTAGATGGCGGTGATCATCGTTCTATACCTGCAAAGCCAATCCACTTAACCGTTGACCGCTCGACAAAAGTAGATGCACCTGCTTATGTGATTCCAAGTGAGGATATTCAAACATGGCACTCGATCATAAGCAAACTGGACGCTTCTCGTCATGAACTGTTGCGGTTGATCCAATCAACACAAAAGCAGAAGCTGAACATAAAAGGATTTTCCCATCCCGTTTTTGGATTGTTAAGTCTAGATCAATGGGTCGAGTTCATCGGTTATCATGAAAAGAGACATTTACTGCAGATTGAAGAAATAATGAATAGTAAAACAACAGCAGGTGTGATGGATGGAAAATGAGACTGCTCGGGATGATCTTTGTCCGCTATGCTTAACTACTAATCAATGTGCCGTAATTAAAAATAAGAAGCCAGAAACCTGCTGGTGTATGAAAATGGCCATTTCGGCAGAAGTTTTAAAGCGAGCCTCTTCTAATCAAGAAAGCTGTATCTGCCCAAAGTGTGCTTCTTCCGAGATATAAGAGCAAACCTCAAAATGTTGAGGCCTGCTCCTTATTATTTACGGAGATTATATTTGTTTCGCAGTGCCAAGACGATAAACACAACAATAGCAGTAATTGTCAGGAACGTTAGTGGCAGTACTTCTTTTCCTGCACCTGTCGTGCGGACCAGTATTCCCGTAAAAGCCCAAATAATCGTCATTAAATAAGGAAGCGGGAAGGAGAACCTCATGAGCAGCACGAGGGAGGTAGCAGCTGCAGCGATGAGAACGGCCATTTGCCAAAGTACGCCTGTATTTGGTAATCCATAGAATGATAAAGCGGCTGCGATGTTTGCGAATATTGCTACAGTCGTCCACCCAAAATACAATGAAAATGTGCCATACACAGCAATCTTTTCAAAGGTGTTAAACGCAGCAGATACTATGTGGCGGTAACTCAAAAACAAGGCGATGCCCATGATCATAAATATCATGACAGTCAGCAGAAGCTTCTCCTGATCTGCCGCTAAGAGCCATGCATCAAATCCTATAAATGTGATAATGGAATAAGGAGCAATATAATCATAGACTTTTTTCTTAGCATTAATCGGCAATACTTGATAGACACCATATGCGATACTGCCAATAACAATCACCCCCCAAATGGAAAACGTATAACCCGCTGGTGTGATAAATGGCTCACTGCCATTCTCGTCCATGATGCTGCTAGAATTGTTCATAACATAAGCGAATAGCGGCTGAGATAACGACAGCAAAAAAACAAGAAGTCGCAGCAGTTTATTCATGCATTGCCTCCTATCAAGGATCTAGTTTTATTACGATACCCTTTATAAACCTTGTTTACTACGGTTTATGTAATCACGATAACAATATGCAGATGAGGATGATAGGATGCTTGAAACGATTGATGATATAAAACTTCCCGCAAAAGTCCATGAAGTGCTTCGAACGTACTTTCATGCCATGAACAGTGAGCTGCCAGACTTGCTTTCCTCGTTCTATGTGATTGGCTCCTTGTCACTTGGGGCATTCATAGAAGGAAGAAGTGATATTGACTTCGTTGCGGTCACAAAACGTCCTTTAAGTGAACCTGAAATTCTGCAATTGCAGCGAATCCACCGTATGTTAAAAAAACAGTGTAAGAGTGCAGGATTAGATGGTAAATATACGGTTGAGGAACATTTGTTCGGATTCGGTGAAACAGCCTATCTTTCTCCATATTTTAATGATGGCAGGTTAATAGGCTTTGAACTTTTTGACAGAGGTTCAATAGATGCTTATCGGCTAAAAAAGTACGGATTGGTCATAATAGGAAGACCGATAGAGTCGTATCAACTGCCTGAGAACTGGACATATTTAAAAGAGAAAACGCTTGATAATGTAAATACGTATTGGACAGCATGGAAAGAACGATGCAGTATCAAAACATCACTCGAATTTCCTGCCTCCTTGCTCAGTAAAAGCTTTATCGAATGGGGGGTGTTAGGAGTGACAAGGCTTTATTTCACACTAAATGAAGAAGACATCATTTCTAAAGCGGGAGCGGGAGAATATGCCCTTCATCATGTTCCTGTAAAACACCACCGCATTTTGAAGGAAGCCTTAAGAATCCGCAATGGTTCACAAGTCGCTTACTACAAGTCGGTATTTGCAAGAAGAAAAGAGATGCTTGAATACATGACGTTTGTGATTAATGAATGCAACAAGCTGCATCAAACAAGGAGATGAAAAACATGAAAGCTGTACAAGTAACAGGCTATGGAGATGTGGACAAGCTAAATGTGGTGGAACAAGAGATTCCTCAGCCAAAGGAAAATGAAGTGCTGATCAAAATAAAAGCTTGTGCCATAAATAATACAGAAATTTGGATGAGAGAAGGCGCGTATGGCAAGGACGAAGAGTCCGGCTGGAAGCCTGAAGGAGTAACATTCCCTAGAACGCCAGGATCCGATATCACCGGCACAGTTGTAAAAGCAGGAAGTACAGCACATGAGAGCATGCTCGGAAAAAACGTCGTTCTTTTCCCGTATACATCTAGCGGGTCAGAAGGGGAGGAGCATCTTTCAGACGATCTATCCTTTATCGGATCTGAATACGATGGCGGGTATGCTGAATACGTTGCATGGCCCGCTGACCTATGCTTCGATATGCCGCTAGACAACTTCATTGAAAGTGCTGTGTTCCCAGTGAGCGGAATGACTGCATGGCATATGGCAGAGCAGATTGAGATAAAGCCTGAAGAAACTGTTCTTGTAACGGGTGCGAACGGCGGGGTAGGATTGTTGAACGTTCAGATTGCATCTAAACTATTCGGAGCCAAAGTGATTGCCCTCGTTGGTGACACCTCATTAGAAGGACGATTAAAAGAACTTGGAGCAGCGCATGTCCTGTCCTACCGTTCGTCAACTCTTGCTCAAGACATTCTGAAGGTAAATGGCGGGCCTGTGGATTCGGTTTTAGACGTAGTAGGAGATGCACTGTTCTCCACTTCACTTGAGGTGTTGAAAAACGGAGGAAAGTTTTGCATATCCGGATCAGCCGGGGGGCAGAAAACGGAGCTGGACTTTAGAACACTCTATTTAAAGCATTTAACCTTTTATGGTTCAGTACTCGGCACAAAGGAAGAATTTCAGAGGCTTCTGGATGCCGTGGCAAAGGGAAAACTTACACCTGTCATCGACCGTACGTTTCCGCTGCAAAATGCACGCGAGGCCCAGCAGTATTTCAAGCAATCAGGGAAGCTTGGCAAGATTGTTCTCATTCCATAAAAGTTAACGATCGATTATTTTCTTTTCCGATTGTTCGGTTTTTTGGTATGGACGAGTTTAGAAGAAGGCTGTTTTTTAATCCATTTTAAAAACGCGCCTATTTTTTCATCTTCTTTTAGTAACTCTATTGTATAAAGACGGATCGCAAGCTCCTGGTTTTCGTAAATCGCATGAATTTGTTTATGACATGGACGGCAAAGAAGGGCGGTGGGCTGAAAAGTTCCGCCCATTTCTTTAGGAATTAAGTGGTGGACGGTCAATTCCACATCATTACGTCTGCATAATTCACACGTTCCTCGGTCTATTTTAGCCATCGTTTCAACACCTTGTTTTTATTTTAATGTAACCTTAAGAATGGAAATGCAAACGAAACAGTTAAACGGGAGGATACCTCATGAAATTGTATTTATGGTCTTTGTTTGCATTAAAGGCAGTTACATTCATTGTCATTATCCCGATATTTGTATTATGGTCTGTATTCATGGTGTTTATGGCACTAAAAGAGGGGGCATTCCTTCAAGCAGGAATCTTTCTGTTTCCATTCGTTCTATTTAGTCTCCTGCTTTTAGGTTCATGGCGTGACGTCAAAAAGGAATATACAGAATTAAAAAAACGAAAAGCTCCTGATAACCAGGGGCTGTTTTCTGATGATGCCAAACATATCTGAGATTTTTCCAACGAGACTAGGAAATCGCTGCTTTTTGTTGAATACATGGTAAAACTGTTTGTATTCAACAAATGAGAGCGGGGAACATGATGTTATATTTAGTGGGCTGTATATTGTTTCTTTCATTTTTACTTTTTATTATGATGCGCTATAACGTCAAACACGCCTGTTCAAGAGCATCTATGTTTGCCATTATCATGGGGCTGCTTGCCAACATAAGTTTAGCCGAAAACGTGGCGAGCAATCTGATGCCTGAAAAGAACGACGGCTTTTCTATAAGCACAGGTGTAGCCACCTGGATCTTAGGCGATGACGGAGGTACCTTACAAAAATTCAAGGACGCATTCGACGTGTCGATGTATTTTACTTTTTTATTAATAGGGCTTTATGTGATTGTGACTATAGCTGAAAATCGTTATGTTTCAGCTGAAAATGAGTGATGTCAGTTCAAGTACAAGTAGGGTACACATGGAAAAAATTTAGAGGAAAAACCCTTCCTTCCAAAAGAAGGGTTTTCATTATTCTTAAAGATTACCGTTCTATTCTAGTTAACATAATATATATTATAGGAGGCAATGTGAAAGAGGTTTGCTAACGTCTCAAATCATAAGTATACTTTAGATAGTGAGACATAATTTATTTATTAAGTGATCCAGTATCCACGTATTTCTTTTCACTGGTACAACCTTGATGTCAGCGAACGGATCAAAAATAACTCGCTCACTGTGGTTTAAATGTATTCTAATTTTCTTAGTACGTTCAAACGCTTCCTCATTAATAACATAAGGTTAAGTCTTCTCCGGACTCTTTAAATGGACCGCCTATTCCTGTAAAATAATAGATAACAATTGTAAAATGAGTTAGATTTAGTCTATTTTGGATTTTATTTGATATTCATATAATGAACCTCACTTCTTTTATGTTACAATCGCCACGCTCATACAGCTAATTTGGTATGAAGAGATCTACTCGATTATCGCCCATTCCCCGCCTCTTTGCTCAATCATGTACCTTCCTCTCGATCAGTGAAAGATAAAGTAAACCTATACATAATGAGGTGCTTTTTAGATGATGATCAGCAAGCTGTTGATGGAAAAAGAAGCCCAAAGATTCGTCGGCAGGGTGAAAGAACTGGAATTCTTGAAGGAAGCATTGTTTAATACTGAACATTGGCGGCTTGTCCATATCCATGGACCGATTGGGATTGGCAAGACAGCACTCGTGAAGAAATTTGAGTATACTAACACGCAGCTGAACATCCTGTACTTGAGCGGCATAGAAGGCTACACGGAAAAGGAAAAATTCTTATTAGATTTGCAGGAGCTTTTTGCGAGTCAATTTCCTATGCAGGCAGCAGAATCGGACGAAAGGATGCTGTCAGTTGAATTGAACCGCTTAAGCGAATCTTTTCCACTTGTCCTCATATTCGACTCATTTGAACAATGGCATCCTATATACAAATGGCTAAGAGAAACCTGGCTTCCACAGCTAACCACTAACATCAAGATTCTTACGTTATCACGCTCTAGGTTGCCTGCTGATTGGGAAAGAATGCCAGGATGGTCAAGCATCATAGACAACCTTGAATTAACGGTTCTAAATAAAAGTGCCATTAATGAATATTTAGATACACATCATATCTTTGAAGAGGCTACGAGGGATTTAGTCGATTATTATTCAAAGGGATTGCCCCTTGCACTGCGGAATATTTGTGATTTTGTTGGGCAAAATAGCGGCCGACTTGACGAGAAAAGCATGGATTTCAATAAGCTGTACCAGTCCTTAAGTGAACAGCTGCTCACAGCATCACCGGAAATGCTCAAGTTTCGTCAATTATGGATGGCCTCTTCCCTGTTATGGTTTGACAGGCCGTTATTGCAAAACATTCTGGATGAACCAATTACTGAAGAAGAGTTTCACTTGTTCTGTAAATCCAATTATATTGAACGAAGTGAAAACGGTTTTTGGAGAATCAATGATTCCTTGAGAAGATGGCTGAATGCAGATTTTACGATCAAGTCGTCTGATGAGATGGAGATTTATTTAAAAAGAGCTTCTTCTATGATCAAAATAAAACTGGGGGAAGCTAATTCTTCTAGAAAGCTTCCTTATATTATTAACACTCTCCATTTGCATCAAAGCAACCATGTGAAACGATTTTCCTTCAGTAATAGCCAGACACAGTTTGCTGCTTGTTCCGTCTTTGAAGAGGAAATTCCTATTCTACAAGAAATGTTCAAATCCTTTGTTAAAACATTGAAGCCGTTCCTGCCTGATCAATGGCAGCAGGAAAGCTATTTTTATGAGATTTGGAAAGCTGAACCATCCTCTTTCATCGGATTCAGATCTAACGGTACACTAGCTGGATTTATAGCGTATGTACCACTTAATGAAAAAACGAGGTCGATTTTTGAGCGAAATCCGGTTTATGAGGAGTATGTGAAGAGAAGTCCTGAACAGAAAGATGAATACATTATTTGGGTATTAGCCGCTGATCCTGATTATGATCCGCAAGCAACAGCCTGTATCATGAACTATATCTTTTCCAACCTTGGTGAAGGGACACTCATGAATGTGGTTTCCCCGTTTCCTGATTTTACTAAGTTATTTGAATCACTTGGATTCATTTCCTTGGACTGGTACAAGAAAACCTACACAGGCGATTCACCTATGAATTTCCTTCAGCTTGATTTAAGAGATAAGCCTTTCGTATCTGTGATTACCGATAAGCACCTCACGGAGATTAAAGAAACGCAAATGGATTTTCCGAAGCTTGTAACATCCATAAAGAACATATTAACAGTGTTCACTGATGCTGATCGACAAGAAGTCTTCAATAAAGAAAAAATCAATTTTCATCAATTGGAGACCTTTCGAGACATCAATCATTTTCAAAAAAGCCTTCACATCATATTGGAAGAGATGGATGAAAAAAACGAGCAGGAAAGAATATACGCTTCCATCATCTTGCATGCTTATATTCAAAAAAACCTCAAGCACGAAGCGATTGCCATGCGCCATAATCTATCCATGAGTACCTATTATCGCTATTTGAAAAAAGCTATCGAAAAAGTATCCTTTTATTTATCCAAAAGATAAGAAAACCGACCTGGACAAAGCAGGTCGGTTTCTTCTATGAAAATTCATTCTTGTCCCCTGCTTCCTGATCATAGGTTTCCGAAATTTGAAAATAATAATCATCTTCTAGATTACATAATGTTATTATGGTCATGTCATCATGCTGCCAGTAGAGTTGTTCTTTTTCCTAATCAGTCCAACAACCATCACCAAGACCAAAATTACATACAGTGTAAACCACCATAGTGTCCAATTTTGACCGACAAAGTCGATGAATTCCATTAAATTATCATGTTCATGGTTGCCCATCGCCCATATGATGATTCCGCACGGCAGCAAAAAGGCACGATAGTTTGAATGACCTGAAATCTGCTGTAATCCGGAAACCGCAGCAAACAGGCATACAATAACTTTCACGAGAATACCGAATATCCAGACAACCGCAATCAAAACTTCAATTCGCTCAAAGATTACGATGACCGAAATATCTCTCATTAAATCAAAGGTTGGGAAGCTTTGTCTCTTTACCATGTACTGCCCTTCTATCCCTACGGCTAAAAAAACAACGATAATCAGTACCGCTCCTCCCCATAACAAACCGCTCATGTAGCTTTTTATTATTTTTTCTTTTTGTTTGACAAACACAAACACAGATCCAAGCAAAAGGACTTCAATGAAGGGAAATCCAATGGTCATGTAAGCTCCCTCAGCAATTTTGATGAATTTCTGGTCAAGGACAGGCTTAAGGTTAGAGAACTGAAACTTGTTGATGACAAGCAAGAGAGAACCCGCGAACAACAGCATCATCCATGGATTAAAGAACTCGCTTACTCTTCCGATGTTATTGAACCCGTAATAACACGAATAGATCGCGAGCAGAATCATCATGATCTGAAATGTCCATGGCGATGATTCTGGGATGACGTTTGAAATCATAAAATTGCTTAGATTTCTTACAACATAAGCGGCAAGGTGAATCGCATAAAAGACAATGATCGCGTTAAGAATTGTCCCCATAACCTTTCCTGCTGCAAGCTCTGTGATACGGAATATAGACTGGAATTCATATTTTTTCATGAGAAACAGCCATAAAACGTTGAGCAGAACCCCGACACCAACGGCAAGGGTCATAGAAATCCAAGCATCTTGGCTGGCAGAGAATGCGGTCAAATTAGGAGCCATCAGCATGGAACTTCCCATTATAAAGCTGAACACAATGAGCGCCAATTGCCATTGGTTGATGGTATGTTTCATGATCAGCCTCCAAACATCATAGTGAAGACTGGCTTATATAGTGCATTGATCCAGGAAACAAAGGGAAACAGCTTCATATTCATTAAATAGCTGGCACTGTACAAAATGGTGAACAGCCAAACTGTGCCTAGTGTCAGATTAAACCGTTTATTTGACTTCTCCATGTATGGATTCCACCCTTGCCCCTAAAGTTTCTAATATGATTTTAACCTTAATATCTGTCTGTGCTTCTGAAAACTGCTCGCCCCAATTTTCTTTCATTCCTTTCCATTGAACGGGATAGTCATCATACAGCATTTTTCCGAAGCCAAAGACGTCTACTTTTTTCTTTTGTGCCTTTCGTATCGTTTTTAAGATCTCTTTTGTTAATACCTTTTCTATTTGATTTTCTATCTTTTTTAATTCTGCTGGATTTCCTACGTCAATACTGCATGTCACTTCTTGCAGGAGCGCTTTACCTGAAACGTCAATCTCATAGGTAATGATCCCGTTTTTCCATACTGGGGTTACCGATGATTTAATATCTTTAATCATTAGTCCCACGTTCCCTTTTCTTTCACCGCACTTATGTGTGAGGATGAACATATCATTCACATTCCCGCTGATGATAGCCCAGCCTCTTGTTTCTTCTATGGTATACCAGCCTTTCATTTTATCTTTCTTAAAAAAAGCCAGTCCGTTTATGTGATAAGTCTTATTATTCGCGTCTATATTTTCTAAAATAGACGTTTCTTCCGCTTTTTTGTCTAAACTTATACGTTCTATGCCTTGGATGACCACATCCCTTTTTTCACCATAGATCCAGTTGATTGCCTCTTTCACCTGAATGGCTTTGGAAACGCCTGTCGTTGTGCCGGATTGCTTTACGCGGTTCTTAATGGACTCTGCAGGATTCTTAAATAAAGGAGTATACATGGAAAGGATGCTCTTGGCATCAGACTTTTTCGCAACAAGCATCAGCATGTTATCTCGAATTTCATGGTTGCGCTCGAAAAAATCAAATAACGGGGAAAGGCCTTGGGTCCTGGCATACTTTTCTCCGATTATGACACATGTGACATGTGAGAACATCAGCTTTCTTGGCAGCAGGCTGCTTGCTTTCTCAACCGCTTCATAGACGGTTTCACCTTTCACTGTGTACGTATAGACCGCTCCCCCTGAACCGCCAGAAGGGGCACCTCCTTGCCCGCCAGCTGTCCCCCCTGCGTTGACGACCTGAAAATGGACATTTGTTTGTTTATCCTTTACATCTACACCTATCGCTGAAACAATGAGCAATTCATTCAGTTCCACTCTTCCCGCACAGCCGGAAAGAAGTAAGAAGACACAACATAGGATAATATTTGCAGATTTCCTTCTCATCCCTTTTTTACCCAGTTCTTATAAAGCTTTGTCTCTGTCCACCATAAAGGAAAACGCAATAACGTGTCTTTATGTTTGCCAAACTGAAAAGGTGCGAGCGGTGAAAAATAGGGTTTTCCCATGGAAGTCAGCGAGCATAGATGAATGACCAGGCCAAACAAGAAAAAGATCATCCCAAATATTCCTGTTGTCGCAGCAAGCGCCATAAGAACGAAACGCAATAGTCTTGCTGCACCACTGAAGCCGTAATAAGGAGAAACAAAGCTTGATATGGCTGTTAATGAAACGACGATAACAATCGCGGGCGATACTAACCCTGCTGCAACGGCGGACTCCCCAATAACGATAGCCCCAACGATTGATACAGCCGATCCGATTGGCCGCGGCATTCGGATACCTGCTTCACGCAATATCTCAAAAATGATTTCCATCATGAGAGCCTCTACGAAAGCTGGAAAGGGCACTCCCTCTCTCTGTGCGGCAAGACTGACGAGAAGATTGGTAGGAATCAGCTCCTGATGGAATGTGGTTACCGCAATATAAGCGGCTGGAAGAGAGATTGAAATGATAAAAGAAATCACCCGTATCAACCGGATGAACGTCGATAGATCAAAATGATGATAATAGTCCTCTGCTGCCTGGAAGAACGAAATAAACGTTGTCGGTGTGATCAAAACAAAGGGTGTACCCTCAAACATGATCACTACTTTTCCTTCTGTTAGCGCAGCTGCAGCTACATCTGGCCGTTCGGTTGATTGAAACAGCGGAAATGGTGAATAACCATTTTCATCGATCAATTCTTCCATCATGCCGCTCTCAAACAACTTATCTGTTTTGACATTCTGAATCCGCTCTGTCACTTCATGCAACACTTGCTTGTCAACATGCGACTCTAGATGGGCGATCAGAACCGTCGTCTTTGTGATCTCACCTGCAATGTATGGGATGAACCGCAAATCAGGCTGTGATATACGCCTGCGCAAGAGCGTCGTATTGATCTGCAATGTTTCTACAAATCCTTCACGCGGCCCCCTTACCATAGTCTGTGACTCCGGTTCTTCTACTCCTCGGAACTCCCAAGTTTCAAGCGGGATGTCCAAGGCTTCATCCAGCCCTTCTACAAATAAAGCAGCATGCCCTTTCAGCACAGGAGTAATCAGCTGATCAAAATGGCTTCTACTATGAATATTGACAGCCGCTTCAATTTGATTGACGAGAAGTTCTGGCTTATGAGGAGCAGCATCCTCATTGTTCAGCCAGCGTTTAATCGGTTCGATAATCGAGAGATCCAGCTGCTGCTTATTGATCAGTCCTTCAATATAACAAACCGTGTACTGCAAAGGACCGTCAAGGAACTCAATGATTTTCACATCCATGCTTTTTCCGAAAATCTGGTGCAGCTGCTGGATGTTTTCGT
Source organism: Fictibacillus iocasae (assembly GCF_042665465.1). NCBI lineage: Bacteria > Bacillati > Bacillota > Bacilli > Caryophanales > Fictibacillaceae > Fictibacillus > Fictibacillus iocasae. The sequence goes on along the minus strand of NZ_JBHTCP010000004.1, from coordinate 93,332 downwards.
TTAAACTCGAAGAAACCTTCAGTCCTGAAGAAGGCTTTTGAGTTTCTGAGTCTGCTTTATGCTGTTTTCTTCGTTTAAAGAAAGGATTGCTCATACTCCTAAGCCCCTTGGAAAGCATCGTTATCCCTTATCATGGTTCACCATCGCATTGTCTATTCATAAAGCGAGCATTCCCGTTTACAAAGCATCGACTGAATAAATAAAGCGCCTTGTCAAATGACAAAGCGCCTTCATGTTATAGCAATACAATATACCGATGAATCAAGGTTATGGATGCAGCAAGGAGAACAAACGTACCAAACTGCTTTTCTGCTATAGAACCGGTTTTTATAAACAAAGGAAAACGGACTCGGATTGGAATGGGATAAAAAAACTGTACGCCTCTTGACGTCATGGCATCCAGTGCGATATGACTAATTGCGCCGACTAATAAGCCTTCCTGCACCATATTGGCAGCACCATACGGCCAATATGGTGCTGCCCAGTATAGGAAAAGCAGCATCAGCCAGCTGTGAGTAACCGTCCTATGGCCGAATGTTTTGCTGATCCCTTTTGAAAGTAACATGGTTTTCCTGCCTATAAAGGAACCTGGATGACACAAATCGGGTAAAAGGCTGCCGAAAAGGGCGGCTCCTATAAACAAAAGTTCGCCATGCCACACTACCACAGGGGCATGTGTGAAGCTTTTAAATATAACAGCTGCAGCCGCTCCACCGATAACATGTGTTTTCATATTCATAGATGAATCCTGCTCTCATGCTGACATGTTGCTATTACGATTCTTTTGTCATCTCAGCACGAATTCTCTCTTGCAGACTAATGACTTGTCCTGTATCACTCGTATCCATAATGAATGATCCGTTGCTGTAGCGGTCAACAGGCTTAAAGTCTGATGCTTTCACAATCTCAACCATTCCCTTTGATGTTTCCACTTCAAACTCTTGATCGAGGATGTGGGCCCTAACACCTGCGATGCGGTGCGGGTTGGATTTCAATTCTCGGACCATAACGAGTCCCCGCTTGGCGCGTGATGTTTTTTCAAATTCCGTTAATTTCATTTTTTTCATGGCTCCGCGGTTTGTGGCGACGATGAGCTTCACATTGTCCGCAGGCTCAGGCAATGCCGAGCCTGAAATCATTGTATCTCCATCTTTGAGGTTAATTCCTTTCACCCCTGCTGCTCGAACACCTACAACGTTTATTTCTTCTTCAGAGAACCATAAGCCATAGCCAAACCGAGTGGCTAAGAACACATCTTGTGAACCATTTGTTCGGCTCACGTCCACCAGTTCATCTCCATCTTTAAGCTTTAGTGCAACTAATGTCTTGTTATAACGAGTAGCTTTATATAAGCTAAGCTCTGTTTTCTTTACAAATCCATGCTTTGTAAAGAATATCAAGTAATCGGACTCGCTGAATTCCTTCACATGAAGCACTTTGATCAGCTGTTCATCTTTTTCAATGCCGACCATGTTCACGAGATGTGCTCCCATATCCTTCCACCTAATATCAGGTATCTGATAAACCGGCAGGAAGATAAAGTTTCCTTTATTGGTGAACAGAAGCAAGGTTTCCGTCGTGTTAAATTGTCCGATAGAGATGAGCCGGTCTGTCTCTTTCATGCCTGGCGGTTCACCGTTAGAAGCCGTGTAAGAACGGATGCTTGAACGTTTAACATAGCCGTCCTTCGTTACAGCAACCATGACATCCTCTGAAGGAATCATCACTTCCATATCAATTTTGATCTCTTCAATCTCCGCTTCAATCACCGTTCTTCTAGGATCGGCATACTTCTTTTTGATCTCAGTCATTTCTTTTTTAATAACAGAAAGCAGCTTCTTCTCACTATCTAGAATCGATCGTAGCTCTTCAATCTTTATCTTCAATTCTTCTGCTTCCTTTTGGAGCGTCGTGATATCCGTGTTTGTCAGGCGGTATAGCTGCAATGTCACAATCGCTTCTGCTTGTGCCTCGGAAAACTCGTATTTCGCGATCAGGTTATCTTTCGCATCACGCTTGTCCTTAGAAGCACGAATTGTTTCAATCACTTCATCCAGTATGGAGATCGCTTTGATCAGGCCATCTACAATGTGCTGCCGCTCTTCCGCTTTGCGAAGGTCAAACGTTGTTCTTCTTGTCACAACCTCTTTTTGATGCCCGATGTAGGCGTTGAGGATGTGTTTGACACCCATTAATTTCGGTGTTTTGTTCTGAATGGCAACCATATTGTAATTGTATGAGACTTGAAGGTCCGTGTTCTTAAAATAATAGTTCAATACACCTTGTGCGTTGCCGTCTTTTCGCAGCTCGATCACAATGCGGAGTCCGGTGCGGTCTGTCTCATCACGAACTTCAGACACACCGTCCACCTTTTTATCGAAACGAAGCTCATCCATGCGTTTCACTAGGTTCGCTTTATTCACTTCATAAGGAATCTCTGTAATGACGATCTGCTGACGTCCGCCCTTCAATTCTTCTATTTCCGTTTTAGCGCGGATGATGATTCGTCCGCGTCCCGTTTCGAAGGCTTTGCGAATGCCATCAGCGCCCTGGACGATACCGCCAGTCGGAAAATCCGGGCCTTTCATGATGTTCATCAATTCATCTAATGTGCAATCAGGACGATCCATCTGCAGAATGCAGGCATCAATCACTTCACCTAGATGATGGGGTGGAATCTCTGTTGCATATCCTGCTGAAATGCCTGTAGAGCCGTTCACGAGCAAGTTCGGATAACGGCTTGGCAGCACAACAGGTTCTTCGTCTGTATCATCAAAGTTCGGGATAAACTCTACCGTTTGCTTTTCAATGTCCCGAAGCAGCTCAGATGAGATGGGAGAAAGCCTTGCTTCTGTATAACGCATAGCCGCTGCCGGGTCTCCGTCTACACTTCCGTTGTTTCCGTGCATCTGGATCAGAACGTTTCGCACTTTCCAATCCTGGCTCATCCGCACCATCGCTTCATATACAGAGCTATCACCATGCGGGTGATAGTTGCCGATAACATTACCGACCGTTTTGGCCGATTTGCGGTAAGGCTTATCTGATGTGTTGCCTTCATGATGCATGGCATATAAAATACGGCGCTGCACCGGCTTTAAACCGTCACGTGCGTCAGGAAGCGCACGTTCTTGGATAATGTATTTACTATATCTTCCGAAGCGGTCGCCGATTACGTCTTCTAACGGAAGTTCTCTAAATTTTTCAAGCAATGACACGACTTAAACCTCCTCAGTTGATGCAGACAAATTCTCGTTATCCAAAATGTTCGTTTCTTCGTCAAGACCGAACGCAACATGCTCTTCTATCCACTTGCGCCTTGGTTCAACCTTATCGCCCATAAGTACGGACACGCGCTTGTCTGCTCGTGCGGCATCATCGATTCTAACTTTGATCAACGTGCGGGAATCCGGATCCATCGTCGTTTCCCATAGCTGATCCGCATTCATTTCTCCAAGTCCCTTGTAGCGCTGAATGATGTAGCCTTTGCCGATCTTTTTCATGGCTACCTTCAGTTCGTCTTCATCCCATGCATACTCGATCACTTCTTTTTTTCCTGCCCCTTTACTCACTTTATAAAGCGGCGGAAGCGCGATAAATACCTTCCCATTCTCGATCAATGGCTTCATATAGCGGTAGAAGAAGGTAAGAAGCAGCACTTGAATGTGTGCTCCATCTGTATCCGCATCGGTCATGATGATGACTTTATCATAATTGATATCTTCGAGCGCAAAGTCTGTGCCCACACCCGCTCCAATCGCATGAATGATCGTGTTGATCTCTTCGTTTTTAAAAATATCAGCGAGCTTGGCTTTTTCGGTATTGATGACTTTACCGCGTAGCGGCAGAATGGCCTGAAATTTACGGTCACGTCCTTGTTTCGCTGAGCCGCCAGCAGAATCTCCTTCGACTAAGTACAGTTCATTGCGCTGCGGATTTCTTGAAGTAGCAGGAGTGAGCTTGCCGCTTAGCATCGTATCCTTGCGCTTCGTTTTTTTGCCGTTGCGTGCATCTTCCCGCGCCTTTCTGGCCGCTTCACGCGCTTGTGCCGCTTTGATTGATTTTCGGATCAGCATTTCACTGACAGTAGGGTTTTCCTCAAGAAAATAAGCGAGCTTGCCAGCAACTACCGCGTCCACACTTGACCTTGCTTCACTCGTTCCGAGCTTGCTTTTAGTCTGACCCTCGAACTGCAGCTTTTCCTCTGGAATACGTACCGAGATGACAGCAGTCAAACCTTCTCGGATGTCTGATCCATCTAAGTTTTTATCCCGCTCTTTTAACAGGTTCACTTTGCGTGCATAATCGTTCATGATGCGGGTGATGGCTGTCTTGGCTCCCGATTCGTGAGTGCCGCCGTCTTTCGTTCTTACATTGTTAACGAAGGATAAGACATTTTCTGAATACGCATCATTGTATTGGAAAGCGAAGTCCACTTCAATTTCATTGACCGTTCCTTCAAAGCTTACAACCGGATGGAGGGTATCCTTGTCTTCGTTTAGGTAATCAACGAACGCTTCAATACCCGTTGCAAATTGAAATTCTTCCTTTGCCCCGCTTCGTTTGTCTTCTATGACAATCTTCATTCCTTTTAAAAGGAATGCGGCTTCTCTTAGTCGCTCACACAGCGTTTCATAGTTGTAATTCGTAGTAGAGAACATGGTTGTATCCGGTTTGAAATGAACCGTCGTACCGCTTTTGCGTGTCGATCCTTTCCTTTCAAGTGGAGTAACAGGCTTACCGCCGTTCTCAAACCTCATAAAATAGGTTTGTCCATCGCGATGGATCGTGACATCCAGCCATTCCGACAGAGCGTTAACGACAGACGCACCAACCCCGTGAAGTCCTCCTGACGTCTTATAGCCGCCCTGGCCAAACTTGCCGCCGGCATGGAGTACAGTGAAGATAACTTCCGGAGTCGGTTTACCCAGTTTGTGCATCCCTACGGGCATTCCTCTTCCTTCATCACTCACCGATATCGAGTTATCTTTATGTATAGTGACACTAATCACATTACCGTGTCCCGCCAATGCTTCGTCCACAGCATTATCGACGATCTCATAAACAAGGTGGTGAAGACCACGAGCATCGGTGCTGCCAATATACATGCCTGGCCTTTTTCGGACGGCTTCTAAGCCCTCCAGCACCTGTATCGAGTCATCGTTGTAATCAAATAATGATTTGTCAGCCAAAATGTGTTGCTCCTTTCACGCTAAAGAAAAAAATGCAATAGTTACATCATATCAGAACGTTTGTTTCTATACCAGCGGTCTCTCCATTCATTGTATATCTTCTCTAACAATTTAAATAGAGACTGCCTATAAATTTTGTATCAGCCATCCCTCTGACAGAATCTTAATTCAGCCTTAAACAGCTAGCGTTATTCAGCATTTAGTCAAAGGCAGAAACGCTGACAGGAGAAATTTTTATGCAAAGAACATGAAAACCACCCTTAGAAGCAGGGTGGCTTGGCTTTTAGATAAAAGCATGTTCAACTTTAATGCACTTGTTCATAATATACGGGATCCCAGCTTCCTGTAAAACAGCAGCCGCTTCGTCACTTCTCAGTCCGAGCTGTGCCCAAAATACATCAGCTGAAATGGCAGCCGCCTCACGCGCTACTTCAGGCAGGAATTCATTCCTCCTGAAGACATTGACAATGTGAACCGGGCCTTCGATCTCCTGAAGTGAAGAATAAGCTTTCACTCCTAGAGCCTCAGTGATATTAGGGTTCACAGGCAGTATGTCATAACCTGCATTTTGCATGTATTCTGCTACCATGTACGATGTACGTCCAGGGTTATCTGATAGACCTACAACAGCGATCCTGGTCTTCGTTTTCAGCACATTCTTAATATCTTCTCTTGTCAATTCCATGAATAATGCCTCCTCACCATGTTTGAGCTTCTATTTTAGCCTATTGTTTCCCTAATTTAAGCAGGGAAAAACAGAGTATGTACTACCTGTTATGGACAATCTGCATTCAACTCAAACAAACAGTAATCCGAAAACTCCCAGGATTGCCTAAATCAGCGGTTCAAAGAATAGATGCTGCTGTATTTTTCCTCAAAATATTCAATCAGGTAGTCAGGGTTTAATCCCTCGCCTGTCACATCATTTAAAATTTCAATCGGCTTTTTCATTTTTCCGAATTGATGAATATGAGCAGTGAACCATTCTTTGATCGGCGTCAGGTTTCCACTCTCCACCAGCTCGTCAAAGTCTGGCAAATCCTTCAACATCGCATTTTTCAGTTGAGCGGCATAAATGTATCCTAGGGCATAGGAAGGGAAATAGCCAAAGCTGCCGCCTGACCAATGGACATCCTGCAGGACTCCTACCGCATCATTCTTCGGAGTGACGCCTAAGTATTCATTCATCTTCTCGTTCCAAATTCGCGGCAGATCCTTCACTTCTATTTCATCGTTGAACAAGCCTTTTTCAATTTCATAACGAACCATGATATGCAGCGGATACGTCATTTCATCCGCTTCAATCCTTATAAAGGAAGGTTCCACGATATTAATGGCACGGTAAAAATCATCCAGTTCAACTCTATCGAACTGCTGGCCTCCTAGTTGCTGCAATGTGCTGTAATGGTTCTTCCAAAATCCTTTATGGCGGCCAACGAAATTTTCCCAGAACAAGGATTGTGATTCGTGAATTCCCATTGAAGTTCCTGTCGCGAGCGGTGTTCCAACGAGTTCAGTTGAGATGTTTTGTTCGTATAATGCATGTCCGCCTTCATGTATCGTACCAAATACAGCCGTACGGAAATCATTTTCCATATATTTTGTTGTCACACGTACATCGCCTGGGTTGAGCCCGATCGCAAACGGGTGGACGGTCTCATCAAGACGCCCAGAGTCGAAATCATATCCCATGTCCTTTAAGACATGAAGGCTGAATTCTTTTTGCTTGTCTTTCGGAAAATGTTCGAATAGGAATGAGGTTTCAGGCTTTTGTGATTCTGTTATTTTCTGCAGCAGCGGTACGATGCGCTCTCTTAGTTTAGCAAACACTTCATCAAGAATATCGACCGTTACACCCGGCTCATACATATCAAGCAGCGTATTGTATCGATTTCCCTCGTATCCCCAATACTCAATGAATTTCTTGTTAAACTGGACAAGCTTTTCTAAATATGGTTGAAAAAGAGCGAAATCAGAGCTGTTCTTCGCTTCTTCCCAGACGCTTTCTGCTTTTGACTGAAGAATCACATACTCCTTAAATTCAGCTGGCGGGATCTTCGCATTCCGCTCGAATTCTTTTTTAACCTCTTCAAGTGTTTTCTTCGTTACGTCTGATAGACGATCAGCTTGTTCAGGCTTAGACAATCTGTCGATGTAAGACTTCATCTCATCCGAAGTGCTCATGGCAAACATATCCGCAGAAAGCGTACCGATGATTTCTGATCGCTGCTCCACGCCTTTTTTGGGTGCACCCGTCCGGAGATCCCAGTACATGAGTCCGATCGCCTCATTTAAGTGCTGCATCTTTTTGACATAATCTAAAAATTCTTTTTCGAGTGATAGTGTTGTTTGCTGTGTCATCTAAAACTTCCTCTCTCACAAATAGCTTTATAAGCATACCGCTAATAACATTCGAGAGAAAGAAAAAAAATCCTGCATTTCTGCAGGATAAAAATTTCATACATCATTTGCGTTTATTTATACGATGTGCTCGAGCGGACGGGATAGCGCTCCTCACAACCCATTTCATAGAAAAACGCGTTTTGTATTCTTTTGAGAGCGTCCAGCTTATGCTGTTCATCAAGATATTTTGAACACTGAATGAAAGATTTTCCGACGCATTCTAAATGCTGATAGCGGTCATGCATACATTTTCACCTCACGCCACTAGTATGGGCGCAAAAAGATGGGTTCAAACCATGACCACACGAGAACTATTCTTGCTCCATTCGTTTTCTCTCAGGGCGGCGGCCGAAGTATTGATAATAATCGGTTTTCAAATCACCGTTATATAGCTTGCGTTTCTTGGAAGCTGTCTTGCCATATAAATGTTCAAATTTCTCGTTTGATGTGATCACATAGACACTCCATGTATCAAGATGACGGAACACTTCACCCATATCACGGTAGATCTGCTCGACCTCCGCTCGTTCTCCAAGACGCTCACCGTATGGCGGGTTGGTCACCACATAACCGTAGTCTTTGCGCGTTGTAAAATCACGAACACGCATCTGCTTGAAGGAGAGGAAGTCTTCAAATCCAGCTTCGCGTGCATTGTTAATGGAAAGTTCAATCATCTTATGATCAATATCCGACCCTTGAATATCCAATGGAAGGTCATATTTTGCCAAATCGTTCGCTTCTTCAACAGCTTTATACCAAATCTTTTTGTCCATCCAGCTCCAGTTCTCTGAAGCGAACTCCCGGTTGACACCGGGGGCGATATTTTGTCCGATCATCGCGGCTTCAATCGGAAGAGTTCCCGAACCGCAGAACGGATCGACAAATGGCTTATCCGGCGTCCAGTTCGTGAGCATAACAAGAGCGGCTGCCATCGTTTCTTTAATAGGTGCTCCGCTATGCAGTTCACGGTAGCCGCGCTTATGCAGTCCCGTACCAGAAGTATCGAGTGTGATCGTTGCCATATCCTTCAGCAGTGAAACCTCAATGCGGTACAGCGCCCCGTCCTCAGGAAACCAAGTGCTTCGATTGTAATGTGATTTCATATTATCGACGACCGCTTTTTTTACAATCGCCTGACAATCAGAAACAGAGAAGAGCTTTGATTTAACCGAGCGGCCGATAACAGGAAACTCCCCATCTTCAGGAATGAATTCTGGCCAAGGAAGAGCTTTAGTTTTCTCGAACAGCTCATCGAAGGTTTCTGCCTTGAACTCGCCGACAACGAGTTTCACGCGGTCAGCTGTGCGAAGCCATAAATTAGCTTTAACGAGGGTTGTTTCGTCACCTGTGAAAAATATTTTGCCGTTCTCGACTGTCACGTTGTCAAAACCTAAGTCACGCGCTTCACGTGCTACAAGTGTTTCGATTCCCATCGCTGCGGTAGCGATAAACTTTAATGGTCTCATCATTCCGCTCCTTTACTTATCTAATCCTTAACGTTTCTTTATCAGTCTTTCATTATGTACAGAAATAGAAAAAGCCCCTGAAATATCCGGGGCCCCTTACTTTACATTCAATAGTTGACCAATAACGTTCTGTAAGCCATGTTCTGTACCTTAGTACTGCAGACGGCAATCAGCCTCGTACACCGGTGGTAATCATCTATCTCCGGAAAGGTTGACCTTTCCGCCCTTTCACAAAGTTCAGTTCCTCTGTGAAAAACTCCCCTACCATAATTTGGGTTTCTCGCTCGCGGGGTTTACCTCGTTCCACTCCTGCCGTTTCCGGAAGGACTACGTCACTGTGGCACTTTCAAGGTCGTATCACCATATCAGCAAGTGACTTAGGTGATTTCCCTGCCGTCAGCCCAGTCGAAACCAGACTGCCCTGGCTTATTGTTTGGCCAGGCGCGATCACTACGGTCATCTCAGATCCGTGCGAGCATGGACTTTCCTCTACACCTCTTATGAGATGTAGCGATTACCCGAACGTTATTGCTTGGTTGTCTTGTAAAAGCATGATTCATTATAACAAGTGTCTGTTGAGAAATCAAATGGATAAATACAGAAATCAATCAAACAGCTTGTTGCCGAAAACATGCTTCTCTAAGTTGGACAAACGCTGAAGAATATCGGAGTTCGTCGTCGTGCTGGACACAGCGGCAGGCATACGGCGAGTCTGCTCGGAGACGTTTTGTGCATCTTTTTTCAGGCGGTTGTTTTCCTGAAGCAGCTTGTCGTACTCCTTTTGGAAATTTTCATAGTCCTTGATGATCAGATCAAGATATTTATCGACCTCGTCCTGATCGTATCCGCGGAAGCCTTGTTTGAAGTCTTTTTCCAAAATTTCTTTTGCCGTTAAGTTAAAACGTTTTTCACTCATGTGATTCACCTCACACAAAGATTCTAGAACATATTTTTTCAAAAAGATAGGAAAAAGTCAATTTTAATGACTATTCTTCGTACTTGCTTTCTTGCTCGTCTTGATAAATGAGCTCCAAATCGTATGGAGTGATGAAATGGATCTCGTACGTTTCCCCTCTTTCTTGCTTTTGGCGGGCGGCCTGCAAATAATATTTCGGAGACCCTTCCTTCTCTTCATCAAACAAGATCAACATGCCTTCTGTTTTCGCGACAAGGAACGCATTCTTCACTTTCAATTGCCCTGGATTTTCATAAGGCCTCTTCGTAACAGAATCCACATAATCCGCTTGCATCAGGATTTCCTCGTATTGCTCTTGTTTTGTTTCATTCCAATTCTTTTCTTGCTCTAGGAATGGTGTGATCACTGCGAGCTTTAGCTCGGGCAATCGTTCTTTTAAAGAGATGACCACTTCCGCTGCCCACATTTCCACACCCGTTTGCCCGCTGATAATGACCCACTCCAGCCCTTCTTCAACAAAAGCAGACAGCTTGGATAACAGTGCCTTCTTTATATAATATACCCCTTCATGGTTCTCCTTAAATATGCCAAGCTCGTGAGATTTATACCCGGTTACAAGGAGAGTCTGCATCAATAGTCGCCTCCTTATATTATGAAATAGATCATAAAGGAATGAAAAAACAGATGAGTCTGTCATCATGTCCAGTCTCATCTGTCTTTCAATCGTATTATGTCGTATGATGGCTAAGCTGGTTTCCGATCATGACGGTTAAACCAAGAACAACGAAGAACATGACAACAATCCATTGCTTCACAAGGCATCTCTCCACATTTCCTAAAATGGTCAAAGAAATGGCTGCGGCAACAACCGAAATTACGACAACAAATTGCGCCAAGCGACGGAATACTCCATACGGAAAACAAAGCATTGTCATTTCATCGGTTATTTTGCGCTCACCCGGGAAATATCATCAGCTTATTTCCAACGATATTTCAACTAAACCCTCATTCATTCTACAAAATAAAACGAAAAAAGAGAAGAAAATATTCACCCATTTTTGAACGTTTTCTGACAGTTATGGAAGTCATGGTTATTCTGTCACAATGGCAAACCCATTCTCTTTCATCATCCGTTTTTCAAGCCGCTCAATCCTGATCAAGAAAGCTTCCTTTTCCTTCAATTCTTTAGTTTTTAAGATCCGCTGTCTGCCTTGCCATTTTTCCAATGCGACCCTTGCATAGTAAAGGGCCTTCTCTGTATCCTTTGTATGGTGCTCATAATATTTAGAAAGCTCTACGGCAGGTTCCTCATTGAAAACTGATACGGATAGTGCCTTTTCCCAGAATGAGGATGCTTGTTCATGCTTCTTTTTCTTTTTTAAGATGCGAGCTTTCCCCGTGGCAGCATGATAAAAATGAATTTCGTCACTTTTCATCACTTCATCGTATTTCACGATAGCCAGATCTAGTTCTCCTGCTGATTCCAGCCATCTTCCCGTCTCGAATGTTTCCTTCCCCGTCGTATACGTTAGTCCTTGGATCATTTTTGACAAATGAATATAAAGCGTCATTAGTGAGAGAACGTCCCATTCGTTATGAGCAAAAACTCCTTTCAGAAGGGAGGGGTCTTTTTCCTGCAAATAATGAAAATAAAGCATGGGAGCTAAGTACCCTGGCGTATCTTCAACACGCCTAACGTCCAATATCTCTTTTTCAACGATCGCTAATTTAACAGAAGGCAGCGTATCTTTCCAAATCCTTCTTGAACCGTGCAACAGATCAAAATGGCCGAATTCAGGCAATGACGGGACATAATCTCGTATTAACGTGTGCCTCGTTTTAACTTGCGGCCAGTCAAAGGATTTTCCGTTATACGTCACAAGATTCTTCAGTTCGTTAATATGGTGCAAAAAATAGTGATACATGGCAATCTCGGAGCCAGGCTGAGGGAGAAAATACTGCTGCACCTTTACATGATCACCTGTCAAACGGCTCATGCCCAGCATAAAGATCGTGTTGCCCGCTCCACCGCTAAGTCCTGTCGTTTCTGTATCAAAGAACATAAGGTCACTCGCCTCAAGTCCATCAGCACAGAGAGGGTGTGCGCTTTTTTGTCTGTTCCATTCTTCAACAACTTCTTCCAAGTCAGCTAACTTGTACTTTCCCCAGCTTGTCTCTTTACTCAATACACGTTCTTTTATAATGCAATGATCCTCATCAAAAAAATAAGGAGCTGCCCCGTTTTCTTCCCAATATGACAGGTGCGCAACTTTATCTGCCATGTTAGGGGCAGAGGCTGTTTCAAGTTCCTTTATTATAGGGCTTTCATGAGACATATGTCTTTTGAGCCTGTTCAACTTCTTTTTAAGAGCCATGCAACATCAAGCTCCTTAACTGGTGTAATAGCGACCGTGCGCTTTGTTTTGCAAAGGTGTTTTCTTCTGAAGAGCCGGTGCATGACGGACAGCCATTCTCACAAGGACATCGTTCAATGACGTGCAGTGACTCATCGAGCACCGTACTCCAGTTTTCGTAAATCTTTTCACTCAAACCAATTCCGCCAGGATAGCTGTCATAAATAAAGATGGTCGGTTTTTCTGAATGAAGGGCTTTGACCTGCGGCACAACATGAAGATCGGAAGCATCACACATTACAAATAGCGGAGCAACATGCTTCAGCACGTTGGTGATGCCAATCAGTCCGGCTTCCATTTGCTCACGGTTCTCACCGATGTGTTCAAATTCAAGCCAAGTGGATGACGTATGCAATTCTTCTTCCGGCAGATAGATAGGGCCAGAACCGATATTTTCATGGCTTTCAAACTTGATTTTCTTAAATATCGTGGCTTTAGCGACCGCCATGACATCACCATAGCCAATCGAGGCAAACTCGCCTTGATTTTGTTTATCGACTTCCAGCACATTAAGAGACACTGCTAAGTTCGCATCTGTAAAATAATCCACATCGACTTCACGTATATACGCCTTTTTTTCTTCATAATCCAGCTTCTCTACCTGATACTGCACGCCTTGATGAAGATAAATCGCTTCCTCATGCAGCAAGGTCATGGAGCTGAAGCGGTCCATTTCTCCGATCACCTTCACGTTCGCAGCATCCGTTGTATCTATGATCACCACGTTTTCCTGTGAAGCAGATCGGAGAGAAATGTTATGAGCTGGAAAGGCATCGTTCATCCAGAAGAACTGTTTTCCTCTCCGATGAAGCACTTGTTCATCCACTAAAAATTCAAGGACGTCGGTTACTTCTTGATTGCCGAACAAATCGCCTTCTTTAAATGGCAGTTCATATGCTGCACATTTCAGATGATCAACAAGAATGATCAAGTTATCAGGATTAATACGTGCTGATTCTGGGGAACGGTCAAAGAAATATTCCGGATTTTGAATGACATACTGGTCGAGCGGCGACGAACTGGCTACCATGATGACGACAGACTCATCTTGACGGCGGCCCGCACGTCCAGCCTGCTGCCAGGCACTTGCGATCGAGCCTGGGTAGCCGGTAAGAATACAGGCATGCAGCTGACCGATATCCACACCAAGCTCAAGTGCATTCGTGCTTACGACGCCCATGATCTCACCGTTTCGCAATCCTTTTTCAATCACTCTGCGTTGCTTTGGCAAGTAGCCGCCGCGATACCCTTGTATCGATTTCATTCCGAACTCTTTTTTGACAAGCTCCTGTAAATAAGTGAGAAGAATCTCGACACGCACACGTGAACGTGCGAAGACGATGGTCTGTATATGGTTTTTTAAAAAAAGGGCAGCAAGATTACGCGCTTCCAGTGTTGCGCTTTTTCTAACGTTCAATGGTTTGTTCACCACGGGCGGATTGTAGAAAATAAAATGCTTCTTCCCCGCCGGTGCACCGTTGTTGTTGATCAAGGTCATAGGGCTTCCAGTCAATTCTTCCGCTAGCTCTTTCGGGTTCGCAATTGTCGCAGACGTGCAGATAAACACGGGATCACTGCCGTAAAAGCGGCATATCCTTCTCAGGCGTCTTATGACATTCGCTACATGGCTGCCGAACACACCTCTGTATGTATGCAGCTCATCGATCACCACATGCGTAAGATTCTCAAACAGTGAAACCCATTTAGTATGATGTGGCAGAACAGCTGCATGAAGCATGTCTGGGTTGGTCATGACAATGTTGCCGGCCTTTCGTACGACCTGCCGGATGTTTGCCGGAGTGTCTCCATCATACGTATAGCTTTTGATGTTCAGCCCGATCTCGTCGATAAGCTCATTTATCTCTGCTTTCTGATCCTGTGCGAGCGCTTTTGTTGGAAATAAATACAGCGCACGGCTGTTCGGGTTGTGAGCCATTTCTTGAAGCACAGGAAGGTTATAGCACAGGGTCTTACCGCTGGCAGTTGGTGTGACGGCAACAATGCTTTCCTTTCGCGCCGCTGCCTCGTAAGCAGACAGCTGATGCTTGTATAATGAGCTTATTCCTCGGTTGTTTAACGTACGCGCAATAAAGGGATGCAGATGCTCAGGAAACGGCACTGTAACCGCCTCTTTTGGTTCAATTGTTTTCCAATATACAATTTGCTGATTTATGGATATATCCTCTTTTAATACTTCAAGCAGATCCTGCATTGATTTCTTTCCGAACATGATTCTCACCTCTACGTTTATTTTAACGAATAAACGTTCGATGTGAAACCTATAGCTTCGCGCAGATGTGTTTGGGATATCCATTAAGATGGTCCTCGGCCATCTTTCGTTCCGTCACAACTTATTTCACAATTCGTCTTGCTGAACAGTGAAATAGAAAAAACCATCGTGCCTGGACATATGTCAGACAAAATGGCTTCTTTCAACATGATAACCCTTTTATACGGAGTTTTCTCACTTTACATAATGCATCTGAAAATATTGCGACGTATGTTTGCCTGTAATCTTTACGATAACAGGCTGGTTTATTTCTATACCTTTTTTGCTCACCGCGAACGATAATCTTGAAGGAAACGGAGCGGCCTTTAATGTGTATTCGGCAAAAGATTGAACAGAATGAGACAGTGAAAATGTCAGAGCATCCGGGTTATCATCTGGTTCCTTGCTCTTGAGTGAGAACATATATAATGCTGCGTCTTCGCTTTCAGTCATACTCGCTTCCCAATAATCGTTCTCCCCTTTAAATAGGATCATCTCGGCATCATATTTCATCTTCTGAGAATCTGTATCTGTTTTTTCTGCTATGTTTTTATTGGTTGCATACGTGCTGACAGCTGCAAAACAAGCTAAAAGTATTAGTGCCCATACTATTTTTCTCCCCATCACACACCCCTAGGTTTGATTAGTTCGCCTACATGAGCCACTATAATACTTTGCTTAAATTTTCGTGCGCAGATCCCAGAGTTCTGGAAAAAAACGCTGATCAAGCACTTTTTTTAAATAGTTTACACCTGATGATCCGCCTGTTCCTGTTTTAAAGCCGATGATTCTCTCCACTGTTTTCATATGGCGGAAGCGCCATTGCTGGAGCCAATCCTCGATGTCAACAAGCTTTTCCCCTAGTTCATATAAGTCCCAGTAGCGCTCTACATTGCGATACACTTCAAGCCAAGCAGCCTCCACTGTTTCGTGCGGCTTGTAGGGCTGTGTAAAATCGCGGTTCAGCACATCCGGATCAATGGTAAGGCCTGCTTTTGACAGTGCTTCTATTGCAGCATCATACAAGCCTGGTGAATGCAGCGCCTTTAAGAGAATATGATGCAAATCCGGATCTTTTTTATAGATCGTTAGTATATGAGGGGTCTTATAACCTAACATGAATTCGATCAGCCTGTACTGATATGACTGAAAACCTGAAGACTGACCGAGTTTGTCACGGAACTGCATATATTCAGACGGAGTCAGAGTGGATAGAACATCCCACGACTCTTTAATCTGCTGCTGTATCTTGGACACACGTGCGAGCATCTTAAATGCCGCAGCGAGATTGCCTGACCGGACAGATGAAACGGCAGAATCAAGCTCGTGTATGATCAGCTTCATCCAGAGCTCTGATACTTGGTGGATGACGATAAACAGCATTTCATCATGGTGACCTGACAGCCGGTTCTGACTAGATAAGATGCGGTCGAGCTGTAAATATTCACTATACGTCATATTGTTGGTGAAATCTGTATGTATGCCGCTCTCAGACGTGCTGCGTGCGTTAAGCTGCTCCTTGCTGTTTTCTTTCATCCTTTTCACTCCTATTCTGATTCGCCTGTGATAACGCTTACATTATAGCATTTTTTGAATAGCGATTAACATACCATTTGCTGCCGGTGTACCGTACCTCATGAAAAGATGTCAGACATATAGAAAAAACCCGGCATTAGCAGCCGGGTTTCTTACAAGGAGGTCTTGAATTAACGGCGAAGTCCGCCAAGCGCTTGAGCTACAAGACGCTTCGTAATTTCGCCACCTACAGATCCGTTTGCACGGGAAGTTGTGTCCGGTCCAAGCTGTACACCAAACTCAGAAGCGATTTCTTGCTTCATAGCTTGAAGTGCACCTTCAGCTCCAGGAACAACGATTTGGTTGCTGTTGTTACGTGCCATGTGAATTCCCTCCTTTGGGAGATGATATGTACGGAATTTTGTATTCCGTAAAACTAGTATGAGATTAAACACATATACTTTATTCATCATTGAAAAATATTTTTTTAGTTGTCTATTTTCCTTATAAATCTATATTTCACAAATGCAAAAAACTCCCTGTTTAAGGGAGTTTAGCGGCTAGAGGGTTTTTCGTTCCACGATGCAGTTTTTAGCTCTTGTTCGAGCGCTTCTGCTTTTTTTATCTCTTTATTATGATGTTTTTGAAAGAATAAAACGGTTCGATACGCAAAATAAGTAAAAATAGCCAGCGTAATGAAGGCTGGTATGTATTCTAGTTTATTTTCAGGAAACACGATTTCAAGCATCTGCAGCACGCCTTTCTATTGGATCCGGTTTCATTATACCATCCCTGACCAGCTAAACGTCAACATGCCGATCAGTGTTAAGCTGTTTTTTTGCGACCGGTTAACACCTGCATGGACGACCCAAAACAAAAACGTACCGGCTGCAAAACCTCCTACTATGTCTAGTGAATAATGCACACCCAAATAGATCCTGCTGGCACTTAAAAGAATCACAACCGTGTTGCCGCAAGCCATAATATATTTCTTTTTTAGCCATAATGATGCATAATAGAAGACCATCAAATAAAAAGCTGTTCAAATAAACGCATTGCCGCTTGGAAAATTAAACCCATCCGCCTCGATCAGCCTGCCGCCAACAGGGCGCGGACGTGCATAAACCGTCTTTAGAAGTGTGATTAAAGCATAGCTGGCTGCAATATTTCCAAGCATCCATACAGCTAATAGCCGTTGTTTCTTCATAAGCAGCACCGCTGTTGTAAAAAGGAATACACCTTTCATAACGATTATTGAACCTAGCTGGCTGAAAGGATAAATGGCATTCGTCACTCTTTCAGTTCTAAGGTGTATGATGTCATTTCTTGCATACATGTCTGCACGGCCTATTATTTCTATTTTGAAAAAGAGCTTGCACACAAAAATACAACAACAGACAGCAGCATGTAAAGATTCTTCCTTTTTTTCGTCATAAGCCCCCCCTTTATTCCTTATCAAGACCAGTATACGTTTTTCAAAAGAAAAAAACTCCCTAAAGAAGAGAGTTTTCCATCACATACCTGTTTCTTGGATGTTCCGCGCATCCCTTGCTGCAGGACCGCTTTTCCTTTTGTTCGCAATTTTCACACATTAACAGATGTTTGTTGCATTCTGGATTGCCGCATTTGACATACCGCTCTTCTGGATCACCGCAGTGGCAGCATGTACCGACGATTACTGCTTCGCCCGTTCGGTTAACTGGAACGGAGATGCGTTCATCAAACACATAGCATTTGCCATCCCAAAGCTTTCCCTTAACCTCCGGATCATAGCCGTATGTGATAATGCCTCCATCAAGCTGGGAAACATCCTTAAATCCTTCCTTCACTAGAAATCCTGAAAATTTCTCGCATCGAATGCCACCCGTGCAATAGGTAAGAACTTTCTTCTCCTTATATTGGCTGAAATTATTCCGGATCCAATCCGGCAATTCACGAAAAGTTTCAATGTCAGGACGAATCGCGTTTTTAAAATGCCCTAAATCGTACTCATACGTATTGCGCGCATCCAGTATAACAACATCTTCCTGCTGCATCGCTTCTAACCATTCTTTTGGAGATAAATGAGTTCCTGTCGTTTCATTAGGGTTCACATCATCAGCCAAATTGAAATTAACTATTTCAGGCTTTACTTTGATTTTAATTTTTTTGAAAGCCTGTACTGCACTGCTCTCAACCTTGAAGATCATGTCGCTAAAACGTTCGTCGCTTTGAAGCAGTGCCATATATGCATTCGTTTGTTCAGGTGCTCCGGAAACCGTTCCGTTTAATCCCTCTTCTGCCACGATGATGCGTCCTACTATGCCAAGCTCCTTGCATGCTTGGACATGTTCCTCCTTAAATGCTGACGGATCGTCTATTTTCACATATTTATAGAAAAGCAATACTTCATACATGTACAATTCACCCTGTCTATACCGCATATCATTTTCAACTATCACATTATACAAAAAAAGAGAGCAGCACGCAAAGCGTGGTTCTCTCTTTTTCCTTTTATGAAAAATGTGTGAGCAGCAAAGATGTCAGCAGTCCAGCGGAGGAAATAAACCCGATGACAGCGCCGCCGTCCTCATGTGCTTCAGGCAGCATGGTTGATGAAACCATCGCCATGATACCACCGCCGGCAAATGCTCCGATTATTGAAATGTAGGAGACCGATGCTCCCTGCAAAAACGCATATCCACAGAAGGAAGCAATAGAAGAAAGCAGCAGAACCGCACTCCACATCACCATTACCTTTCGTTTTGAATAGCCTTCTTTTATTAGGCCGACGGAACTAGAGAGACCTTCAGGAAAATTGCTTAAGAAAATTGCCGCAACTAGCAGCCAGCTCACTTTGCTTTGTTCGATCAAACTAGCGCCAATCAATACAGATTCGGGAATGGCATCTAAGACGGTGCCTGCGAATATCGCCATTCCTGTTCCTTTTACAGCTTTAGAGCGAGAGCGTTTCCTATCATGGCCTCCAGAGCGGGAAAGGATATAATCCATTAAGGTGAAAATTGCTGCGCCTGATAAAAATCCGGCAGCTGCAATCTTCAAACTGCTTTGTTCTGCCGCTTCTGTCAGTAGCTCGAATGATACTGCCCCAATAAGCACCCCTGTTCCAAATGCCATTATCCATGCGATCCACTTTTTCGGCATGTTCATCGTAACGCCTGCAACGGCTCCCAATAGGACAGCCGAACCGGCCACAGCTCCCCATAACGCAGCCTGAAGCATAGTACCCCCCCTATCCCTTCATACATTAAATGACAATAATTACATGGCATTCCCAGTTGTTTCACACACGAAACTGTGTGAATATTTAAATAGTGAAAGTCAGCTAAACCATATCACAGGAGGAGAACATGAAAATCAAAACGACTGCCTTTACATTAGCTGCCTTATTGATGACAAGTTCCGCTTCTTTCGCAGCAGAACCTCATACTGTGCAATCAGGTGAAAGCCTTTTCAGCATTGCTCAAAAAAATAATACCACTGTTCATGCATTAGAAAGCTTAAACACGCTAGACAGCTCGTGCCTATATCCTGGCCAAACCGTCTTTGTACCATCATTCCCAAAGCAATATAAGGTCAAACAAGGAGACAGACTGTTTGAGATTTCCTTGAAAACGGGTGTTTCTTACGCTATTTTGAAAGCCGCAAACCCTCAGATTACCAACGAAAACGTAATTTTTCCAGGACAGCTTGTGGATGTCCCTTCATCTGCAAAAAAAGCACAGCCTTCTCCTGATAAGGCTCCTGCTCCTGCGAAACAGCCAGCACCACAAACAGCACCACCATCATCTGACAGCATCAGTGCAAAGGCAAAAGAAGTAGCAGCACTAGTTAATAAAGAACGCCAGAACGCAGGGCTTCCGGCATTGGCTCTGAATGAAGAATTGAGTTCTGTCGCTCTTGTAAAGGCGAAGGATATGATTCAGCAAAACTACTTTTCTCACACTTCGCCTGTCTACGGTTCACCGTTTGACATGATGAAACGCTTCGGTGTCCCTTACACAGCAGCCGGAGAAAACATCGCGAAAGGACAACCGTCTGCTGCAGAAGTAATGAAGGATTGGATGAACAGCCAAGGCCATCGTGAAAACATTTTAAGCTCGTCTTATGATTCGATCGGTGTCGGATACTATCAGGGCGCTTGGGTTCAGCTCTTTAAAAAATAATCTGCAAAACAAACCTGACTTTCACCAAAAAAAAAACAGCCGGCGGCTGTTTTTTTACTTCTTTACGCTTTCATGAAGCAAAGACACTCGAAACGGGTGAAGCTCTGCTGTCATGATCTTTTCGTAAACGGCAGGATCATTTTGCATCACGTTATGCGCTTCTTCCTCACACAGCCCCTGTAAAATGACGATGCCAAATGCCGCGTCAAGGCAAGGACCGGCAAGGAGCAGTTTATGTTCATTCTTCAAGCTCTTTAAATAAAAAAAATGGGACTCTAATATGCTTTGTTCTTCTACCGTTTGATGGACCATGAGATTCTCTCTAACGGGCTTCAGCTGATAAATAAAATACTGTTCATTCATTTACAGATCCCTCCATGCTAAACATGTTCTGCACTTATAGAAATAAACCTTTATCAGGCAGCCTGATTCTTGAGTAATTGATCAATGGTCTCATAATAATGAAAAAGTGATTCTTTTCTAACTTTACGGAAGACGGCTGATGGAACCAATCCAGTTAAGATTATCTTCGCATATTTCCATGCTTGCACTTCAATCAGAAGCTCAATTTTTTTTCTTTTTAAAAAATCTCGCTCCTTATCCAGCCTGTAAGCGAGGATGGTTAGATATGGATCATTGGCATGACCTAATTCATGGGCGCAAATGATCCTTACATAATCACGAAATCTATCTTGTTCGGGAAAGAATTCCATTGCCTGGCTATAGATTTCTTTTTGGTACAGGGTGACCGTATGAGTATCCATACTGTACATACCACCAATGCGCCGGCCGTTTTGGTTTTCCTCTTGTATAAAAACATCGGCTGATGTGTTGGATAAATGTATTAAAGGTTCAATCCATTGCTTAACTTCGTTGATTTCTGTCATTCTTTTCACTTCTTTTATTGTGATTTGCCACAGATCTGTTTGCTGCAGGATGCTTTTTAGCATGGCTGTCTTTGGTCGACGAATGAGATTTTATAGAGCCTCGATTCGTGATTTCACCAGCAATGATCGATTTTTTTTCAAGATGAAGATTCAATTTTTGTGCCCATTTCTTCACAATGAATTCTTCATTTTTCGTTACAAGCGAGATAACGGCTCCGCTTTTACCCATACGGCCAGTCCGTCCGGAACGATGCACATAAATTTGATCATCTTCTGGCTGATCATAATGGATAACATGTGTCACGTCAGACACATCAAGTCCTCTTGCGGCAACATCTGTTGTCATAAGAACAGGAACTTTATCACTTCGGAACTCTCTCATCACCTTCTGGCGCTCTTCTTTAGACGAATTCCCTGCCAGCACACCAATGGATGCCCCTCTATATTCGAGTTTTGCAGCCACTTCATCCAAACGCGTGCTCCCATTAACAAACACGATGGCTTTAAGCGGCGAAATGTTTTTAATAATTTTTCTAAGTGCCTCCGCTTTATCCCTCATCTCGCTGACCATATAAAAATGAGTCACATCAGACTCTGGGAGCTGATCTTTTTTTACTCTGATCACTTGCGCATTTTGAGTTGCACTTTTTGCCCATTCTTCTGCTTTATTCGTTATTGTTGCAGAAACAAACATAAGCTGTCTTTCTTTAAAGGTTGATTTAATGATCTGTTCAATTTCACCCTTTAAGCCAGATTCTACTATTGAATCCGCTTCATCTACAACAATGGTTTTTACATCTTGCATTTTCAGCTTTTTAAGCTGAAGAATTTCTCTCACACGTCCTGGCGTTCCGACGATATATTGCGGTTTTTTCTTCAGTTTATCAAGCTGGCGCTGAAGGTTGGCTCCCCCGATCAATGAAGCTCCTGTTAATCCGCTGCCAGCAGTGAATTGCTGGCATACTTCATAAATTTGCATCGCGAGCTCGCGAGTCGGTGCTAAGATAACGAGCTGAGCGTTATGCACGTCAGCTGATACGTTCAATAAAGCTGGCAGAAGATAGGCTAGTGTTTTGCCTGTACCTGTCGGTGACTCGATAATCATATCTTGGTGATTACCGATTGAACCAAACACTTCCTTTTGAACAGCAGTAGGTTCGCCAAAACCTGCTTTCTCCCATGCTTGCTGTATGTATACGGGAAATTGATTCATATCATTCATTAATATTGCTCCTTCATCTCTTTTGTATCTCGGCCATTACTTTAATAAAAATTGGAAGGGATTCTTCCAGAAACGGTATGTCATTTTCGCACATTGGCTGGTTATATGCGATTCTTACCCTGTTTTCATATGATCCGCGCGGTTTGCCGAACTGGTATAACAGATCCTGCTGAACATGTGCATCTAGGCCGTAAACGGGTGCAAGTATATGTTGAATAGATAGACAATCTTCGTCAATGTCCATGACAGAAAGTGTTAACCCATATTCGAACGAACATCCAGCTTTTTCTGGCAAATCATTTATTTTTTCTTGATACAAATCTTCCAAGCTACTGGAAATGGAAACGTAGCCTGTCATATCATGGGATCCATTCTTCAAAGAAAAACTCACCTTGTATTTTCTTGCAGCCGAAGCCATATCAAGTAAATCTTCGCGTCCTGTTATGATGATCTTTTCTTCAAAGTCAGCATCATAAACCGCTCCCTCAAGCACAACCTTTAGATTATCATAAACACTTGGATGAAACATCTTGTTCACTCACTTTAATTTTTACTTTTTATATACGGTACGTGAAATTTTATTGACGGGCAGATTCTGTTAATCCAGTCTTTAGCTGGTGAAGCACATAATCGACCGATGAAAGAAGTTCCTTAAAACGGCGTTCCCTCATATCTGGCTGCAAAGCATAGATGCTGAGTGACTGAATGTTCTCTGCCGCAGCCGTTAACTGTGAAGGATGGATGTAGTTCGCCCTCGTTCTTGCCGCGAACGCTTCTGCCAGCGGCAGCCATGCGTCGCATTCGTCTTTCACTTTATCGGCGAACGGCTTAACTTCTGTAAAAAAGTCTGGTACACGATCTCCTCTTGACTCGAATTTCTCCTTCGCTTCGTATAGAAGATCAATCAGATTATTCGTTTTTTGCAGCAATGTATCGTTCATTAGTATTCCCTCCGCTGCTTATCGTAACATAAATAAGCCCAAATGGCAGGATGGCGTGCATTACTGCTATCCGAACAGTTGCCATTTTTCGTTCGATCATGTTAGCATGACATAATCAGTGTTCTTTCAAGTGAAGTAAACTTTTTTCCAAATGAAAGCAACTATTCAGAAACGTGATATTTTCCGCGTTCATCAGCCCTGGTTGACCGATACTTTACTTATTAACTTTTTGAAATTGTCGAGTTCCTTCCCTGTTATACATTTAAAATTTCAAAGTAAAAAAAGTGCCGGAGCACTTTTTTCGGGTATTGAAAATTCTATTTATGTTTATAGAGTGAATAAGCTGACAAACCAATTTTTCCGCGTTTTTTCTGAGTGAATGATTTTCTCTTGCCTCACAGGCATTTTCAGCAAACTAACTTCTGCATCTTCTAGACGGGCTTCAATCGCAGCGAGACGCTTCACCATCTCCTCCATTTCTCCTGCATGCTGCAAGATTTGGTAGGAAACGACGCTGTCCGCTTTTTCTTCTAGTTTTTTCTCTAACGTATCTATCCGTGCGAGAAGGGCATCAAACTTCATCTCGATTCCGGAATCATCACCTTCCCATTTCGAACGGGCAGGCTTTGCACTCTGTGAAAGCTGGATGTCACCGATCAATAGTCCGCTGTCGAGCTTTCCTTTAATTTCCTTTAATTCCTGGATATCTTGTTCTGTGAATAAATAATGTCCATGGTCGTTTTTCTTCAGATCCATATTGAAATGCCTGACCCACCGCTGCACTGTTGTTGGGTTCACGCCAAGTTCCTCTGACACGCTTTTCGTTTTCAATATCATTTCCATCTGAATCCCTCCCCTGGTATCTTGCCTAATCAATTCTGCGGACACTCTTGCTTTCCTCCAGTGGTGACAAAACTAGTATTGTTTCGGCAAAAGAAGTGAGGATACACCTCCGTTTGGCATTTCGACAGCATTCTGTATAGAAAAAGAGTGAATTAGTGAAACTACAATCAACCAATAGGAGGTGTGACCAATGGAACACAAACCAAACAGTGACAGTCTTCAGCAGGAAAGAACCGAACAAAAACAGCAGAAAAACTCAACGGAAGAAAAGGGATATGGCGATAAGAAACTAAACGGCCCTAACCAGCCTTCCACGTAATATTTCGCGAAAAGTGGCCAGCCTTTGGATAGGCTGGCTATTTCTTTAGTAGAATTTCTTTCAGTAAAATGCCTGCCTTGAGCTGACGCTGCTTTTGTTTGTACCATTCTGTCATCTCTGTTGTTTCTTGATGAACAGGGCAAAACCAAGAAGGGTTTACAGATGATCTCTTGCTCCAGTCTGTTTTATCGCTTCGATGATGCTGGATGAACGGATACACCCTCCGGAGCATCGGTGATTCACAAATTTTTTTAGGATAAACGAACTGTTCATAGTCGTGCCTTGATCCAGTCGGCATCACTTCTGCTGCAAACTGGCGGAAGCTGGCTGAATACTGTGAGTCGAAAAGCAAGCTAGCCAGTTTCTTGCCCAGCAGCACCCTGTTGCTCAATTTTCGGAAACCGTGAACAGAAAACCCATACAGTTTCCCGTCTACAGTAGGAAAGAGCACCGTACTGTAATGAAGCCAGTTTTGCAGCCTGAACGGCAGCGAAAGAAACACGCGCCGCCTGTATACCGGGTGTGTGAGTACCGGTTGCTGTATGACATTTTGTTCATTGATGATTTGGCTTACATACAGCCTTTCTCCATCTTTGCATGATGTAAACCTGCGCCATTCTTTCATCATAAAAGCAGAACCATGAAAGGAAGGCAATAGATGAAACCAATCCCTGCCCGTCTTTTTCTGCCATTCATATAGAAGCAGCTGCGGATACGCATCTTGGAAGATCAGCCAGTTCGCCCGTTCATACGTATAAAAAAGAAGGCTTCTCTCTCTCTGTCCCAATGCTCTTTTTAGCCACTCGCCCTTTAGGTCTGTCATGCTATAGCCTGCATTTCGTGAGACCATTCCAGCTAAGAACGCCCATTTTATTTCTGGATGTTCAAAGTAAAATCGTTCATAATGTACGGTACGTGAAATATTATCTTTATTTCCCTTATCTGTCCTATTTATAATATCGTGATAGACTGTTTGTTCGTTTATGGTCACACTCATCCTCCTCCTTTGCCTGTTGTACTTGTAGCTTTAGCCTATCTCGGATCTTATTAAAATATTTGTAAGAAGCTAAAAAAAACGGTAAACTATTCTTTGATTATGTAATCTCTTCCAGTAAAAGGAGGAAAAAAGAATGGATTATAAAGTCATCATTTATACTCAGCAAACATGTCCTCCGTGCTTCGCGGAAAAAGAATGGCTGAAATCAAACAATATAGCGTTTGAAGAGCGTGATATCAGGCAAAATCCAGGGTACATGGATGAAGTGATCAAGCTGGGTGCCAGCGCGACGCCGGTAACACTGATCGAGACGGAAGGCAAAAAAGAAGTCGTAATGGGCTTTCAAGAAGAAGAGCTAAAAAAAATATTATCAGTATAAGAGCCCTTCCGGCTATGCCGTCAACTTTGCCTGCATAGCCGCTTTTTGTTTGACTTGAAAAGGGGTTGATACGTCATGTTTCATTATCCAAACGGCAGAAAAACGGTACAATCCGCTCCACAAAAATCATCGCCGCAGACGAAAACAGAATACGGCAAACGCGGAATGACACTAGAAGAAGACATCAATCAGAGCAATGAATTCTATCTGGCAAAGGGGCTAGCTGTTATCCATAAAAAACCGACGCCTGTGCAGATCGTCTCCGTTCATTATCCGAAGCGATCCGCTGCCGTCATCCAGGAAGCTTATTTCAAAACCGCTTCTACGACAGACTATAACGGCGTATATAAAGGAAGACATATTGATTTTGAGGCGAAGGAGACGAAGAACAAGAGCAGCTTCCCTCTGAAGAACTTTCACGTCCATCAGATCAGCCATATGGAAGCCGTTCAAAAACAAGGAGGAATCGCGTTTGTGATCCTGCGCTTCTCCCTCATCGATGAAACGTTTTTGCTAGATGCATCGTATTTGTTTCCATACTTTAAATCAGGCTATAAAGGACGAAAGTCCATTTTGCTAAGTGAGATTGCCAGCTGCGGAATGGCCCTCCCGCTCTCCCTTTCACCAAGGATTCATTACTTGAAAGCTGTGGATGCCTTGTATTTTACGTCTATCGGTTCATAAAGACGGCACGTTTGACGAATAATCATAATGTACTATTTTGTTTAGATTGCTGAAAGGTTGGTATCATATGTCAAAGGATTATCAAAGCCGGCAGGAACGCAGAAAATCTCTGCAAGACTCCAAACCGGCCAAGAAAAAGAAAAGAACGGTTAACTGGAAACGAACAGCGATTGCCGCTGTACTCATATTCGGGCTGCTGTCTGTACTTACTGTAGGTGCCATAGCTGCCACTTCTCCTAAGCTCGATCCGAAGAAACTCGAGACACCTGTATCGTCGAAGATCTACGATATGAACGGCGAGGAAGTGTCCATGTTCTCTGGAAGCGAGAAAAGGATAAAAGTTAAAATTAATGAAGTCCCTCCTCAAGTTCAAAATGCTTTTATCGCGACCGAGGATGTCCGTTTTCGAAAGCACTTTGGAGTGGATATACGCCGCCTTTTCGGTGCGACACTCGCGAACGTGAAGGAAGGATTCGGTGCTGAAGGGGCAAGTACGATCACACAGCAGGTTGTGAAGAACACACTGCTGACAGATGAAAAATCACTGACAAGAAAAATCAGAGAAGCATATTTAGCGATCCAGCTTGAACAAAAATATTCTAAAGATCAGATTCTAGAGATGTATTTGAACAAAATCTTTTTCGGCCAAGGTGCTTGGGGCGTCGCAACAGCATCTAAAGTCTATTTCGATAAAGAGCTTGACGAGCTCGAAGTCCATGAAGCGGCGCTGCTCGCTGGACTTCCAAAGGCTCCTTCCACATACAACCCGTTCGAAAATCCTGAACAAGCCGAACAGCGCCGCAATGTTGTTCTCTCTTTGATGGAAAAGCATGGGCTGATCACAAAGGAAGAAGCACAAAAAGCTAAAAATATACCTGTTAAAGAATCATTAAGAGAAGGTAAAGTTCAAGAAGCATCAAAATATGACGCGTACCTTGCTCAAGTGGCAAAAGAGATCGAAAAAATGGAAGGCATGGAAGACGTCAACGTGTTCACAGATGGCTTGAAGATCTATACGAACTTGGACCCGAAAGCACAGGAAGCGACGGAAACCGTCTTAAAGAACAAGCTCGAGGGTGAGAATAAGCATCTGCAGTCTGGTGTGACACTGATCGACACACAAACAGGTGCGATCCGGGCTGTCGGCAGCGGACGCGGCGTCAAGATGAGCTCGTATTTCGCTTCAGGCATCGAGCGCCAGCCCGGCTCAACGATCAAGCCAGTGCTTGATTATGGGCCAGCAATCGAAAACTTTCAATGGAATACCGGTTATATCCTGAAAGATACTCCCGTTGAAGTGAACGGCGCGACGATCAATAACTACAACGACCGTAACGTAGGCGATATTTCCATGAGGCAAGCGCTTGTCGAGTCGAAAAATACGACAGCTGTCCGTGCCTTTTTAGAAGTCGGTGAAGATAAAGCACTCGATTTTGCTAACAAACTGGGCATGAACCTGGATAATGCGTTCCCGTCATACGCGATCGGCGGATTTAATAAAGGCATCTCTCCACTAAAGCTTGCTGGATCGTATGCTGCATTTGGAAACGAAGGCGTCTACAATAAGCCCACAACGATTAGAAAGATCGTATTTGCTGACGGTGAGGAGCTAAAGAATGAATCTGAACCAAAAGCAGCGATGAAGGATTATACCGCATACATGATTACAGATATGCTCAAGGATGTCATGACACGGGGTACAGGCACGAAAGCGAACGTTCCGTCCCTGAATTTGGCTGGCAAGACCGGAACAACAAACTTTGACAAAAAGACGATCAATGAAACCGGCATGCCGTCTGATGCTACGAAAGATGCCTGGATGGCAGGATACACAACCACCTATACAGCTGCTGTCTGGACTGGTTATGAACAATTAAAAGACGGTGAAACGAAAGAACCGCTTTATCTCGATGGCCGCACCCAGCATTTTTCAAAAGAAATTTTCCGCGACATCATGAGTCAGATCAACCATAAAGGAACGGATTTTAAGAAACCTTCTTCCGTCATTGAAGTCGCGCTTGAAAAAGGAAGCGGAAAACGCGCGAGTGAATTTACACCTGATGAAGAGAAACGCTACGAGCTCTTTGTTAAGGGAGCAAATATTCCAGAAGTAAGCGACGAATATGAAAAGCCTGCAGGTATTGAAGGCCTTGAGGCAAAGTACGAGGAAAAGAAAAATCAGATTAAAGTAAAATGGAACTACAAAGGTAAAAAAGGTGTAGTCTTTAAAGTGTCCGCAAGCTTAGATGAAGGCCCGATGCAGGAGCTTTCTACACTCAAAGATAAGAAATTCAATGTTCCAAACGTGATACCGGGCGGTTCCTATACGTTCCAGATCATCGCGGTTGATGAAGAAACCGGAACAGCAAGCGAACCGGCAACAACCTCTATCACGATTCCTGGAGAACCTGCCGAGCCGGAACAGCCAGAACAGCCGGATACCCCGCCTCCAGGGCAGGAGCCGGGCACACCCCCTCCTGGACAGGAACCAGGCACTCCTCCCCCTGGGCAGGAGCCGGGCACTCCTCCTCCGGGACAGGAGCCAGGCACTCCTCCTGGTGATGATGATGGCGGAGAAGGAAACGGCGGAGACGGCGGGAATGGCGGACAAGGCTCACCCGTACCCGGCTTCCCTCCTTTTAGTCAATAATAGCAATTGAAGTTTCACTAATTTAAGCGAAAGCAAAAGGCCCCGCATGACATGCGGGGCCTTTTGCTTATGTTCACTGATATTTGATGTCATAACGGTCCACAAGAAAGTTCCAGAGAACAGGATAATTGAAAGCCAGATTCCAAAAGCTCGCACCGGCAAGCTTATACTCATCGATCAAGTCAAATTTCGCTTTCATGCTGCGTAGATCTTCAAACCACACGATATGCTGCTTTTTTTCTTTATCATAATAAGTAAAATAGGGAGATTGTTCTTTTGTGTCATACTGGATGGCGGCTTTCCTTTTTCCCGCAAGCTGAACGGACTGAACAGGGCTCATTGCCTTCGCAAACGGGTTACCTTTCTTGTAAGGAAGCTTCCAGTCGTATCCATACAGGTTGATTCCCATTAAGATCTTGTTTCGCGGTATTTCGCTGACCGCATAATCAAGCACCTTTCGCACTTGCGTGATAGGACTGACTGGAAGCGGCGGCCCACCGCTGTAGCCCCATTCATAAGTCATAAGAATAACATAATCCACAATCTGCCCATGCGCCCGATAATCATGAGACTCATACCATTCGCCTTTTTGGTCACGCTTAATTTTGGGAGCCAGTGCAGTCATGACGACATACCCAGCAGCATGCATCCTTTCGGTCACACGGCGCAGAAATTGGTTATACGGTTCTTTATTTTTTTTGCCAAGGTACTCAAAATCGACACTTAAGCCCGTATACCCTTTTTGTTTCATCGTTGTGAGCACATTGTCTATGAGCGTATTCGTCACTTTTTCGCTCCGTAAAATCGCTGTACCCACCTCTTCAGAAAACTCGCCACCTTTAATATTGGTGATCGCCATCACAGGTCTCACATTCTCGTTTCGGATTTCTTTCAAGAACGCCTCATCATCAAGAGAAGTAAGCTCTCCTTTTTCGTTGACTTCATAACTGAACAAGGTGATATAGCTTAGCGCTTTTGCCGCGTTCTTAAAATTGGCGCGTGATTTAGGCGTGGGTTCCGCAAAAGCGTTTGTCGTGATGGTACGCTTTGGTCGCTGCGGTACGTTCAGCTGAAGTCCGGTCATCAGCTGCTGAACACCAGGATTGGCTGATTGCAGCTGCGATGCTGATATCCCAATTTTTTCGGAGATGCTCTCAAATGTATCTCCCTGCTTCACCGTATACACGAATGGTGACGGAATGAATAAAGTCTGTCCGACTGTGAGGATATCATTGGCACCAAGACCGTTGACAACAGCGATCTCCTGCCATGGCAGCCGGTAAAACCTTGACAGCTCCCAAAGCGAATCTCCTCGCTTAACCACATGAATCTGCATGATGAACCCTCCTAAACGTCAGCTCTCTGCTTCATCATATGCGGATTGGTTTTGTCCTCATTCTTCTCCCTTGATAAGGAATGGTTTGGCTGCAGCTTTTTTTTCAAATTCAAGAAATAGTTCTTGGAGCTGGATAAAGGATTGAAACTGCCCCGGCGCCTTCATGATAAACAGAATTCGCTCTGCAGCGTTAAGCGGCTTGCTTTTCAGTCTCGCCACCCTTGTTTCCATTTCGTCCAAAGGCGGACATAGCAAATTCTCGTTCCAAAACAGCATCGTAACGAGACGGCTTAAATGAAAAAGCACATGAAGTCTTGCTTTTTCACCTTTTCTGCACTTAAAATGGCTTTTGATCATCTCCGACTCATTGTGAAAATCAGCAAAATATTCCTGCATTCTCTGACTAGCTTTCTCTAACGGAGAATCAGCCTTCCCGTTCAAATAAAGAATTTCATCAAAAAACGGGGTTCGTGGCGAAATGACTATAGCAGAATCATCAAAAAAAGAAGCGTGATAAAGATGGTCAGGGATGATGATCTTCTCCATCAGACCCTTCCTTTCATCCGCTTCTTCCCTTCACGGCATATCTCAAGCAGCGGACACTCGAGACAGTTCGGATTTTGGGCTTTGCAGTGATAGCGTCCAAAAAATATGAGACGGTGATGGGTAGCGCTCCATAAATGCTGCGGAATTTTTTTCATGAGTGTCTCTTCCACGGTCAATACCGAATCCTTCCATTTGCATATTCCAAGGCGTTTAGACACGCGTTCAACATGCGTATCCACCGCGATGGCCGGGATGCCGAATGCTACGCTCACCACAACATTCGCGGTCTTTCTTCCAACTCCAGGAAGCTTTGTCAGTTCATCTCTGTCTTCAGGAATCTTGTTGCCATATTCGTTGATCAAAAGAGCGGAAAGCTTTTGTATGTTTTTCGCTTTGTTGCGGTAGAGGCCAATACGCCGGATATCATCCTGAAGCTCTTCAAGAGACACGTTCAAATAATCCTGCGGAGTTTTATACTTAGCAAATAGACCAGGTGTTACTTTGTTGACGAGTGCGTCTGTACACTGCGCGGACAGAAGCACGGCAATCGTCAATTCAAACGGGTTGCTATGGTGAAGCTCACAGTGAGCATCGGGAAACATTTTTTCCATTTCTTCTAAACAGAACGCTATTTGGGATTTGTTGAGCAAACCAAATCATCTCCTCGTAAGCATTTATTCATAAAAAATAAGACGGGACATATGTCGTGTCCCGGCTTATGAATCTAGCCAGTTATAAGCAGGCAGTGATAGACTGTCCTTTTTTGAAGCATAATCTGCCGACCGCGGCTGAGCTCTTTGCTGGCGTGTGCGGAATTTTTCACCGTGCACTCTTGCCTGTTCGACTGTTATCACCCCTGCTTTTTTCCATTCAAATAGGATTCTGTCAATGTATCTGAAATTCAGCTTGCCGGCAAGAACGCCTTCCTTAAGAGCAGCTCCAATCATTTCAGAAGGATGATTGTCCTCATCCATCCAAATGTTCACCGTCTCGATCTCCATCGGAGAGAGAGGACGGCCGAACTCTGTTTCAAACATAACAAATATATTATTTTTCCTGTCCTTTACGTCATTAACGCGCTCATTATGCTGCTCTTCACCTAATTCAGATAACAGCCTGTTCCAAAGTGGC
The DNA here is from genome assembly GCF_042665465.1 of Fictibacillus iocasae. NCBI lineage: Bacteria > Bacillati > Bacillota > Bacilli > Caryophanales > Fictibacillaceae > Fictibacillus > Fictibacillus iocasae. Next base: position 61,056 of record NZ_JBHTCP010000004.1, on the reverse strand, counting down.
TGAAGCGAGTACTTCTCCGCATAAACACCACGGTCTTTATCTTCAATTGACTGAATGCTCAAGAACCCTTTTTGAATAAACACCCTCATAAATGACAACGTCTGATTAACATCGATCGTCATACGCTCTGACAGCTCTGAAGGAGTTGGAAAAACGTTTCCATCCTCTAAAAACGAATGCAGCTGCAGGATGAGCATACACTCCGTTTCACTCAGGCCGATCCGGCTGTAATGTGTGAGCAGCATTTTAGGAACCGTTACATTCCCCTGCTGCATCCAACGTTCAAATAATTCATTCTTCATGACTTACACCTCAGCTTTATTATACCACGACTTGACTGATAACGTTCGACAAGGATAGGGCCGAACGATGTGAATTCTTTTCCTGCCATTCTAGTTAAAGCGCTAGTATAAAATCATGAGGTTAATTGACGGAACAACATGAAATCTATTTCTGCAAAAAAATAACAAGCCGTTCCCATGAATGATGGAACGGCTTGTTTGTATTGGTTATTAAGGATACAAACGGTTAAGCAAACGCGGGAACGGAATGGTTTCGCGAACGTGTTCAACGCCTGAGATCCATGCAACCGTGCGCTCAAGGCCAAGACCAAAACCAGAATGCGGAACACTGCCGTATTGTCTGAGCTCTAAATACCACTTATACGCATCATCTGTAAGCCCGTGCTCCTCGTAGCGCTGCTTCATGAGTTCAAGGTCATCGATTCGCTGGCTGCCCCCGATAATCTCACCATAGCCTTCTGGCGCAATTAAATCTGCACAAAGAACAACATCATCTCTTTCCGGATGAGGCTTCATGTAGAACGCTTTTATGTCCTTCGGATAGTTCGTGATGAAAACCGGCTTATCGAAGCTTTCTGCGATCGCCGTCTCATGAGGTGCCCCAAAGTCGTCGCCCCATTCGATATCGTCATAGCCTTTTTCTTTCAGCATCTTTATCGCATCATCATACGATACTCGTGGGAAAGGTGCTTTTACGTTTTCAAGCTTGCTCACATCGCGTCCTAGGGTTTGCAGCTCTTGTTTGCAGCGCTCAAGGACTGACTGAACGACATGAGAGACGAACTGTTCTTGGATCTCCAGGCTTTCCTCATGCTCGACAAACGCCATTTCCGGCTCGATCATCCAAAATTCAATCAAGTGGCGGCGGGTCTTTGACTTTTCAGCTCTGAAGGTTGGACCGAATGAATAAACTTTTCCGAGCGCCATAGCAGCGGCTTCCATATACAGCTGTCCGCTTTGAGAAAGGTATGCGTCTTCTTCAAAATATTTAGTATGAAACAAGGAAGTCGTTCCTTCAGCAGAGCTGCCTGTTAGGATAGGCGGATCGACTTTTGCAAAATCGTTCTTATAGAAAAATTCATTGATCGCATGAATGATTTCGTTGCGGATTTTAAGCACCGCATGCTGTCTCTTTGAGCGAATCCAAAGATGGCGGTGATCCATCAAAAATTCTGTTCCATGCTCTTTTGGCGTGATCGGATAGTCGTTGGATTCAGAGATCACGTCAATCTTTGACACAACAAGCTCAACACCAGACTGTGAACGCTCGTCGCTTTGCACCGTTCCTGTCACATATACGCTCGTTTCTTGCGTGATTCCTTTAGCAAGCAGGAACTGTTCTTCGGGAATATCACTTTTAACGACTACACCTTGTACAAATCCGGTGCCGTCCCGAAGCTGAAGGAAGGCGATCTTGCCGCTTGAACGCTTGTTGGCGATCCATGCTCCGACTGTTACTGTCTCTCCAATATGATGCTTTAATTTTGAAATTGTCGTTTTCAATAGGGTAACCTCCACTTTTCTTCCGCGATTATTAGTTTGTTGTTTGGTGACGCTTGATGAACCGTTCAATGCGGCCGAGTGCTTCTAGGATCGCATCCAGAGATGTGGCATAAGACAGCCGCACATTATCAGGTGAGCCAAACCCTGACCCTGGCACGAGTGCTACTTTTTCTTCATCAAGCAATGCCGCTACCCAGTCATCGACATTTTGGAAGCCCGTCATTTCTGCTGCCGCTTTCGCGTTAGGAAACAGATAGAAGGCTCCTTTTGGCTTCACGCAAGAAAGACCGGGTATTGATACGAGCTTGCTGTATACCTCGTCAAGTCTTGCTTCAAACGAAGACCTCATCATTTCCACATCTTCCTCGGGGCCACCATACGCGGCGATGGCTGCATATTGTGAGATTGTCGTAGGATTGGACGTGCTATGGCTGTCAAGGTTTGTCATCGCCTTGATGATTTTCTTGTCTCCGGCTGCAAAACCGATGCGCCATCCTGTCATCGCATGAGATTTAGACAAACCGTTAATGATGATCGTCTGCTTTCTCAGCGGCTCTGAAATTTGCGCGATTGAAACATGCTCTGCACCATGATAGACCAGTTTTTCATAGATTTCATCAGAGACGATCACTAAATCATGGGCAAGACAAACCGTGCCGATCTCTTCAAGCTCATCTTTTGTATACAGCGAACCGGTCGGGTTTGACGGCGAATTGATGATAACCGCTCTTGTCTTTTCTGTTATGGCACTTTTGAGCTGCTGTGCTGTGAACTTAAACTCGTTCTCTTCTTTTCCCTCGATAAACACAGGAACTCCGCCTGCAAGCTTCACTTGTTCCGGGTAGCTCACCCAGTATGGCGTCGGGATGATCACTTCATCTCCTTCATCCAGCATAGCCTGAAACAATGAATACAAAGAATGCTTCGCTCCAGTGCTCACGATAATTTCAGAAGGGTCATAGCTTAGTTTCTGATCGTTTAAAAGCTTCTCACATATTTTCTTTTTAAGGGGCAGCAAGCCGCCTGAAGCCGTGTACTTCGTGTGGCCCGCTTTCATCGCGGCATATGCGGCCTCAATGATGTGCATTGGAGTATTAAAATCCGGTTCACCTGCCCCAAGCCCGATAACGTCATGACCTTCCGCCTTCAGTGCTGCCGCTTTCGCTGTAATGGCGAGGGTGCTTGATGGGGCGAGCGATTCAGCGCGCTTTGACAATTTCATATCTTTTCAGCTCCCATGTCTCATTATGTGTTGTCTTTGATACTGTATTTGACGTAGCGTTTTCCATTCTCAAAATAACCATAATAGAAGGTGTACCGTCCCGAGCGGTCTGTATACACGACCTCCCATAATGGCTGGCCATCTTCCATGCCTAGTCTTGCATCAATGATCTCCACATTACCGTACTTTGAGCGGACAGCCTCCTTGATTTCCTTCTCGTTCAATCCGCTGTCAGCAGGCTGAGCTGTCGCCCTGCCCTTGCTGTCCACCCAGACGATCATTTTTCTGCCGCTGCGATCGACACCTTCTACAACTTCATACGCTTCATTTTTGTAAAAGTGCTCGCTTTTTGTGATGCGGACAAGATTGAACTCGCGTATTGCCGCTTTCTCCGCCTTGTCGCTCTCCTCGTGAAGTCCTGATTTTACCTCCATGTAAACTGAGCCGGCAAACAAAAGCACTGCCACTAATGCAGCCGCTCCGATCAGCCACCATTTCTTCATTATTGCCTCCGTTATGTACGATAAATCGTAAAAATCATCTCTTCTTTATTTTCGTCGTCAAGAGCCAGTCCGAACATCAAATCTTTTGTTTTAAGCGTTTTGTTCAGCTCTGATACGATTTTATACAGATCATGTGATTTGCTGACTTTTATCGAAGACAGCACTTCTATTTTGCTTTCCATCCCTGACCTCCCGATAACTAAAACGCTTGCCGAATCAAACACTCTCTAAAGTATTACTATAACAAAAAATAAAAGCAAAAGGTACTGCCTAATAGAGCCTGTCTTTAAGAAAAATCGGCTGACGCCAAGACTTCAAGTCAGCCGCAGTTGCCTTTATACTTTATACCTAAACGCTTTAACTGCGTTGAATTTCTAATTTCTTCTCTGTAAAAACTTAAAGTGTAAAAAGGAAGGAGCACTATACTCCATACCTCTAAGGTCTTTCTTTCTCTTTCAGCCAGCTGCTCAATGAAGAAGTCAGTTCATGCAAAGGCTTAATATCTACAGGCAGCTTAGGCAGAGATGAAATGAACGACCTTCCATACCTGGTTTCTGTGATCCGTCGGTCGAAAACGAAGACTGCGCCATAATCAGACTGGCTCCGTACAAGGCGGCCAAAGCCTTGCTTAAAGCGAATGATTGCCTGTGGCAGTGACAGGTCATAGAAAGGATTGCCGCCGGCAGCTCGAATTTTCTCGCTTCTTGCATTTGTGACCGGATTGTCTGGAGGCGAGAACGGAAGCCTCACGATAACAAGGCATGTAAGTGAATCACCCGGAATATCGATTCCCTCCCAAAAGCTGCTCGTGCCAAACAATACCGCTCTATCAAACTTTTTAAAATTTTTCGTGAGCCTAGCCCTGCTTCCACTGTCAATCCCTTGTGCGATCAGCACCAATTCTTCCTCATCCGCCAGCTCTTTGAACAAGGAATGCGTTTCTCTGAGCATCTCGTAGCTCGTAAAAAGAACCAGCATCCTGCCTTTTGTCACTTTGGCGATTTCATAAAGCGACCGGCTTACCATAGACGTAAACGTTTTTGCGTCCACCTCGCTGATCAGCGGCAGGTCGGACGGAATCATGAGTCTGACCTGGCTTTCATAATGGAACGGAGATGGCAGCTGAGCCGTGACTGGGCCAAAATCTCCGAGTCCGAGCCTGTCGATCATGTAGCGGAAAGAATTTCTTACAGAGATGGTCGCAGACGTCATGACCACACTTTTCTTTTTTGCAAAAAATTCATCGGCTAAAATGTCCGCGATCTCCACTGGCTTGGCATAAAGCCAAACTGCATGCCTCGCACCTTTAATATCCGCTTCAAGCCAGTATACTTCATCATGTCCAGGAGCGGTGAGCAGATGAGATAAGCTTGATAGTTCTTCTTCTAGATCGGACCGAAGTCCTGTCAGATCAGCCATGAAGCCTTTCTGCTGAAAATTGAGATGGTCTTCTTTTTCCATTACTGCTTTAGTGATAAGCCGCAAACGTTTCAGCATATCTCGCACCATCGAGGAAAATCGGTCAAACATCTCAGCCACTGGTGCAAATGCCGGACTGCCTGTATCCTCTGAGCTGTATCTTAAATAAACCTTTCCCGTATCAGGTGCAGAGCTTTTAGAGCCGTTCAGGACAAACCACTTCAACAGGCGGAACATCTCGTCAAGCTCTTGCTTCAATTCGTTCAGCTTGTCGTTCCAATCTGTAAAAACATCCGTACTCTTCGGCAGCTCAAGCAGGTTGGCAAGCTGTAAGAGGCGTGATGCTGCCTGGCTGCTGTCTGTCGTTCCTAGCCTCTCGATCAGTCGGTGAAACGCAAAATAATCTGTCTGTGTTCCAAAATGGTCACTGACCACTTCTTCTAGATGGTGTGCTTCATCAATGACCGCTTCTTTATAAGCTGGCAGCAGCTGAGAATCTGATTTTATATCCGTAAAGAGCATAGCATGATTAGTAATGATCAAGTCTGCACCATGTGCTTCTCTTCTTTTGCGGTGATAAAAGCAGCGAGAAAACCACGGGCACCGAATACCGAGGCACGTGTTCGCATCACTCTTGACCTGAGCCCAGAAAAGGCGCCCTCCCGAAGAAAGATTCAGCTCTTCAACGTCGCCATGTTCTGTCTCAGTAAGCCAGACAAGGATCTGTGCTTTCGTTAAGTTGGTATCATAATTATCATCCAAGGTATCCTGAAGCGAATGCTCGAACTTGCGCAAGCATAAATAATGGCTGCGTCCTTTTAGTACAGCAGCTCTGAACGAAAATGGCATAATTCTGGATAGCAGCGGCACATCACGGTCCAAGATCTGCTGCTGCAGCTGAACCGTATGAGTGCTTACAACAAACGGCCTCCCTGTCCGGACACTGTGAAGGACACCCGGTATCAGATAGCCGAGTGATTTTCCTACGCCAGTCCCGGCTTCAATCAAGGCATGCTCATTATTTTGCAGCGCATGCTCGACCGTTTCCATCATCGTCTTCTGGCTTTCCCGCACTTCAAACTGGACCATATGCTGCTTCAGCTTCTCTCTGAGCAAGACGGCTGTCGTCTCCGCAGCGTCTCGGTCCTCTTCTTCATGCAGGGGCCGGTCGACTTTTTTTAACACAAGCTGACGATAAAAATCATAGCCGGTGTCATCCTGGATAACTCTTGATTTTTCTGCGATGATGTCACTCAATATCCGTTCGGTGCTGCTCTGCAATTTTTTCAGGATAGGCTCAAGACGTTCCAATGTTACGACAGGAAGCTGCTTTAACTTGTAGAGCAGATGCATGAGAAGCTCTGCTGTCACCTCCGCATCGCTGTCTGCTTGATGGGGGTTCAAATGCACTAAGCCGAGATGATCGGCTAGCTGGTTCAGCTGATAGCCGTCAGCGTCGTGCAAAAGGATTCTCGACAGTTCCACCGTATCTAGCAAAGGCATGGAAAGCGGCATGTAGCCGGCTGCTTCAAGTTCTCCTTGTAAAAACGAATAATCGAAGCTCACATTATGCGCCACAAAATAAGCCCCGTCCATCATTTGCAGAAGCTCAGGCGCTATTTCTTCAAAAGTGGGGGCTCCTTTTACCATCTGATCATCAATGCCTGTCAGCTGTTCAATAAAAGGGGGGATGCTGATGCCAGGCTGAACGAATGAAGAAAAACGGCTGACAATCTCGCCATCCTCCACACAAACCGCTCCTACCTGGATGATGCGGTCCCCTCTTGCAGGTGAGTTGCCTGTTGTCTCTAAGTCTACTACGACGTATCTACGTTTCATGTCCACCCACCCCGATTTAAAAAGAAAACGTAGCTGATGATCTTATGGAATAATCAGCCTTCGTTATACTTAAACTTTTATTTCCATTATTCCGAATAACCCTTGATTTCTATTAAAGAATGGTTGAGGCCGGCTCATTGCCGAGCATTTGGATAATATGATTATCTTCATCCATCACGGCCACTTTCGGCTGATGATTTCTAGCCTCTTCCTCCGAATACATACCATAAGTGATCACGATGATCACATCGCCAACTTGCACGAGTCTGGCTGCAGCGCCATTAAGGCAGAACACGCCGCTCCCTCTTTCACCTGGAATGATATAGGTTTCAAAGCGTGCACCATTGTTATTATTGACAATCTGAACCTTTTCATTTGCCATCATGTCGACCGCATCAAGAATATCTTCATCGATCGTGATGCTTCCTACATAGTTCAAGTTCGCCTCTGTTACACGGGCACGGTGAATTTTGCCTTTCATCAATGTTCTAAACATCATTATTCCTCTTTTCTTTTCCATCAGATGATCGATCAATCAGGATGTTATCGATGAGCCTAGCTTTACTATATTTAACAGCAGCAGCCGCAATCAAGCGGGCGCTATTGTCGTTTGGCGGCAATAGTTCTGGATAGGAAAGAATTTCGGCATAATCAACTTCGCCTGAAACTCTTTGAGCAAGAGAACGTCCAAATCTTTTTTGTGCCTCGTTCACATTCATCCCTGAAAGCAGCATCTCGCCCGCTTCCTTAAGTGCCGCATAGATGCCTGCCGCTTCTGTTCTCTCTTCTTTTGTTAAAAAAACATTTCTTGAACTCTTAGCAAGACCGTCTTTTTCCCGCACAGTGTCGCATGGCACGATGTTTACCGGTAGGTTCAGATCGCTCACCATCGCTTCGATAACGGAGACTTGCTGAGCATCTTTTAAGCCGAAATAAGCACGATCAGGCTGTGTGAGCATGAATAGCTTGGCTACAACAGTCGCCACGCCGTCGAAGTGGCCTTTTCTACTCCCGCCGCATAAGACATCAGCCCGCTCACTCACCTTTAAAGTAACAGTCGGCTGCTTCGGGTACATCATTTCAACGGAAGGATGAAATAAAAGGTCTGTCCCGGACTCCGCTGCAAGCATTTGATCACGCTCGATGTCTCTGGGATATCGGTCAAAATCTTCATTTGGGCCAAACTGCAGCGGATTGACAAAAATACTCACAATAACATAGTCGTTTTCCGCTTTAGCTCGCCTGATCAATGAAAGGTGCCCTTCATGAAGGTATCCCATCGTTGGCACAAAGCCGATCGTTCTGTCTGCTTTTTTCTGGTCAGTGATGCATTGCTTTAATTCGGCTGCTGTATGGATCGTTTTCATCGCTCTTTGCCTCCATATAAAGTGGGCAGTTCTTCTTCTTTCATCGTGAAGGAATGTTCTTGTGCCGGAAAAGTCCCGTTCTTTACTTCTTGTTTATACGAGGTGAGAGCATCTAAGATTACAGGCGATATTTCGCCATACTTTTTCACGAATTTTGGGACATGATGGCTGCCGTAACCAACAATATCATGGTATACAAGCACTTGTCCGTCCGCTCCAGCTCCCGCACCGATGCCGATGACAGGGATTTGAAGCGCTTCAGATGCAATCTCGGCAAGCTGCTGCGGCACACATTCAAGAACGATCGCAAATGCGCCTGATTGCTCAAGTTTTTTGGCATCTTCAATCAAAGCTTCGGCTTCTTTTCTTTGTTTGCCATGCACTTTATATCCGCCCTCAACACCGACAGATTGAGGAGTGAGTCCTAGATGCCCCATCACTGGAACACCAGAATCTGTTAATCGTTTTACCGTCTCCGCTATTTTTCCGCCGCCTTCCAGCTTGACAGCAGAAGCTCCAGACTCCTGCATGATGCGGCGTGCGTTATCGAGCGTCGTATCAATGGATCCATGATAGGACATGAACGGCATATCGGTCACGACAAAGGTGCTTGCTGCTCCCCGTCTGACCGTTTTGGTATGGTAGATCATCTCATCAACCGTGACGGGAATGGTGGTTTCATAGCCAAGAACGACCATTCCAAGGGAATCACCGACAAGGATCAGATCCATACCAGCCTGCTCACAAAGAACAGCGGAAGGATAATCGTAAGCTGTCATCATCACGATCTTTTCTTTATTTTGTTTCATCTGAGCAAGGCTCTTTACTGTTTTCATATTTCCTCCTTATTAAGGAGCAGAGGCATTTTCTAGGGAACAGCTGCAAGCTAAATAGCGGCCCATAAAAAAACTTCTTCCGTATAAAAGGAAGAAGTTCAAGCGCTGTTTAGTGAAGTTTCCCCCTCTGTCCCGGTCCCTTTGGATCTAGGCAGATCAAGCTATACAGTTAAAACCATTTCGGTACAAAGTGCAGTTCCAAACAGGATTTGGATACCGCCCATTACTAGTGTAACATGTTCTGTTTACTCATTAGTACTAATTTCTATATCGGCAGAGTAGATGCTGTGCACACGTCCTTCATCATCCTCAAGCAGAAGGACTCCATCGTCTGTAATTCCCTTGGCAAGACCCTTCACTGTTCCGTTTAAGCTTCTAGCCGTGATCCTCCTGCCCAAACTCAGCGCACGCGACTCCCACAAAAGCTTGATCAGGCCAAATCCGTCCTTTAAATAAATATCATACAATTCCTCTATCTCTAGCATGACCGCTGCGATCAGATCGGCACGGACAAATTCTTTTCCAGACTCAATATGAAGAGATGTCGCGATCGACCGGATGTCCTCTTGGAAATGCTCGAGTTTCTGGTTGATGTTCATGCCCATTCCGATGATGACAGAGTGAATTTGATCCGCTTCTGCCTGTAGCTCAGTTAAAATGCCTACGATTTTTTTCCCATTGAGAAGAATGTCGTTAGGCCATTTAATATCCGCAGCAAGACCTGTTTTCTTTTCAATCGCCCTCACTACAGCGACTGCTGTTAATAAAGTAAGCTGCGGGGCCTTTTGCAAAGGAATGCGGGGCTTTAAGATCAGGCTCATCCAAATGCCCGTGCCGCTAGGAGAATGCCAGCTGCGGCCCAGTCTGCCCCGCCCCCCCGTCTGTTCATCCGCAACAACCAGCATTCCTTCTTCATCCGCCTTAGCGGCTTCATGATGTGCCATCTCTTGCGTGCTCTTTAACGAAGGATAATAGTGAATCTTTCTTCCTAGCCGCTCTGTTTCAAGCCTCAGCATGATTTCTTCAGATGTCACAGCGTCTGGAGAACGCAGCAGCCTGTATCCCTTTTTCTGAACTGCTTCAATTTCATAGCCTGCAGCTCTAAGGTCGCTGACGTGTTTCCATATTGCCGTTCTAGAGCAGTTCAGCACGTTGGATATGTCCTGTCCTGAAACATATTCGTTTTCGTTAGCCTTAAGCATGTGAAGGAGGGTTTCTTTCATCCTTCCACCTCCTTATAAAATGTAGGACGTCTTCCTCGCTGCATGATAAAACACCTGTTACCACCGCATGTTCTAACGACTGAAGCAGCTTCCCGAGCCAAGGCCCCGGACGGTCACCTATTAAGGCAGATACCTGACTCCCGCTTACTGGCAGTTCCGTCCGTGATTTTATCGGCAGTGCTTCATACGCGCTTAGAAGTCTTTCTATTCCGTCCTCGCTATGAACACAGACAGCCGCACAGGCTGTTCTAAATGCGGACACAGCTGAGGAAATACCAGTGTGATACACATGCCAGCTAAGAGGCAGGCTGCAGCGCATCATCGCTGAAACAATTTTCTCACTTTGCTTTGCAGTGGTTCCCGGCAATTTCCAATCTCTCAAGAAACCTGAACAGTCTTTATGAGAAGAAAGATAGAATAATAAGGCCATTTTTTCTGAATCGGATTGAAGGGCGGGCCAGTCGGCATGCGGTGCTGTCAGATCATTCAAGCCCGGAAGATGGTTCATGACGCCAAGATCTTGCATGCTTGCCAGCACGTCTGATGCATAAGGATGGGACAGCAGCTTCAGCAATTCATCGCGCTTTCTTTCAGTAGATATTTTCTCTAGAAGATAAGAAAGTGCGCCTGCAGCCGCCTTTGTCTCCTCTTCCAGTGAGAATCCATACTTTGCTGCAAACCGAAATGCCCTCATGATTCTTAAAGGGTCTTCTCGAAAACGCTCTTGTGCAGCACCGACCGTTTGTATCACCCTTCTTTTTAGTGCATCTCTTCCCCCATAAGGATCATACAGGTTGTAATCAGCATCCATCGCCATCGCGTTAAACGTGAAATCACGTCGGGCAAGATCGCGCTCTAATGAAGAAGTGAACGCCACTGTTGAAGGCCTTCTGTAATCCTTGTATTCACCTTCTGTCCGAAACGTGGTCACCTCATAAGAAATCCCGCCTTCTCTCACGATCACGGTGCCGTGATCAATGCCGACTGGAATGGTCTTTGTGAAAATCCTCACCACTTCTTCAGGCAAAGCAGAAGTAGCGATATCAATATCATGTACAGGTGAAGAAAGGACAGCATCACGGACACAGCCCCCAACAAAATAAGCTTCATATCCAAGAGATGTTAATTTCTTCAGCACGTTCTTTGCTTGTTCAAAGATTGGCCGGCTCTTCATTTTTCAGAAAGAACCTTAAAATAGACGTCTTCATACTCGCTCACGATTTTCTCAGAGGCGAAGTGAGCTTGTACATGCCTTACAGCGTTCAGCGAAAACACAGCATGTTTCTCTGAATCACTGAGCAAGCTGACCGCTCGTTCAGCCGCTTGCTCAACGTCTCCGAGCGGGACGATATATCCTGTCTCACCATCAGCGATAACTTCCGGTATGCCGCCGATATCACTTCCGATAACGGGTACACCGCAGGCCATGGCCTCTAGCAGGACAAGACCGAAACTCTCTTTTTCAGAAAGAAGAATTTTCAGATCTGATATCGAAAAAAGGTCCGCCACTTTTTCTTGTTTTCCAAGAAACAGGACGTGATCCTGAATGCCGAGTTCTCTCACCCGTTCACAAGCTGCCGTCAGTTCTGGCCCGTTTCCGATCAGAAGCAGCTTAGACGGAATTTGTTCATTAATCTTCGAAAATGTACAAATCACATCTTGTATGCGTTTTACACCTCGAAAATTGGATATATGAACGATCACTTTTTCATCATCTTCAATGCCATATGCTTTCTTGAGAGAAAGGTTATCCCGCCTGTAATATTCTCGTTCATCGACAAAATTATGGATCGGGATGATTTCCTTGTCCGCCTTCAACAGGTTTTGTGTGTCTTTTTTCAAACTATGCGAGACAGAAGTGACAGCATCAGACGCTTCGATGCCAAAGCGGATCATTTCGCTCAATCCCGGGTCATAACCGAGCACGGTAATGTCTGTGCCATGCAGGGTCGTCACGATCTTCACCGTGCCTCCGAGCATCTGTTTAGCCAGGAAGGCGCAGACCGCATGCGGGACCGCATAATGGACATGGAGGAGATCGAGCTTTTCACGTTTGGCGACTTCCGCCATCTTGCTCGCAAGTGCCAGATCGTACGGCGGATACTTAAAAACAGAATAATGATTCACTTCTACTTCATGATAAAACACGTTGTGGTATACCTTCCCGAGCCGGAACGGCATGCTGGAGGTGATAAAATGAATTTCATGGCCTCGTTCAGCGAGAAGCTTTCCGAGCTCGGTTGCTACAACACCTGAACCTCCAACTGTTGGATAGCAGGTTATCCCTATTTTTAATCCCATAAATGCTCCTTATAACGTATTCAGCACGATCGGTTTTTTCGAATAAAAGCCTTCTGCATACACTGACCCCGCCTCTGCTCCAAAAAGCCTTTCTCTAGCCGAAACAGCTTCAATATAACCATTGACGAGAGGAGTGTCGAAGCTGTTTTCCTGCTTGACGAACTGCGAGGCGTACGAATTCAGCGCTTCTATTTTATAACGGTAAAAATCAGAAACATCGATTAAGACCTGAGGTGTCTTGATGCCGTTGATGCTGTAAAAATACACTGATTTGACGCGGTGAGGGGCGAGATTTTCTTTATCTTGCACATTCTTTACACCAGCAGAAAAAACAGCTTCCTCGACAAGAGACGCACAATGTCCGTGATCGGGATGACGGTCTTCCCAATAAGGTGCAAATACGGTGGCCGGCTTTATCTTACGGATCATCCAGACGAGCTCGTTCACATAATGTGTTGACAGGTACAGCCCCCTGTCTGGAAGGCCGAGATTGTATCTCTCGGATATACCGAGTACGGCGGCAGCCCGTTCTGCTTCTTCCAGCCTCGTTTCCACTGTGCCGTTGCTAGACAGTTCAGCTTTGGTCAAGTCACATATGTAGACCTCACGTCCGCTCGCCGTCTCTTTCTTTATTGTTGCGGCCATGCCGATTTCTACATCATCCGCATGGGCACCAAAAGCGAGCCACGGATTTTTTTCAATCATTTGCCGCTCTCCCGGTCACTTAATATTTTTCTCCAGTCCAAGTCGCCTCGCTCTACCGCTTTAATAAATAACTCGGCACTTGCTGCATTTGTTGCGAGCGGCACATGATACACATCGCAAAGTCTCATAAGGGCAGACACATCCGGCTCATGCGGCTGAGCGGTGAGTGGATCTCGAAAGAACAGCACAAGATCCAATCCGTCTTCTGCGATTAAGGCACCGATCTGCTGATCCCCGCCGAGCGGGCCTGACTTAAAGCGATGGACGTTTAAGCCAGATGCCTCTGTGATTTTTGTTCCTGTCGTGCCCGTCGCAAACAAGTCATGCTCTGTGAGAATGTCACGGTAAGCAACCGTAAAATTGATCATTTCCTGCTTTTTCTTATCATGTGCAATCAATGCTATTTTCATAGAAATCTCCTTGTCTACTGTATGATGTTTTCAAGCCCGTATACGAGCTGATCGATCTTCATAACATTCTCGACGGCCAGTCGAATGCCCGGCATAAAGGATGAGCGGTTCATCGAATCATGCTTGATGGTCAGTGTCTGTCCTTCTCCTCCAAAAATGACTTCCTGGTGTGCGACAAGGCCAGGCAGGCGGACACTATGAATACGCATCCCATCGAGTTCCGCGCCTCGAGCGCCCGCAATGTCCTCGGTTTCCTGCGGATGCCCTTGCTTCACTGCTTCCCTTACCTCATTAATGAGCTGCGCCGTTTTCAGGGCAGTTCCTGACGGAGAATCCAGCTTCTGATCATGATGCTTTTCGATGATTTCTACATGCGGAAGATATTTCGCAGCCATCTGTGAAAATTTCATCATTAATATTGCGCCGATCGCAAAATTCGGTGCGATGATAGCACCCGTCTCTCTTTCGTCTGCAAGCTGTGACAGCCGTTTCAGGTCATCTTCAGAGAAGCCAGTCGTCCCGATAACAGGACGCACTTTTCGCTCCAGTGCAATTTCAAGATGCTTCTTCCCGATCTCAGGCTTTGTCAGATCAATGAGCACGTCTGCCTGTACTTCATCTAGGCATATGTCAAGGTCTTCATATATGACAGCATCTAAGGGAGGAAGCCCAGGCAAATCCTTGATCTTTTTGCCTCCGTTGCGGGAGTCTATTGCCGCTGCCAGATGAAAGTGAGGAGTGCTCTCGATCATCTTTAATGCCTCTGAACCCATCTTTCCGCGCGGTCCTGCAAGTACGATTTTTATTAATTCCATCACGATTCCCTGCTTTCGTCCATTTTTGTCCATCTGTCTTTATCTCGTGTATTGAACTTTTTCATCACCATATCGAGTGCTTCATCGAGGTCAATCGATAAGGAATTGGCTAAACAAATTAGCACGAAGAACAGATCACCGAGTTCTTCCTCGATCTTTTTTTCTCCTTCACTGCTTTTCTTCGGCTTTTCACCGTATGTATGATTGATCTCGCGGGCAAGCTCCCCCAGTTCTTCCGTCATCCTAGCAAGCATAGCGAGCGGACTGAAATAGCCTTCTTTAAACTGGCTGATATACTCGTCTACCTCTGTCTGCCTCTCTTTTACACTTCTATTATCCACAATATCACTCCATTCATTTCTATGGTATAAGGAAAAAGCGTGTTTGACAAATTTCTTAGTGTGTTGCAAGCCCCCTTCACCTTCATTATAATGAGGAAGGCACAGAAAGACTGTATTTGCTTGATATGAAGGAGGAAACATCATGAATTACCCGATTCGCGGAAAAAACATTTTCTTTATTTTACTTGGCGCTGCCATCTTTTCTTTTGGCATCGTTCATTTTAATATGACGAACAACCTTGCCGAGGGAGGGTTTACAGGGATCACGCTCATTCTTTATTTTCTTTTTGATATCGATCCTTCCTATTCCAACCTTGCACTGAACATCCCCTTGTTCTTTATCGGCTGGAGACTGCTTGGCCGCACCTCGTTTATCTACACGGTAATCGGCACCGTCTCCGTATCCGTATTTTTATTCATCTTTCAGCGATATTCCACGTTAACGATGGATTTAAAGGATGACATGACGCTTGCTGCACTTTTTGCGGGAGTGTTCATCGGAATCGGCCTTGGGATTACGTTTCGATATGGCGGAACGACAGGCGGAGTTGATATTATCGCCCGGCTCGGACATAAATATCTTGGCTGGAGCATGGGTAAGACAATGTTCATGTTCGATTTTGTCGTCATCGCCATGTCACTCGTTTATTTGGACTATCGAGAAGCGATGTACACGCTTGTCGCTGTTTTCGTCGGCGCCCGTGTGATTGATTTTATGCAAGAAGGCGCGTATGCCGGAAAGGCTGTCATGGTCGTCTCTGAGTACAATTCAGAGATTGCAGCCAACATTATGAAAGAACTGGACCGAGGAGCGACGATCTTAAACGGTAAAGGAACGTTCACAGGAAACTTGAGAGAAGTGCTTTACTGTGTCATCGCCAAAAATGAAATCGTCCGTCTGAAGCAGGTGATCGAGCGTATCGATCCTCATGCATTCGTAACAGTCAACGATGTTCACGAGGTCATCGGCGAAGGGTTCACTCTCGACGCCAATAAAAATCCGATCGGTCGTTGATCAGCTTTGAAAAAGAACGTTGGCTGACGCCAAGCCTCTCTCCAGCGTTTAACTGTTTATCTGGTGTAACGATCAGCTTCAAAAAAAGTGATACTCTCATATCGTGACGAAAAAACCCCCTGCTGAACGCCAAGTAGCGTACAGCAGGGGGTTTCTTACTCATCGCTGTTGTTCATGCCCACGAACATAAGGACGAAACGAAGTAGTTCTAGCAAGGCGACCAGTGCTGCGGCCACGTATGTGAGAGCAGCAGCGTTCAGCACCTTTCTCGCTCCTTTTTGTTCATCAGCACGTATCATTCCTGAAGCAGATATTTCCTTCATCGCCCTCGAGCTCGCGTTAAACTCTACAGGCAGCGTCACAATCTGAAAGACGACAGCGGCTGCCATGAATACGATGCCAAGCAGAAATAAATTGGCTGCCTGCATAAGCATTCCCGCCAAGATAAGGATGAAAGAAAAACTAGATCCTATATTCGCGACTGGAACCAGTGCGTGGCGTATCTTTAAAGGCGCATAGCCTTTCGCATCCTGGATGGCATGTCCGACTTCATGCGCAGCAACTGCCGCTCCCGCAATGGAATGGCCATAATAGTTGCTTTCTGAAAGTCTTACCGTTTTGCTTCGTGGATCGTAATGATCCGACAGCATGCCCTTAAACGGCTCCACGTCCACATGCTCCAGTCCGTTGCGGTCCAATATTCCTCGCGCAACCTCTGCACCTGTCAGACCAGACTCATTTGCTACTTTGGAATATTTCTTGTACGTGCTTTTCACTCTCATGCTTGCCCAGATCGGAATAATGAGCAAGATCAGAAAATAGATTAAATAACCGCCCATCTTTATCACTCCAGTTTCTTTTTACTGCATGTACAGGATATTTCTATTTTCCTTCCCCGTCAAAGAAAATGCTTATTTTCCTTCCGCATTCACTGCTTTTTCTTTCTCTCCATTATACTTTCTCCAGCTGACGTAACTTAATGTACTAAAAATGATTCCTCCGATAGAAAAGATAAGCCAAAAGATGGAAGGATCTGATTCGTCCTCTTCCGCCTGGAACACAGACTCAAAATCGGCAGCTGCTGTCTCTATGCGAATCTGCTCTTCTTCACTCTTGAACATGGTCATCCTCTTGTTTTCAAGAAAACTTAAATGACCATCAAGCAAAGCCAGCTTATCATCCGAAAGGTCCATCACTAATGCGGGCCTGATCGTCTCAAATTCTTGGAGGAACTGGTTGAGAGCCACGTTGAATTTTTCCTTTTCCTGTTTCATTGCCGCCTTCTGCATTTCTTCAAAGGGAGCCATTACGGTAAGCTCTGCCTGCTTCCATAATGGCTGGTTTTCCGACTGCAGAGCGTCTACGAGCATCATGACCTCTGTAACCTTCATCAGCTTTCCTTTATTACTTTCCTCATTACTGCCAAGCGTAAACAGGGTCGTGTCAAAAGTGTGCTGCAGCACTCTCTGCTTTTCAGGTGTTAACCCCGTATCCTTTGTTTCAGATAAATATTTTGATGTGTATTTCAGCACAGAAACAGCTTCATCAAACTTTTCCTCTTTGCCTAGGTTCCATGCCTGACCAGCCAGTCTGTTCATTTCTCCCCAAAGTTTTTCTTCGTCTGCACTTTTATTCGCATTGACCGTAACAGTTCCGAAGTATAATGAAAGGCATGTAAGCAACAACGCAACCGCCGCACCTTTTTTCATCCTTGTCCCTCCCAGCTTCTTTAAGATAAAGATATGAAGAGCTGGACAAGGTTAGACCTTTGCTATTGTGTAATTCTCCTTTTTGAAGCTGTAAGGATCCAGACGATGAAAACGGATAGCAGGCTTAGCCAGAAGGTGAAGTACCCAATCTGCTGACTGTACCCTTGTAGAGCAGGATATCTCGGCATCATCCCAAACACATAATCGATGATGTCATTATGAAGCAGGATGACCATTGCAATCATGAGATGAACAGCTTTAATCCGGTAGAACGGGGCATATAAAAGCCCCTCTGCTGCCATCCCGAGGTGAGAGATAATCAGCATATAATTGATCCAGTCAAGCGGTTCACCTGCGAAGCTGCCGCCAACGTTCATGCCAACAGCCCAGATGCCGTATTTAAAAAGAGAAACCGCAGCCAGCGCCTGGAAAAGGCCCGAATTCTTTCCTATTAAAAAACCTAGGAGCACAAAAATAAAAAACAAGCTTGCCGTAGGAGAATCCGGCACAAAAAGCAAAAACTGCACAGGCGTGTCTTTCATCTGGTACTCGTACCAGATGTAGCCATAGATGGTTCCTGCGATGTTGATTATGAGCATCAGCACAAGAAACAGCTTGTTCATTAATATTATTCGTAGGTATGCCAAGCGACTTCCTCCTTGCAGATCATTTTGATATTTTCTATCATTTTCTTTAACTGCTTTTACGCGGTACAGCTTTTTTTCATGTACGATAGATATACATCTTTAATCGTTACGATTGGAGCACAATTTCTCCTCTGTTAAAAAGTTGTATTTTTTTAGTTAAAAAGACCGGCCCTGTAAAGCAGGACCGGTCTTTTCATGATTACTTTTCTAATTTGGAGATGAATGTGGCAAGCTTTTCCAGCTCTTCATCCGTTCCTTTAAACGCGTTAGGCGGCATGCCAGGCGGCTTTCCTTCTTTCGCGATCTTCATGATTTCTTCAGGCTTTAATCCAGTGCCTACAAGGCTTGGCCCAGATGCTCCTCCGCTCATCGTATCACCGTGACAGCCAACGCAGCTTTGCTTTTGATAAATCTTATAGCCCGGATCGTTCTCATCAAAACTGACGTTCACGATTTTCCCTTGCTCTTTCGCTTTTTCCCAATCGTGGGTCACAACAGACTCCCAAGTTAAATATGTAACAGAAATGAGTCCTAAAAGCATAAGGCCAGTAGCAACCGGACGGCGGGAAGGACGACGTTCAGACCCTGTATCAAGGAACGGAGCAAGCAATAGCGCTCCGAACGCCAGTCCTGGAATGATGACAGTCCCGATTAAAACATAATCTCCAGCTGCATACTTGTATTTCAGCAACTGATATAAGAATAAAAAGTACCAGTCAGGAAGCGGGATATATCCAGCATCCGTCGGATCAGCTTTTCTTTCCAGCGGAGACTCGTGCGCGACAGTCAAAATCAAGTAGCCGATCAAGAATACGGCACCAACCATCCATTCTTTTAAAAGAAAGTTTGGCCAGAATGCTTCCGTCTTTCCTGGATACTCCGAATAATCTTTCGGAATGTTCGGCTTTCGTTCTGCCGGGACACGCGAGTCGCCGACAAACTTCATACCTTTACCGCGATGCATACGTTCTCCCTCCTTTGCATGTTGAGAGTTCACTCTCTTGTTTGTTCAATCTGTTTATTCGCTTCTTTTTAAAGCGGTCCTGAAATACCTTGCTTACGGATCATCAAGAAATGCGCTCCCATCAGTCCAAGAAGGGCTGCAGGAAGGAAGAATACATGAATCGCAAAGAAACGAGTTAACGTCTGCGCACCGATGATTTCCCCACCTGCGAGGAACGTTTTGGCGAGCGGTCCGACAACTGGAATCGTCATCGCGATCTCAATCCCTACCTTAGTCGCAAATAATGCTTTCATGTCCCAAGGAAGCAGATAGCCTGTGAAACCGAGCCCAAGCATAACAAAGAAAATCAATACGCCGACAACCCAGTTCAACTCGCGCGGTTTCTTATACGCGCCTTGGAAAAACACGCGCAATGTATGTAAGAACATCATTACGATTACTAAACTTGCACCCCAATGGTGCATGCCTCTTACGATAACGCCGAAAGCCACTTCATTTTGCAGATAATATACAGATTCCCAAGCGTTAATAATATCCGGTACATAATACATCGTAAGGAACATGCCGGATAAAATTTGAATGACGGTAATAAAGAATGTCAATCCTCCGAAACAGTAAACAAACGCCGAAAAGTGATGCGCAGGGTTTACGTGCTCAGGCACTTCGTGATCCGCAACGTCTCTCCAAAGCGGCGTAATATCCAGACGTTCATCAACCCAGTCATAAATTTTTTGAAGCATCCATTACGCCCCCTTTCGCGGTTTTGCCTTTCCTAAATAAAGCTTTCCGTCTTTTACCTTTTGATCATAAACATCAAGCGGTGCAAGCGGAGGAGTTCCCGGTACGTTAATACCGTCTTTCTCATAGCGGCCTAAGTGGCATGGACAGAAGAACTGGTTGGGATGGCTAGGATCCGTGTTCCAGTCGACGACGCAGCCAAGGTGTTTGCAGACAGGAGACAGCGCGATGATATCTCCTTTTTTGGACTTGTATACCCATGCGGACAGCGATACGTCCGACTCATACCATCCGTCTTTTTGCTTGACCTTAAAGTCAAACCGCTTCGGTTCGTTCGTGATCTCATCTACGGTCGTAACCGCTACCAATTTCTGATCAGAGCTGCCCTTAAGCACAGGATCCAGCGCGAACCTAGCCATCGGCATGAGCATGCCAGCAGCCATGAAACCGCCTACACCAGTGAGCGTGTAGTTCAAAAACTGGCGTCTTGAGATATCTTCCTTCGACATTCTTTTCCCCCCCTTGTGGTGTAAGTTCAGGTCCATCCGGACAGATTACACACATCTTACTAGGACATAAACATGATAGCCTAACTTGTCTTTTACTGTCAATATGAACATAGGATCAGTGTGAGTAATTTCACTGTTCCTGCCACTTGCTGAAAATCAGCTGAAAAAGCGGTTTAGCCTGCCCTTTCAGCAGTTCTTCCTTCATTTCAGGGTCCATGCTCTCTACCGGAATCGCCGGCAGCCACAAAAGAGAACCCGATAGTCCGTCTTCGCGGCTTTTCCATTCCACATCGCATGTGACGTAAAATACATGTTTGAACTGTCCGTCATGACATGCATGGCTCGTCCACTCTATTAGCCTGCGGGTTGCTTGCGTACTTTCTTCACCCTCAAGATAGACAAAAGGAGGCGCTAGGTAAAGGCGGCCCGAAAGCTGCCTTTCAAGCTCTTCACAAAGCATTGCAGCATAATCTCCCTCGTTCACTCGCGTCTTGTATGTGCCGCCCAGCGAAAACGGGATAAGCGGGATCAATAGGGTGTCTACAAACGCTCTTGAGTTAAGAAATACATCCGTATCTTTCATTCTCCATTTCATGTTGCTGCTCCTTTCCTATACAAAACTGGCTCTCTCATCCTATCAAAAATAACGGCTCATAAAAAGAACCTCCATAAAGGAAGGTCCTTTTAAAGAAACTTATAAATTTCTTAATTCCATCGTCCATTTTTGAAAACTTTTTTCATCTTTTTGGTCAAGCGCCTCGTTGATTTTTTCCATGAGTGAATGTTTGCGGAACTGAGAGAGCGACTGATCGAGCACCATCTCTGCCCATACTCCGTACTTTCGGTCTGTTGTCATGTTCTGCGGCAAGTATGGGTTTTCCTCCAGAACAGATGCGTATTCCGGTGTCAGTCTTGAAGAATTGAAGTTCAGCTCAAGGTAAATGTTTTCTTCTTGGTTAAGACGAATATCATGAAACGATTTCTCCGCATCGGTCGTCAGCACATTCTGCTTGTAGAATCTGAACGGCACCCCGTCGGCGCATTGTGTCGACATGATAATTGCTTTTGGGCAATATTCAGCTTTTTCCACAAAATGAACACGTTCCATGAGCTGATCATCACTGACTAAGTAATTCAAGAGCCAGACACATTCACGCTTTTTTAACTGGTAGTGATTAAGGAACCATTTCACAAAATCTTTTTTTTCAAGAACGGAAACGATGCTGCCCATACATATCCCCCCATCATTCCAACGCCTTCATGTTTTGTTTATTATATTCTTGATTTCCGCCTAAAATCCTTCACAAAAATAAATCTTTTAAAATTCTTTCAGCCTTCTTAACGTCTCTTCCACCTCCGTCAGATCTGGGGAAGAAATGAGAAGCTTTTCAAATAAAGCAACCGCAATTTTTTGCTCTCCTTCTTCTAAAAGGAAATACGCATATTCTTCTAGGAATTCCGGATCCTCACCCAAGCCTGCAGCAGCTTTTCCAAAATAAACTCTCGCTTTATCGTACTCTTCCAATTCTTTATAAGCGGAAGCTAAATGCCAATCGATAACGGGAATGGTGTCTTCATCCTGATCGACAGAACCGTACAAGCTGACCAGTTCAAGGTAGCGTTCTTCTTTCAGCAGCTGAAACCCAAGGTCAACAAGCAGTTCGAGCTTTTCAGGATTCAATGCGAGCGCTTCTCGTACGTAATGCTCACCCTTTTCACTGTTCTTCAATTTATAAGAAAGCCTGGCTGCCTGCATATAAATATTCTCATTGTATTCGTCACGCTGCAGTCCGTCCTTTGCAGCCTGCAGGGCCTCTTCCAATGCTCCTTCTTGCTCATACGCATAAGACAAAAAAGGATACAGCGTGCTGTAATCTGGATCCATGTCTTTTAATTCTTCTAATGCGGCAATCGCTTTTTTATATTCCCCTGCTTTTAAACTTGTAACCCCGTATCCAAACAGCGTATACAATTCTTTCTTTATTGCCAGACCTTCTTCATACAAAACGAGCGACTCTTCAAACTTGCCTGTTCGGCTCAGTGCTTCTGCAAGCTTAAGTTCGGAATCTTCCATTCCGCCTTCTCTTGCCTTTGCCAGCTGAATAGCGGCTTCCGGAAAGCTGCCGGTCCGCAAATAAAAGTCACCGAAAGCAAACGACAGTACCGGTTCATGAGGATCCGCCTCAACGGCTTCTGTCAGTTTCCTTTCCGCCACCTCAAGCAAGCCTTGCGCTTCATAAATGTCCGCCTGCAGCAGCAGTGACCGCGTGTAGCCTTCCGCTCCCTCACTTACGTTAAGCAAACAGGTCAGCGCTTCTTCTTCCTGACCTTCTTCCATGTAGCACTCTGCCAGCAGAAGCTGTATTTCTTCTGCATCAGGATATTTATCGCTCAGCTCTTTTAATAGAGTGACAGCACTTTCCAAATGTCCGTATGACAAATAAATCTCGGCTAAACCTAATTTATCGTCGTCTCCAGCCTTCTTTTCGGCTGCAGCGAGAAGCTCCATCCCTTCTTTTACAAATCCTCTGTCAATCAGCGTGATTGCTTCGTTCATTTTTTCCATGATTAAACCCCTTTTCGTGCACGGTAATGACTCTTATTATACACGAGCCGGGCGGCCAAGACCAAAACGGCCGGGCAGCCTGATCTTCGTTTCTTTTCCAATGCCCTTATTCATCCACCCAGTCGAACGTAAATAGACAATCCTTCCCCGTATGACAGCCGCTTCGATTTCATCATAGTTTAAAAAAGATAGGGTATAGTCCGTATCGCTTCCACTCATAAGGGTACCCTTTACAGGATACAGCCCTATCTTTTTAAGGAAAATGTCAGGAACTGATGATTCATCATAAAGCTCTGTCCAATACGGAATGTTCTTCTCGACAGCGAGCGCCTTCCAGTGTTTAGCCAGACTTTTTCTTGCTTTTTCTGAAGCAGCATCTGAGAAGTCAGGTACAAAAGTTAGCCTGAACAAATAATTAGCTTCTCTTAACCATTCCCAAGGAAGGCAAAGAAGTTCGTCATGCCGAGACACTTTAAACAAAATAAACGGCACCCGCTCTCTGTTGCATTCCTTTACAAACTCCGGAGTCAGACGGTTTGCTGCGACGGTCACACCTATCAAATAATCGACCGCAGCATTATTAAGGGTATGCTTCATTCTTTTTAATGACTGCTTGATCTCATGATGATAGGTGGCCCTTGCAGAGGTAAGCATCGTCGTCATCCCTTTATCAGAAAGAAGTCTTGCTGCTTTTGCTCCAACACTGTAAAAATCAGATTCATCAGGGTACAAGCATGTTATCACTTTACCTGCTTCAACAGAAAAGCCAGCAAGTGATAACTTTGGCACACTCATACGTATCGGTTTGCTGCTTTTTTCAATGATTTTTCCTTCTTGTGTTAAGTAGTAAGCGATTTGGGTGTCTACCGCCTGCTCAAAAACGTATTTCATGTTTTCCCTCCATACTGAATCTATATAGACAAGCTATGAAGGGAATCGTTTGTATATGAATCGTTTAAAAAACAAAAAAAAGCCCTGACATGTAAGCGCTGTCAGGAAAAGATAATAATATGGATAGGAGTGGAGAGAAACCATATTAACGTCATTATAAAACCGTATTAAAAAATAATCAAGCTGTTTTTTGAAAATTTAGATAATAAAGGGCAATTAGAAGTATTTGAAGCGGTTGATCTCCGTTACAGGTGCACGCTTATCCAGAGGGGTGGCGAAAAGCAGGAATAACTCGTTCAGCCCCGACCAGCAGAAGGTGAAGGGGCAAGGAAGGCGCTCTTTGCCTTCCTGGACCATTCATCCTTCTGACTCGAGGGGCTAGCCACCGCAGCTGGACAAACCGAAAAGCGGAGGTGGCTCGTTCAGCCCCGACCAGCAGAAGGTGAAGGGGCAAGGAAGGCGCTCTTTGCCTTCCTGGACCATTCATCCTTCTGACTCGAGGGGCTAGCCACCGCAGCTGGACAAGTAAGCCCCAACGCTCTCCAAGCGCCTTTGAAAGGTCTCACCTTCTCACTCCCAAACAATATTACACAATCAGACTTTTCAAAATCAACAATCTCTACGAAAAGATCCTAAAAGAAAGATGCTGATAGTTCAGCATCTTTCACATGATTAACGGCTGACGTTTTGAGTTTTCAGGTAAACAGCAAGCAATGAAAGGATCTCTTTATTCTCTTCGCTGCTGCCGACGGTGATCCGTATGAATCCCGGAAACCCTAACGCAGATCCTGAGCGGACGATGTACCCATGTCTCAAAAGGTGCATAAACACTTCATCCGAATCTCCATTTATGTTGATCAAAATGAAATTTGTTTCAGAAGGATAGTAAAACAAGCTATGCTCCTCACAA
Organism: Fictibacillus iocasae; assembly: GCF_042665465.1. Classification (NCBI taxonomy): domain Bacteria; kingdom Bacillati; phylum Bacillota; class Bacilli; order Caryophanales; family Fictibacillaceae; genus Fictibacillus; species Fictibacillus iocasae. The sequence continues at coordinate 36,321 of NZ_JBHTCP010000004.1, read as the reverse complement.
AAATCATAGTATTGCTTTAATCCTTCGTTGTTCTTTTTCCGGCAATCGGCGATGAAGTCTTGATCGTCGATCGCGGCTAGCGCAGCTGCCTGCGCGATGCGCGAGGTGTTAAACGGCTCACGTGCCGGCTCGATCGCTTGAATGACACTAGCGTTCGCAAGCCCGTAGCCGATGCGCAGCGAAGCGAGTCCATATGCTTTTGAGAACGTTCTTAGAATGATCAAATTTTCGTATTCATTCAAAAAAGGAACGGTGTCTGGATAATCTTCAGCACCCACATATTCAAAATACGCTTCATCACTGACGACAAGCACATCACGCGGCACTTTTTTCATGAATGCGTCAAAGTCATCTTTTGTGATGTATGTTCCTGTCGGGTTGTTCGGGTTGCAGAGCCACACTATTTTCGTGCTTTCATCGATCGCTCCAAGCATAGATTCTAAATCATGGTCTCCATCAACTAACGAGATCTCTCTGATTTCCGCTCCTTCGATTACCGCGTTATGACGGTATTGAGGAAAAGTAGGTGCAGGCATGACCGTGCTCGTTCCTGCACTAAGGTATGCGCGGCATAAAATCTGGACGATCTCGTCTGACCCATTGCCAAAGATGATCTCGTCTTGTCCAACACCGATATAATCGGCTACTTTTTCTCGAATACCTGCAGCATAGCCGTCCGGATATAGGTGGAGGCTGTTCAGTTCGTCTTCAATCGCTTTCTTGGCAAGAGGTGAGCAGCCGTATGGATTTTCATTTGATGCGAGCTTCACGATTTTTGAAAGCCCGAACTCTTTTTTTACTTCTTCAATCGGTTTTCCCGGCTGATACGGCTTTAATGACGTCAACTGTGTTTTCGGCTGCATGATTACTCTCCTTTTTTAGCTCGGGAGGAACAAGTCTGCTTAAAAATCGCTTCAATTCGTTCGCAGCGCCTTTTGCTTCGTTTTTATCTTGCAATCGGTGGCATAGTGACTCTATTTTTTCTACAATCGCACTGCCGACGATAAATCCGTCTGATATCGGTTCGAACGCCATCGCCTGCTCGCTGTCTGATATGCCAAATCCGACAAGTACAGGTACGTCAGAATGCCGTTTTGCGTTTTCTAAAAACGGCTGAATGTTTTTAGCGAAGGCAGCTCTTTTTCCGGTCACACCCATCGATGAAATACAATATAAAAACCCTTCTGCACTATGGGCGATCTGCTTTAATCGCTCTTCGCCCGTTGTAGGAGCCACAAGCGAAATGAGCGCCATGTTCCTCTTTCGGCATTCTTCTTTTAAATCTCCGCTTTCTTCAAATGGAAGATCAGGCACTAAAACGCCGTCTACTTCATTTTCTTCTGCAAGCTTAAAGAATTGGTTCTCTCCTAATTGTAACAAAACGTTGTAATAAGTAAAGATAATGACCGGAACCGTAATCCCTCGTCTTCGCATCTCTCCAGCAAGTTTTAGCACATCCGTTAACGTCACGTTGTTTTCTAAGCACCGTTTAGCCGCTCTTTGGATGACAGGTCCGTCGGCTAGCGGATCGGAGTAAGGCACCCCGAGTTCGATCGCATCAGCGCCGCTTTCCTGAAGAGCGAGCGCGACTTCAACTGAAGCTTCAAAACTAGGGTCACAGCCCATCATATACGGAACGAATCGAAATCCGTCTTTTGCTTGAAAGTGATCAAAGCGCGCGTTAGTCATGAATATCCTCCTTCTTCTTTGAAATGAGCGTGTGTACATCTTTATCTCCTCTTCCGGAAAGACAAACAACGAGTATCTCATCTTCTGTATAGCTTTTTGCAGCCTTAAGTGCATAAGCGATCGCATGTGCGCTCTCGATTGCGCATAGAATGCCTTCTTCTTTGCACAGTGTCTCAAGAGCATTGAGCGCTTCATCATCCGTCACACTTTCATACCGAACACGTCCTGTTTCGTGAAGGTACGCGTGTTCAGGCCCGACTCCTGGATAATCCAGACCAGCTGAAACAGAGTATGGCTCGATAATCTGACCATCATTCGTCTGCAGCAGCTTCGTCATCGATCCGTGAATAACACCGAGCGACCCTTTTTCCATCGTCGCCGCATGCTTGCCGGTAGAAGTGCCTAATCCGCCTGCTTCTACTCCAACGAGCGGGATGCTGCGTTCCAAAAAAGGAGCAAACATTCCGATCGCGTTGCTGCCGCCTCCAACACAGGCAATAACACATGATGGCTCAACGCCGGCGATCTCGTTCAACTGACGGTCTGTTTCTTCACCGATCACCTTTTGAAAATATTTAACGATCTCTGGATAAGGATGCGGACCTACCGCTGAACCGATCATATAAAACGTATCTTCAACCGTTCTGACCCATTCTCTGATCGCTTCGTTCGTCGCATCCTTCAACGTGCGGCTCCCGCTTGTAACGGGAATTACTTCAGCTCCTAAAAGCTCCATCCTAAACACGTTGAGGGCCTGACGTCTAATATCTTCTTCTCCCATGAACACCCGGCACTCAAGTCCGTATCTAGCTGCTGCTGTAGCCGCTGCCACTCCATGCTGTCCTGCACCTGTCTCAGCGATGATCTTTTTCTTACCCATCTTGACAGCGAGGAGCGCCTGTCCGATTGCATTGTTGATCTTATGGGCACCTGTATGGTTTAAATCTTCTCTTTTTAAATAAATGTGTGCACCGCCGGCAAATTTTGTGAGTCCAGGAGCATACGTGAGCGGAGTAGGACGTCCTGAATAGCTATTCAGTTCATGTTGATACGACTCCAAAAATACAGGATCCAATACCGCTTCTTTAAATCCTAGCTCAAGTTCATCAAGAGCTGCCATCACTGTCTCCGGAACATACTTCCCGCCATAACGGCCATATCTTCCACGGTTATCTGGCACGTTCACACTTTTCATATTCACGTATCACCCTTTCGAGCAGCTGTATTCTGCTTCTGCATTTTTTCTCTTCGTCTTCGATCCCGCTGCTTACGTCTATGCCGTCCGGACTGTAAGAAAGCAGGCTTGCAGCATTGCCGGCACTTATTCCGCCTGCCACAAGGAGCGGCACCTTCTGCCTGTTCGCTTCTTTCACAGCTTCTGGCACCACGCTCCAATCAAACGCAATGCCCGTTCCGCCAAACGCCGAATCTTTCACACTGTCCACTATATAGCCGTCCGCTGATCCTTCATACTTCTTCATTGACATAACAAGGTCACGGTTTCCCTTTAGCGCTTTAAAGATAATAAGACCGGATTGTTTTTTCAATTGAAGCAGCTGGTGCGGCTCCTCGCTGCCATGGCACTGAATGATGTTCATCCCGCTCATCCTCGCTGCATTCACAACTTCAGTTATAGGCTGATCTTGAAATACTCCAGCTTTTTTCATTCTTTCAGGAAGTACCGCACTCCATCTTTTTACTTGCTGCGGGGTCACCTTTCGTTTGGATTCTGCAAAAACGAATCCGATCACGTCCGCTGAAGATTCTGCAATCACTTCACAATCTTCTAAACTTCTTGCTCCGCAATATTTCAGTGTCAATTTCTTGCTAATATCTGCCATACAATCTCCTTACCGCCTCACATACATCTGGACTGCGCATGAGTGTTTCACCGACCAGCATCGCGTCTATGCCTGCAGACTGCAGCTTTTGCACGTCTTCAAACGACCTGATCCCGCTCTCACTTACAATAATAGAATCTGGCGGGATCAAAGGACGAAGCTCGAACGTTGTGTTCAGATCTGTATGAAATGTGTTCAGATTACGGTTATTTATGCCGATCAGTGTTGGTGATAGTTCAGCAGTGATCGTTTTCAGTTCTTGCGCAGAATGCACCTCAACAAGGACATCCAGTCCTGCTCGTTCCGCTCTTTCATGCAGGCAGCGGAGACGGCTGGCTGGCATCGCAGCGGCGATAAGCAATATTGCATCAGCTCCGTAATGCAGACTTTCCTCGATCTGTGCTTCGTCTATAATAAAATCTTTCCTTAAAAGCGGAATACTCGTAAACTTTCTTATTTCTTTCAAGTAGTTCAGCGACCCTTGAAAGAATTGCTCATCTGTCAAAACAGACAAACAGGCGGCACCGCTTTTTTCATAGTCTTTGGCGATCTGAACAGGATCAAAATTTTGCCGGATGATGCCTTTAGATGGCGACGCTTTTTTCACTTCAGCGATCAGCGCCGGACTGCTGCTGTTATTTCGCAATGCTGCTGCAAACCCACGTCTCTTCGTCTCATTTGTTGCGTGGCGGTCTTTTCTTTTTAACGCCTCTATTTCATCGTTCTTTCTTTTCAAAATTTCAGTTAGCAGCATGTACTGGCCCTCCTTCGGCCGATAGCTGTCTAAAAAACTCATACGCATGCCCGCTTTTTATGACCTGCTCAGCCAACGCCGCACCATCGCCGATTGTTGCTGCTTTATTCGCACAAAAAAGTGCGGTTCCAGCGTTAAGCGCGACGATATCCTGCGCGGCTTGAGGTGCCTTTCCTTGAAGCACCTGAAGAATTAAGGCGGCGCTTTCTCTGCTAGACTGTACTTGAATACTCGTAAAAGCATCCGCTGTCTTTAATCCAGCTGTTTCTGGCGTAAAAACATTTTCTGTAATCTTTCCTTCGTTGACCAAGTACAACTTAGTCGGAGCGGTGATCGACACCTCATCCATCCCATCTGTACCAAAGACAACGACCGCCCGCTTCGCACCGCGCAGTTTTAACGCATCTGCTAACGTTTCTGCATTTTTTTCAGATGATGCACCGATCAGCTGAAAATCAGGATCAGCCGGATTTGACAAAGGTCCGATCAAGTTGAATACGGTTCGAAACGGAAGTTTTTTTCTTACAGATGCAAATTTCTTTAAAGCTGGATGAAAAGAAGGAGCATGCAGGAACGTGACGTTCCGAGATTCTAGTTCAGCAAGTGCCTGTTCTGCCGTAACAGCAGGCTCTACACCAAGTTCTGACAGTACATCCATGCTTCCGCTTTTAGAGGTGACCGCGCCGTTTCCGTGTTTCGCTACAGGCTGACCTAACGCCGCGATCACGAATGCAGAAGCGGTGGAAATGTTGAACGTTCCTTTCAAATCTCCGCCAGTCCCGCACGTATCGATGACACCTATGACACTATGAGAAACATCATGTCTGTTTTCTTTTATAGCAGCGGCGAACCCTGCGAGTTCCTCAGGCGTTTCTCCGCGTAAACTTAAGGCGGAAAGCAGAGCGGCCGTTTCTGCTTCATTAACAGGCTGAGAAATCAAGTCTTTCATCAGCAAATACGCTTCCTGCTGGTTCAGCTTTTCTTTGTTGGCAATTTTCTTTACATACATGGAAATCATAATAGTAAGCCCCCCTTTGAATAAAATCGTCCTGCATCAAACATAACGAGAAGGCGATTCTTTCAAGGCGGGATATAAAGTTTTATTTTCATGGGGCACCTCCGTTTTATTGGAGGAGAACGGGGAGTTACAAGAGACTATGCGCCTCAAACATGAAAAAGCCGTACGGAAATAAACCGTACGGCATTATGTATGATGACTGCCTCGGCTCGGCTCCACTAACATTCTCAACTCAATCTCAACTAAACTCTGACTGTTATTCTTTACTGTTGCTCTCGTTAGGAAAAGCGCTTCCGCTTTTCTTATCTAGCAGAATATACGAAAAACTAGTTGGTGTCAAACGTTTTTCGTGTACTATCATAATTTTCTGTAAAAGAAGGGCTCCGCTCCAGCCAGCCCGTATTTTCCAGGAGAAAAGATTTGCTCTGTACTTCCGACAAATAAGATTCCATCTTTTTTTAAAGCAGCCGCAAATTTCTTGTACAGTACATCTTTCGCCTCTTCGGTGAAATAAATCATCACGTTGCGGCAAACGATCAAATCAAAGCCTGAGGCAAAATCATCAGCGAGCAAGTTCTGTCTTTTGAACGATAGGTGCTTTTTCAAGCTGTCCTTCACTTTTAGCCCGAAATCCACTTTTTCCATAAACTGGTCCACCACTTCTTTCGGTGCCTCACTGACCGCCTTTTCAAAATAAAATCCCTTTTCAGCTGTTTTAAGGACCTGCTGATCAAGGTCCGTCGCCAGAATCGTGTAAGGAGTTTTTTTCTGCTGTTCAAGAATCATTGCCAAAGTGTACGGCTCCTCACCTGTTGAACAAGCGGCGCTCCATACGTTCAATTTATTTGTACTCTTTATGAGTCCGGGCAATATTTTATTCTCTAGATCGGCCCATCTTGCACGGTTACGATAAAATTCTGAAACATTGATCGTCATCCGGTCTAGAAACTCTTCGAGCAGCACGGTATCCTTTTGAATTTCTTCTCCGTATTGCGCGAACGTGGAACAGTTTCTTTTATCCTTTAAAGAAAGAAGCCGTCTTTTCATTTGAGCCTCTTTATAAAGCGACAGATCGATCCCTGTTAATGATTTTATTTTTTTAATAAACCCTTCGTAGTCTTGATCTAGCACGTTTCATCCACCTTACTGTTCTTTTTTTCTTTATCGTCATCACCGGAAAAAATTGAAGAGATAAAGAAAACTTCCCTAACAATCTCCATATCTTAATCAGTTCCTGCACTACGTTTAGTTGAAAAAGAAAAAACGGCCAGCTCGGCCGTTTTTAAACGCTTACATTTCCAATCAAGTTAAATCCAGGCTGCAACAGACTTGTCATACGCTACAAGCTCTTCTTCTTTGAAGAACAAGCCGATTTCTCGGACAGCGCTTTCAGGAGAATCCGAGCCATGGATGATATTGTTGCTGACTTGAACAGCATAGTCACCGCGGATCGTTCCAGGAGCTGCTTCTGCAGGATTTGTTTTTCCCATCATAAAGCGTGCTGTCGCAATGACGTCCTTGCCTTCCCAAACCATTGCAAACACAGGGCCAGATGTAATAAATTCAACAAGCTCGCCGAAAAAAGGGCGTTCTTTATGCTCGCCATAATGCTCTTTTGCCAATTCTTCAGAAATGTTCATCAGCTTAGCACCTGCAAGCTTGAAGCCCTTTTTCTCAAAACGTGCCGTAATCTCGCCGATAAGACCGCGCTGTACGCCGTCGGGCTTAACCATCAAAAATGTTCTTTCCATGATTTTCTCTCCTTTAGGATCTATGTATGGGATGTCCCGAGAAAATCGTATCAAACATTTTGAAAATTAGCAATGTCTTTAAAATTTTCGGCGGCCGATATAGCCAGCGATTTTTAACAGGCTGCTGCGCGCAGCATGCTCTGGCAGTCCATTGGCCGCCGATACAGCTTTTTGCAGGTAGGCAGCCGCCACCCTAGAAGCGTGCTCTATTCCTCCGCTGTTCTTCACCTCAGAAAGAATCAGCGCAAGGTCCCCGCTGCCTCGGTAATATTCTTCGATTCTCTTCTTTAGCCCTGGCACGGCACCCATTGCATAAAGGGCAGGGAGCGTAAGGTTTCCTTGCTGTAAGTCTCCGCCTGCCGGCTTCCCAAGCTCTTTTTCAGAAGAGGTGAAATCAAGAATGTCATCGGTCAGCTGAAAGGCCATACCTGCATTGTAGCCGAACTGATACAGTTTTCGCTGAATGGGAACAGGTGCGCCAGAAGCGATGGCACCCAGCTGGCAGCTCAGGGCGATCAATAGTGCAGTTTTCCGCTTAATCCTGCGAAAATAGTGGCGCACATTTTGGTTCGTATCAAACTGTTCTTTAATCTGCTGTATTTCGCCAAGGCACATTTCCTTAATGCCATGTGCCAAAAGCTGGTGGGCGGCAGGTTCTTTTACCTCCGTCATCAGCTGAAGCGCCCGGGCAAAAATAAAGTCACCCACATACATGGCGACCTTATCATCATATTGAGATTTGATCGTCTTCTTTCCTCTTCTCATATCCGCATCGTCGACAACATCATCATGAACCAGAGTGGCCATATGAATGAGTTCAAGCGCTGCTGCTGCTTTCTTCACCTTTTGCGCATCATAGCGGCCGTATTGTGCAGCGAGCAGAACGAATACCGGCCGGATCCTCTTTCCTCCCGCTCGTAAAAGGTTTGAGCCGGATTGCTGGAGCAAGGGGTGCGTTGAGTGCACAGATCGCTCTAGTTCGCTTTCGATTCCGTTCAAATCGTTTTTTACAAATGTATACATATCTTTAAGTTTCATACTCTACCGCCTTATCGCCCGACACTCATGCAGCCGTCGAAATAGGTAATAACAGGCTGTTTAGACAGCAGCCCGCATTCATACGCGTATTGATAATAAAGCTGGAGTCCCTTTTCATGTTCTCCATTAAAATAATAATCTAACCCGGAAAAATAAGAATGCCAGCTTTTTTCATCTCCTCCAAGTGATGGATGAAGTGTTCTTACAAGCGGCCTGAACTGCTCCCGTACACATCTGTCACGGCTTTCTTGCATTTGCGTCTTGATCTTTTCTAGCAGCCTGCCGCTTTTTTCTGCTGCACTGCGGCGCACAGCCATAACAGCGAACGTCATCGGGCAGCCTGTAAACGTCTTCCACTGTTCTCCAAGATCATAGACAAATAACCCGCTGCTCACCCTTTTGGCTGCAAGGGCATCATCCCCTATTAAAAGGCAGGCATCATGGCTGGCAAGCATCGCTTGCAAGTCAGGATGAACAACGGAGTAGTTCGCTTCCTGACGATAAAATTTTGATAAAATCACTTTTAATAACGCGGCTGAGGAAGCAGAACTCGAAGTGAGCGCAATCGTTTTGCCTCCAAGCCTGCTGGCAGGAACTTTGGAAAAAAGAAATATAGAGCCGACCGCACCGAACGATGAAACAGACAGATCAGGAAAAAGGCAATAGTCTGAGCTGTTCTCGCCAAAAGAAAAGGAGGAAATTCCCCCTACATCCACTGCACCTTCCTTCATCAAGGAATTGATGAAGGAAGGAACACCGCTGATGAATCTCACGCCTTCTTTCTTCCATGCCTCTTTATTCAAATAATAATAGAGGGGCATTATGTTTGTATAGCTGATTTCGCCGACCGTGATCACTGATCTCCCCACCTTGTAAACAATTCATGGTGCACGCCAAGCTGATCGAGCACCTTGCCAACCAGGAAATTAATCAGATCATCCATCGTTTTAGGAAGCTGATAGAAAGCAGGCATGGCCGGCACGATTTTCCCTCCAGCCTCTGTCACCTTCAGCATGTTCTCTAAATGAATGCGGTTGAGCGGCGTCTCTCTTGGCACAATGACCAGCTTGCGCCCTTCCTTCAGCATAACATCCGCTGTCCGCTCTAGCAGGTTCCCGCTCGCTCCATGCGCGATGCCCGAGAGCGTTCCCATCGAGCACGGGATGATGACCATGCCATCGTTCTGATACGACCCACTTGCGACAGGAGCATTGAAATCGCGCAATGTATGATAATGCAGCAGCCCTTTAGCTGATCGGAAATGCTCTTCTATGCGCGCTTCTCTGTCACTTGTGTCCCATCCGAGTTCCTCTCTGAAAACTTGCCAGCCGGCTTCTGTCACCATAAGATGCACTTTATGCCCAGAAGATAGCAGCTCCTGAACGAGACGGACGCCATAAACAGCTCCGCTTGCTCCTGTAATGCCTACTGTGAATATTTTCATAGATACATATCTCCCAGCGAAAAAATAAACATGACCATGCTCAAAATCCCGTTCATCGTAAAAAAGGCGACATTCAGCTTAGATAGATCATCAGGCTTGACCAAAGAATGCTCATAGATCATGATACAGCCTGAAATGATGACACCTGTATAATAGATCCACCCGAATGAACCCGCGGCTCCAAGAGCTATAAAAAAGAAAAAGCTTATGATGTGCATAAAACGGGCAGCCAGAAGGGCCCGGCGCACTCCAAACCGCGATGGTATAGAATACAGACCATTCTCACGGTCATAATCAGCATCCTGTGTCGCATAAATCACATCAAATCCGGCAATCCAGAAAAGCACGCTGAAGAAGAGAAGAAAAGCTTCTGAACTAAGCTCGCCAGTAGCTCCGACCCATCCGCCCAGCGGCGCAATCGCAATCGTCACGCCAAGGATTACGTGGCATAAATAAGTAAAGCGCTTTGTATACGAATAGATGACCAAGAAGAAAACAGCTACGGGAAGGAGATAAACCGACAGCTCGTTCAGCTGATAGGCACTAAAAAAAAGCAGCAGCAGCGAACCTGCTGTAAAGATTCCTGATTCCAGCCTGCTGATGAGGCCAGCCGGGATAGCCCTCGTTTCTGTTCTCGGATTTCTCCGGTCAATCTCTGAATCTATTAATCGGTTTAAGGTCATTGCCGCACTTCTTGCACCGACCATGGCAAGCGTAATCCACACCCATTCCATCAACGACGGGAAGGTACCCTCGATCGCGAGGTTTCCCATTAACGCTCCTAAAAAAGCAAAAGGCAGGGCAAAAACCGTATGTTCAAACTTAATCATTTCTAAAATTACAGCCAGTTTCTTCAGCACGTTGATTCTCTCTTTCTATGAAGGTTTTCTCCCATAATGCATCGCGGCAGCTCCGAGCGAAAAAGGCTTGACGATAACCTGGTCCAACCCCGCCACGATAAACAGCTGCTTAAGCTCTTGCTTTGATAAAAAAGCTTCCGTCGATTCCTGGAGCCAGGCATATTCATTGTAGCTTTTCGCGAACAGCTTGCCGAAAAGCGGCATTATGTTCGTAAAATAAAAAGCGAACAAATGACGAAAGACAGGTACAGACGGCTGTGATGTTTCAAGACAAACCACTTTGCCCCCAGGCTTGACTACCCGTTCCATCTCTCGCAGCACTTGAAGGTAATCTGGCACGTTGCGCAAGCCGAATCCAATCGTTGCCACATCAAAAGTATTGTCCTCAAACGGCAGCTCCATCGCATTTCCGTGCAACAGCTCAATTCTGTCTTGAAGCCCTTTTGCTTCTACCTTCTTTTGGCCAGCGCTCAGCATGTTCTTGCTGAAATCCAGCCCCGTGACGCGGCCTTCGGGACCTGAAGCCTCGCTTAGGGCGATCGTCCAGTCAGCTGTTCCGCAGCATAAGTCCAGACACCGGTCCCCAGACTTCACGTCTACAATAGCCATCGTCTGGCCGCGCCAGCGGACATGCTGACGGAAGCTGATCACATCATTCATGAAGTCATACTGCGATGAAATTTTCTCAAAAACCGAATGCACGCGTTCTTCCTTTGATACCATGCTTCAGCCCTCCCCTGTCATACTGCTTCCGTCATATTCCAAATCAAGCTCCCGGTTGTCTCTTGAGAACATAGAAGGCATCATGCAATCTTCTTTTCTCATCCGATCGTATGCCTCATTGACTGCCGACCTGACATTTTCAGAACCAGCGAGCAGCTCTAATTGGCTTCTGTCATTTTTGGACACCGCCAAAAATAAATAGTCCTCAAGAAAAGAAACGAACTGTTCTTTTCCAAATCTCCCGGCTGTTTCTGTAACAAGCAGGCTTTCCTTTTTCCTAACTGCTTCTATGTAATCATACGGGTCAGAAACATCCTTCAAGTGAAGGCTCATTTTCGTTTCGTTAATGTGCTGTATCGCTCGCGAAAGCATCTTGATCAATTCAATATCTTCACATTGTGACAAGATGAGATAATACATGCTGCTGTAATAATCTCCTGCAAGAACAGAAAGCTGCCTTCCTTTTCTCGCATCTTCTCGTTTATCGCCTACACTGTCATGCATATCAAGCGCTGCCTGAATCAGCATGACAGCCGTAAAATACTCCTCCGCCATTTCTGGTAATAGGTCTGCATCGAGGAGCACGCTGTATACCGCCCTGGCTTTGGCTGCGTCCACTTTAGGAGGTGTCACATACAGGCTCGTATACTCGTGCGTCATTTTGTGCTCCACAAGATTTATTAAACGTTTTAATTCTTGGCTCGTATTCATTGAAGGTGCCCCCATAACGGCTAAAATTACCTGTTTATTATACCATAGTTGCCAAAAGAGCTCGCTGTCATTCCATCACATTTACTTTGAGAGGGCGGTATGGAAGAAGCCATGTCATACAGGCATTGCCTGCTTCAATCCATTACACGTTTGAAAAAGAGTGGGATGAAAAAATCATCTGTTCAGAAAAACGACTTCTAAAAGCTTTCGCTTACCACTCTCTATAGAAAAATTGGCTGACGTTATGCCAATTATGTCAGCCTAAGCTGCACGTATACTATGGACGTTAACGTTTTGCCGCGTCGTGTAAACTCATGCAAAAAGTGATGTGCGAAAAAAGAAAACCTGGCCTAAGCCAAGCTTTCTTTAGCTTTCTGTATCCACTTCTCCATGTTTTGTGTAGATAACGGCTTTGCCTCTTACTTTAACTGCTGATGTATGCTCGGTAAACTGAGCGATCATCACTTCACCTTTGTCCAGCTTTTCTGAATGGTGAAAGCGTGTCTCTGTTCCGCGCGTTAACCCGATTACGTTAACGCCGTTTTCCTTTGCTTTTATAACAAAAAAATCAAGCTCTGATTTCATCTGGCAACGCTCCCTTAGCTTTTAATAAAACTGAGCACTTCTGCACGTGCTGCAGCATCGTTCGCGAACACTCCCCTTACGGCGGATGTGACGGTTTTTGACCCTGGCTTTTTCACTCCGCGCATCGTCATGCACATGTGCTCCGCTTCCACGACTACGATGACGCCATGAGGTTCCAGCGTCTCTACAAGGCTGTCAGCAACCGTTGACGTGATGCGTTCTTGAAGCTGAGGGCGCTTTGTCACCGCTTCCACGGCACGCGCCAGCTTGGAGAGCCCTGTTACTTTTCCGCCTCTTGGAATGTAACCGATATGCGCCACGCCGAAAAACGGCACTAGATGATGCTCGCACATCGAATAGAACGGAATGTCTTTTACTAGAACCAATTCTTCATGATCTTCACCGAATACGGTGGCAAAATGTTCTTTCGGGTCTTGGTTTAGGCCTTGAAAGACTTCTTCATACATGCGTGCGACGCGCTTTGGTGTATCAAGAAGCCCTTCACGATCCGGATCTTCGCCGACTGCTTCTAAAATCATGCGGATGGCGGTCTCTATCTTTTCACGGTCAAATTCAATCACTGCGTTTTCCTCCACTCATTACTGTTATTCCTCAAGAAATTTTAGCATATGTCTTCTAACTTAGCAAAAAGCCTGGCACTCGAGCACACGTGCCTCTTTGCTCAGTCTCTTATATGATAAAAAGGACCGATCATGATCGGTCCTTCGCTGCCCTATGTATTCTATTACTTTACAGCATCCTTAAGGGCTTTTCCTGGTTTGAAAGCAGGTACCTTGCTCGCTGCGATTTCGATTTCCTTGCCCGTTTGCGGGTTGCGTCCTTTACGTGCAGCACGCTCGCGCACTTCGAAGTTTCCGAATCCGATAAGCTGAACTTTGTCTCCGCTTTTCAAGCTTTCCGCGATTGCTTCAAAAACAGCATCAACTGCTTTTGTAGCGTCCTTCTTAGATAGCTCAGATTGCTCAGCCACTGTATTGATAAGATCTGTCTTGTTCATTCCATTCACCTCCTCTCAAAAGCAGGAATGCTGTTTTTTATCAAGCTATGTTAACGTTTAATGGATTGTATCATTTTATACAAGATTTGCTAACAATCTGCAACAAGCCTTATATTAAACGAAAAGAAACGGAAATTCAATCCTTTTTCCGCTATTTTTCGCATAATAGAGCGAAACACAAAGGAACAGAACAAAAAAAAGACCCCAGAAAGGAGTCCCCTGATTATAGAATAATGGCAATCAATCCGCCTGAACCTTCGTTTATGATTCTTTCCAGCGTTTCTTTTAATTTGTATCGTGCGTTCTCAGGCATAAGTGCAATTTTTCCTTGTATGCCCTCTCGGACGATAGAATTGAGTGAGCGGCCAAAGATGTCTGAGTTCCAGATTGACAGCGGATCTTCTTCAAAGTCCTGCATCAAATAGCGCAGCATCTCTTCACTTTGTTTCTCCGTTCCGATAATCGGAGCGAATTCTGACTCCACATCCACCTTGATCATATGGATGCTAGGAGCAATCGCTTTCAGGCGTACACCGAAACGTGATCCTTGGCGGATGATTTCCGGCTCATCGAGGCTCATGTCGGTAATGGCCGGAGCAGCGATTCCATAACCTGTCTGCTTTACCATGCGCAGCGCATCGGACACTTGGTCATATTCTGTTTTGGCGAATGCAAATTCCTGCATCAGCTGGAGCAAGTGATCTTTCCCTCTGATCTCTACACCTACCACTTCTTTTAGGATCTGATCGTACAGATCATCTGGCGCAAACAAATCGATCTCTGCTATCCCCTGGCCCATTTCAATCCCCGCAAGTCTTGCGTCATCTATAAATTCAAAGTTTTCAAAACATCCTACCACGCGGTCCACATCACGCAGCCTCTTAATGTCCTGAACGGTCTCCCTGACTGCTTCTTCATAGCTTTCGCGAAGCCAGTGGTCTTCTCTTAGCACCATCACCCAGCTTGGAAGATTCACGTTCACTTCAAGCACCGGAAATTCGTAAAGCGCCTCACGCAGAACATTGTGAATATCTTGCTCTGTCATCTGTTCTGCACTCAATGCAAGAACCGGGATGTCATACTTTTCGCAAAGTTCATTGCGAAGCTTCTGTGTATCCGGATGATGAGGATGCGTGGAGTTGATCACCATAATGAAAGGCTTCCCCACTTCTTTTAATTCTTCTACTACACGCTCTTCAGAGTCAACATAATCGTAGCGCGGAATCTCACCGATCGAGCCGTCTGTCGTCACGACGACACCTAGTGTAGAATGCTCCTGGATGACCTTCCTTGTTCCGATCTCAGCCGCCTCATGAAACGGTATCGGCTCATCATACCATGGTGTATGAATCATCCTCGGGCCGTTCTCGTCTTCATATCCTTTTGCACTTGGTACGGCATAGCCCACGCTGTCCACCAGACGGATGTTGACATCGAGCCCTTCACCAACATTTATGCATACAGCTGTGTTCGGTACGAATTTCGGTTCAGTCGTCATGATTGTGCGGCCTGCTGCACTTTGCGGCAGTTCATCTTGTGCACGGTGGCGCTCTGACTCACTCTGAATGTTCGGCAGCACCACCAGTTCCATGAACCGCTTGATAAAGGTAGATTTGCCTGTCCTTACTGCCCCAACCACCCCGAGATAAATATCTCCTCCGGTGCGTTCAGCAATATCTTTAAAAATATCAATTTTCTCCATGCATTTCCCTCCCGATCCAAATAAGTTCCGTTGCTGTCTGTGGACATTACATCTTATGATGTTGTCCACCCCAATATGTCAGAGAAGTAAGATTTTTTTGCGCCGCAGTGGTATTTTAAAGCAGGCTGCTGCAAGACCGGGGGCTGCACGAAAACGCATGCTGAAAGGCAACAGTATCCTGCTGGCCGCAAATATAAAAAAATCTCTCCTCCTTTCTATGAATGTATTAGAAAGAAGGAGAGAACATGACTATTGTTTTAACAAAAAGACAGGCTTTCCGTTTTCAGCCGTAAAGGAGACGGAATGTGCCGGAGAAAAGAAAGAATGGTCAGCTAATAGATAGCGTATATCCGTTTCTTTCTCGGCATCATCCGGATTGCTTTTCATGGCCGTTTTCAGATCTTCTCTGTAATCTACCAGTACGTTGGCCTGATTATCAAGTATCAGAGGAAGCTCCTTTCCTGTAAATGGACTAGTAACCGTAGGCTTCTTTTTCAGCCCGAGCTTTTTATGGTCAAAGGTATATCGGCCTGTCGCGAGCAGGTCCTTAAAGGGCGGGTACCTGTGTTCTCTCATATAGCTGTCAAGTGCCATCTGGACATCCTGCAGGTCATCCGTCATCACAAGATCCACTAACTTCACTGCAGGCTTCTCTTCCACTCGTATGAGCACATATTGAAACGTCCCGCCCTTTTCAAACGAGTTGCCCGGCACATCCTGCAAATACTTGGGCACAAGCTTGTTAAAATCTATCGGATATTTTTGAAACACATCGGTATTGGAGTCACGGTTCTTGATCGGAAGCACCATCGTATCTTTTTGATATTCTTCAACAGCTGTTTGTACCGCATCAATTTGGTCTTTATACGGAATGCGGTTCTCCGCTTTTCTGTCTTCTGGATAAAGGCATCCGCTCAAGAAAAACACGAGTACAAGCGGCAGCCATGATTTACATTTCTTCATTCTGTTCCCTCCTACCCTTTTACCGGTCCAGAGAACACGACAAGCACGATTAAAAAACCAGCGATAAGCATGCATCCGTAAGCAAACACACCCACCGCAATTTTCAGCGCGCCCTTTAGCTTTTCTCTGCTGAAATAAATAGAAAAAACAGCAAGAAACATCAGCCCGATCGCCGAAAGCGCGACCCACATTTTCAATAGCCCTTCACTCATATGTATCCTCCTTTACATTCCGCGTACATTATAGCATATAGGAGCCTTTCCAACATCTTCATTATGAAGCTTTTCACAACGATTTCCGCTTAGAAGAAAGGTTTTATTTCACTTCTTGAACGAACAGAAAATAGTTGTATGATCCGGCAAGTTCCACTCATGCCTAGACTCGAACATTTATACTCCATTAACTTTGGTGACCAAAGTTAATGTGCAAAATCATGCCGGCTTACCACTTCCTCCTCGGAAAGCGTGCACCTGTAACGACGATCAGCGACTTCATAGATTACTAAAAAACAACGTTTAATCACTGGCAAGCTCAAAAAAAATACACATATGCAGCACGGGCCGCATATGTGTATAGTCGACTAAATACGTTCCTATCTCTGCAGCTGACGGTCACCGCAGTGGTGCATGCTTTGGTATTTTGGTTTACTTGTTTTCAAACATTTTTGATAATGCCGCAAAGTCGAGCGGCACTTTGTTGTTGAGCACGGCTTGCACGATCTGGTCTTCTTTTTGTTTAGACACGGGCACCCCGGCCAGGCTTGCTACCTGAGACACCAGCATGCGGATCGTTCTTTCATCACCCAGATTCGAGTGGCTCACCGACTGTGCCAGTTTAAAAATGTCATCTTTTTTTACACTCGTTTTTTTCTCGATATTGTCAAAAAACTGATGATCGCGTTCCATTGATGTCCTCCTCCCGCTTCCTATTCAACATATCGTATGCGCCGGAGAACAGATAGGTGATGAAAAAAATAGGCATCGCCCTATTTTTTTAGGGAGATGCCCATCCTACTTCACGCTCTTAGGGAAGACAGATCTTCCACCTCATGCGTCCGAGACCGTTTCATGAGCTCGTCCACAGCTTGTTTCGGCTCTTTCCCGTTAAAGAGCACCTCATATAACACATTCGTTATCGGCATCTCTACGTCAACACTGCGCGCAAGTTCGTAGGCTGCTTTCGTCGTCCTGACACCTTCGACTACCATTCCCATCTGTGAGAGAACTTCCTCAAGCGCGATCCCTTTTCCGAGCATGTTGCCTGCTCTCCAGTTGCGTGAATGAACGCTTGTACACGTAACGATTAAATCACCGATGCCCGTTAGTCCAGCAAATGTGAGAGGGTTCGCGCCCATTGATGTCCCAAGTCGCGCGATTTCTGCAAGGCCTCTTGTGATCAGGGCAGCTTTAGCATTATCGCCATAGCCAAGTCCATCCGACATGCCTGCCCCAAGAGCAATAATATTCTTCAGTGCTCCGCCAAGCTCAACCCCGATTACGTCAGGATTCGTATACACTCTAAAATTCTGATTGATGAAAAGATCCTGCACTTGTTCTGCGCGTTTGATGTCTTCGCAAGAAACCGTTACGGTCGTAGGCTGTCGCAGTGAAACTTCCTCTGCATGACTTGGCCCAGATAGAACAGCGACAGCTGTTCGCAGCGAGTCTGGGATCTCTTCTTCAATAATCTCAGAAATTCGTTTATATGTCCCCGGCTCAATGCCTTTACTGGCGTGAACAAATACAGCCGGCTTTTCCAAATGACCCTTCATTTCGTGAAGCACTTCGCGCAGCGCCTTCGTCGGGGTGACTAGAACAATGACTTCAGCACCGTCGACTGCTTTCTTTAATGAGGTGGTCGCCTTAATCTCGTGAGGCAGCATGATACCCGGAAGATAGCGTGCGTTTGTATGTTCTGTATTAATTTCCGCCGCTTGATCAGCCCTTCTCCCCCAAAGAAAGACGCTGTGATTGTTATCAGCAAGAACAAGGGCGAGAGCCGTACCCCAGCTGCCTGATCCAATAACCGCAATCTTATTCATCTATTCCGCTCCTTTAAAACAGAATGTTTGCTGTACAGCATACGCCGTACAGCAACGTTATTACTCGTTTTTTTGTCTAGCGAGAATGCGCAGCGGTGTACCGACAAACCCGAACGTTTCGCGAATTCTGTTCTCTAAGAACCGACGGTATGAAAAATGCAGCAAGTTCGGATCGTTAACGAACAGCACGAACGTTGGCGGCTTTGTTGCAACCTGCGTGGCGTAGTTGATTTTCAAGCGTTTGCCTTTATCCATCGGAGCAGGATTCATTGCCACCGCATCCATGATCACATCGTTGAGAACGTTAGTCTGCACACGAAGCGAGTGGTTTTCTGCCACTTGGTTGATGACAGGATAAAGCTGATGCAGCCTTTGCTTTGTCAGAGCTGATACAAACACGATCGGCGCATAGCTCAAATACAAGAAATGATCACGAATCTTTTGCTCGAAATCACGCATTGTTTTATCGTCTTTTTCGATCGCATCCCATTTATTCACGACAATGACGACAGCCTTTCCTGCCTCATGAGCATATCCGGCCACTTTTTTATCTTGTTCAATGATGCCTTCCTCAGCGTTGATGACCATCAAGACGACATCGGATCGCTCGATCGCCTTCAGTGCGCGCATCACACTATATTTTTCAGTCGATTCATAGACTTTACCGCGTTTGCGCATGCCGGCTGTGTCAATAATCACATATTTTTGCCCATCTTTTTCAAACTTTGAATCGATCGCATCACGCGTCGTTCCAGCTATGTCACTGACTATTACCCGTTCTTTTCCTAAGATGGCGTTGACGAGTGATGATTTGCCGACATTCGGACGACCGATCAAAGAAAAATAAACCGTGTCTTCGTCCTTCTCTTCTTCTTCAAGCTCAGGAAAATGAGCGACAGCCGCATCAAGAAGATCACCAATCCCAATTCCGTGTGTTCCTGAAATGCCGATCGGCTCTCCCATGCCAAGAGAATAGAAATCATATAGCAGTTCACGGCGTTCTGGATTATCGATTTTATTAACGCCAAGGATTATCGGTTTCTTCGAACGGAAAAGGAGCTTCGCTACTTCTTCATCAGCAGCTGTAATGCCTTCTGTTCCGTCTACCATAAATAAAATAACGTCAGCTTCTTCTATAGCTAGTTCAGCCTGCTGCCTCATTTGATGCAACAGAGGCTCATCTCCGATTTCAATACCGCCTGTATCGATCAAGCTGAATTCAGTGTTCAGCCACTCGGCAGAACTGTATATGCGGTCACGTGTTACACCTGGCATATCTTCAACAATGGAGATCCGTTCTCCTGCAATACGGTTAAAAATCGTGGATTTGCCGACATTCGGCCGCCCTACGATCGCTAATACTGGTTTAGACATTTAAATGCACGTCCCTTATTTTTCAATCTGAATTTTAATAACAAACTAAACACAGCGCATGCTGCAGCCATGTAAACTCTTTTCTAATTTAGGCAAGCTTATCCATTGTAGCAAATGCAAGGATTCTAGACAACCCGGCGCCTCAGCGTTTCAGAGTAATTTTCCTCCCCGTTTTCATCCGGTTTACACTTTTTATAAATAGTGAAGTGCGGAAGAACACATACAATGAGCAGAAACTAATACTTGCCACATCTAAAAATTCTTTTCCTCCCGCTTCTATATAACCCTTTAGCGGGAGAACAGCGACTTGCAGCAGCATATCCCCGAGAATCAATCCTGTTACACAAACATGTAAAGCTTCGCTCTCCGTCCTCCCTAGTCCTACACTTGCAGCCGCTGCAATCATGCCAATAAGAAGGACGGAAGGTGCAATGAGCATGGCAGGATCATATAAGAAATAAACGTGAAGAAGCACGTAAAGCATCATGATCATAAAACTGACCATGACAACGCGAAGCATTTGAAAAAAAGCATGCTTATGCAGACTGAACAATGAACATATAAACAATCCTACCAAAGTTAGACCAATCGTCACGTCTCCTAGAACGATTTCATGGCCTGAGAGCAAAATGGCAGCCAGAATGGATATTGCCCATTTCAATCTCGCATCGTTCTTTTTATGAATAAATGTAAAGTAGATAAACGCACACCATGCTGCCATATAGAAAATGATTCCGTCATTCATTATTTCATCACCTCTATCCATTATGGACAATGACAGCATGAAAATAATCCTTTCCTCTTTAAGCCCGTTTTTCTCCTCGTACTTCACGTTTCCATCAGCCTTGGTTTTAAAGGAAACAGGCGAACCCATGAATGAGTCCGCCTGCTTAAAAAAGTTTATGACTTAAATTCTTTCAGCTTGTCGCCGATCATATCTGCAAGTGAGAAGCCTTTTTCTTCTTTTGGAAGGTTCTGCTTCATGTTTTCTTTCTCTTTTTCATCCTGAACAGCTTTGATGCTCAACGAGATTCTTTTCTCGTTCTTGTTCACATCAAGCACTTTGACTGTGACTGTCTGTCCTTCTTTTAACACTTCAGAAGGGGTGCCGATGTGGCGTGTGCTGATCTCAGAAATATGAACAAGACCTTCTACTCCAGGCGCCACTTCAACAAAAGCACCGAAAGTAGCCAGCCTCTTTACTGTGCCATCAACGAGAGCTCCTGCTTTTAGCTGCTCGGCTGCTGTCTCGAACGGACCTTCCTGTGTTTCTTTAATCGATAATGAGATTCGGTCATTGTCACGGTCTACACTAAGCACCTTTACTTTAACCTTTTCTCCTTCTGATAATATGTCAGAAGGTGTTTCAACGCGCTTATGAGAAAGCTGAGAAATATGGACGAGCCCGTCTACGCCTCCCACATCAACAAAAGCGCCAAAGTCCGTGAGCCTTTGCACAGTTCCTTCGATCACTTGACCAGGAACAAGCTTTTCGAGCAGCTCTCGCTTCTTTAAGCCTTCAACCTCTTCCGCTGCTGCACGATGAGATAAAATGACACGGTTCTTCTCACGGTCTATTTCAACCACTTTAACGCTCAACGTTTTTCCTTTGTAAGTGCTGAGGTCCTCAACGAATCGTTTTTCCACCATTGATGCGGGTATGAATCCGCGCACACCGATATCAGCGACAAGTCCGCCCTTAACTGCCTCGTGTACCGTGACATCAAATGCTTCGCCTGTCTCCAACTTTTTTTCTAGCTCGTCCCACGACTTGTCAGTATCGACCGCTTTTTTTGAAACAAGCAGGCTGTCCTCTGTATGTGAAAGGACTTTTACAGTGATTTTATCCCCTTCTGACAGCACTTCACCCGCTCTTTCAAGGTAAAGACTCGAGATTTCATTGATCGGCAAATGAGCATCTTGTTTGGACCCTATATCGACAAGCACATATTTGTCTTCTACTTTAATGACGGTACCTTCAGTGATGTCGCCCGCCTTCACCAATTCCGCATGTGATAAATTCATTTCTTCTGTCATTTTCACAGTCCTCCTTAAATTTCATTTATGTTAATCTTCCAAAAGGAAAATAAGTAATGAGAAATTAAGCGTGTTCTGATTTTAAACGTTTAATATGTTCCATTATAAGAGAAGTTGCCTCTTGTGCGGAAGCTTTTTTCTCTCTCAATGCTTCAAATGGAACAGGATCTCCGAAGACAATTTTTACTTTGCGGCGAAACTTGTACTCGCCGATAATTGCACACGGAACGACTGCCGCATCAGATTTAAGCGCGAAGAAACCGGCTCCTGCCAGCCCCTCGCCCGTTTCTCCAGACTTGCTCCTCGTCCCTTCTGGAAATAGACCAAGAACCTTGCCTGATCTCAAAATCTGCAGCCCGGTTTTTAATGCGGACTTGTCGCTCATGCCTCTTTTTACAGGAAACGCGTTAAGTTTCGGCAATAAACTTTTCAGCACCGGCACATGAAATATTTCTGCCTTTGCCATGAAATGAACTTCTCTATTCGATGCGACTCCAACGAGCGGCGGGTCAAAATTATGGATATGGTTGGCGCATAGCAGGACACCGCCGTCTGCCGGCATTTTTTCTGCATGAATGATTTCGACATGATAAAGTCCGTTGAGCAAAGTGCGGCAAAGTGTTTTTCCAAAACCGTAGAGGTTCATGTTAATCGGCCCTTTCACCTGCTAATTCAAGAATTCTAGTGACCACATCTTGTATCGTCATAGATGTGGTATCGAGTTCAATGGCATCATCTGCCTTTTTTAAAGGGGCAACCGCCCGTTCCGAGTCCCGCTTGTCCCGGAGCAGTATTTCTTGTTTGAGCTGTTCTAGGTTCGTTTCAAAACCTTTTCGGTTGTTTTCTTCGTACCTTCTACGAGCTCTCTCATCGGCAGAAGCGATAAGAAACACCTTCAGCTCGGCATTAGGCAGTACATGGGTGCCAATGTCGCGTCCGTCCATCACGACACCACCTTTTTCTGCTAACAGCTGCTGCCGTCTTACAAGATCAAGGCGGACTTCTGCAAGTCTGGCAACAAACGAGACGTTATTGGTCACTTCGTACGTTCGGATTTCTTCAGATACATCCTTACCATCCAATATAACCGCTTGTCCTTCCTCATGCTTGACTAGCTCAATCACCGTTTCATCGAGCATACGCTTGAGCGCAGGCCCGTCATGGAGATCGAGTCCTTCTTGAATTGCCTTTAATGTAACGGCTCTGTACATCGCTCCCGTATCAATATAAATGTACGATAGGCGGTCAGCGACCTGCTTGGCAACCGTGCTTTTCCCAGCTCCTGCTGGCCCATCGATTGCGATTCTGATTGAATTATTCATGTTTCCTCCTGCTTCAATGCCTCTTTTCTTCTCTGTCAGCTGCAAGATGATGATCATGCTCGCTTGACAGCTGCGCTAATAAATCCGCACATCATAAAAAGAAAAGCAGGAATAATGCGCCTGCTTTTTTGTCTGTTATAAGCATTGTATTCCTTAACAATATACCATAACCGATTATTTTCGGTCTATCGTTTCAAGCGTTTCGGGCACTGCCTCTTTAATCACTCCCTCATATTGCACACTTTTGCTTGTGAGCCTCCTGAATTCCTCCGATTGGTTGAGGCACTGTGCAAGAAGAAGCAAAATCAAATGAACTGCGGCGAGCTGAACAAGCATATGGTCTATGGTCTTCATGTGCACTCTCCTTTTTGACACATCTTTCCACACGAATCCTTTTTTTATGCATTCTTCTGCGTTTAGCCGTCTTTTCTTCTAGCGAGAAGCTGCTGTTCGAAGCAATACCGCATGATTACACTTTGGTCATGATCCGTAATATTGACGTACATGACAGAAGCTCGCTCTTTTCCCTGCTGAATGCCAGGCATCAACCGTATCACCTTGCATGGGATTTCGACCGACTTTACTTCTCCTGATTGCATAGGAAGCTGCAATCGGCAGGAAATGTCCATGTTTTCCTGCAGTCCATGTTGTTCAGGCAGAGATAACAACATACCTCCACCACTTATATCAAGGGCAGTGGATGTAAATGGATCTAACTGTTCCTCGTTTTTAAGGATGCTTACGTTCAGAAGCACTTCAACTCTGACATACTCTCTGCGTTGAATTTTAACAACAGAGCCTTCGCCCGGCCAGCTCATTACCATGAGAGGAATATTTTCCACTTTCCTGCCGATGAGTTCAGAATGAAACTGATATACATTCTTGTCTGATCCCACGAACGAAGCTGCAAACTCCGTGCCGTTTCCAAAAAATTCTGTTCTGTTTGTTTTTTCATTGATCGGATAATCAACCGCGATCGATTCTTCTAAAATATCCATTACCTTGCAGCGGTATTTTCCCGGCTTTTCGGGGGTTGTGGATTCAAGGTAAAGGGTATTTCCTACGGCTATCATGCAAAGTCCTCCAGTAATGGTCAATTTTTCATATTCTATTATTAACTATACATGAACGCAAAAAAAGGAAAAGCAATTTTTTTGCTTTTCCTTTTTTTTGCTACATCGCCGAATAATCCGGCTCAGCTTCTTTTAATTTTTTCACCATTTCTTCATCGCCGTTATTTGCATCCACGAAGATCTGATACGTTTCATTACCAAGCGTGCCGATAAATTCATAGCAATACACTTCTTCATTGATATCGTTTCGAATCAGCGCTTTATGCTTTTCCATCACTTTAAATTGAGGGCTTAGCGTTTTTCTTGCCTGCTCTTCAGTTAATTTAAACGCTGGCTTCTCTCTGTCACGGTGTGACAGAAGGAATTCCATCCCTTCATAACCCATGATGTCTCCGTTATCAAGAGCCACTTTAAGCGTTACGATCTCGGGATAGATGCGAATGCCATTTTGAACGCGAGCATAGGTGAAAACACCGATATTGTCGTATTGATTGCTCGAAGTGACCTCCATCGGTCCATGCATATGGTCTTTTAAAAAGGTCTCGGCTTGCATCATCGCTTCGTTCAAGGAAATCTTCGCCTGTCTCACTTCCCGATCATACAATACCCAAAGCGGATAACCGCCTTTTTTCGTCAGATCCATATAGGTCGTCCCTTTTGTATCAGGGTTGTAGATGGTAAGCGAATACGCTTTATATTTAGCGCCCTTTCCGCTTTCCTTTACCGTGATCTTGGTGTTCTTTTTTAGATCAAAGAAGTCGATTGCTTTTTGCTTTGCTTCTTCCTTTGTCAGGTTCTTCCCTTTCAAATGGCGAAGATCACGGCCCTCCATCTTCACGCGGTTGCTCACTTCCGGACCAAAGTTCACATCCGAATAGCCTTGCATCGATTTATCGACCGTTTTAAAGCCGTCGATGATCGTGTTATCTTTCGGGTTTTTATTATCAGCCAGCGCCATCTCGACATCCATCCAGCGAAGATCGTTTTTCTGGGCGATCGCTTCTGTTCTGCGCAGCTCGTTTTGAATATCATTCGCGTTGCTGTAAAGCGTTTTTAACGTCTTCGTTTCCTCAGGAGTGAGCGGGTTTTTCTCTAGGTCTCTTACAGCAACACGGTAGCTGAACTCACCGATTTTAGACAGAAATTCTTCTGTTTTGGAAAACGGCATTAAGGCGAGCGGAAGCTGTCCGACATCGTTATGGGCCTCGCTTGTCAGCCTCCATACTTGCGCGAGAGCAGGTGATAGCTGCTTTTGTGAGCTCATGGCAAGCGTTTCTCCAATTTTGTCGTGAAGCGCATCAATATGAAAGTTCAAATCATGAAAAGCTCTTTGGTAGTTATTTTCTGCGTGAACTGAAATCGCGTCTTTTTCCTGTTTTTCTGTATAGCCCCAATAACCTGTTCCTGCGACTGCTATAAGCAGAAGGACGAGCAGTACTGTACGAATCATCTGTTCTTCACCTCTTTTTTAATTCGTAAATATGTGTTTTCCGATTTTTTTAATTTGCGGTCTGCCCCAGATCCAGTTGCTTGTCGCTGTATCAGGGTTGAAATAATACAGTGCTTCTCCTGTCGGATCCCAGCCGTTTAGAGCATCCATGACCGCTTTTCTCGCTTTTTTGTTTGGTGTGAGATAGATCTGGCCGTCTGCTACCGCTGTGAACGCGCCCGGCTCAAAGATCACACCCGAAACTGTGTTTGGAAACGCCGAGTTTTCTACCCTGTTAATAATAACCGCTGCAACAGCCACCTGGCCGATATACGGTTCACCTCGTGCTTCTCCATAAACAGCGTTCGACATGAGGTTAATATCATTCTGTGAATAGCCATCTGGAATGTTCTTAGCAGGTTTGATCTCTTTTCTTGCTTTTTTGTTTACTTTGGCTGTGCCCTTCTTTTTAGCTCCGCCTTTTTGCGGCTTGACCTGCTTATCCTTTGCCACACCGCCATAAGTTGAAAACTTATTGCCTGATTGTATTTGCTTTTCTACCCATTTCTTATCGTATTTCGAGGCTTTCACAAGCTTGTACTTTGTTTCTTTACCGCCAAGGCCGTCGATCGGCAGTCCGAACTCATACTGAAAGTTTCGAAGTGCCCAGTATGTTCTCCAGCCAAATACTCCGTCGATCGGACCTGTATAAAAGCCAAGATGCTGTAATCGGGACTGAAGCTCGATCACATCGTCACCTGTCGCTCCTTTTTGAATAACTTGCGGTGAAAAGGCATGAGCCTGGTCTTTCTCGCTTACCGATAAAATGCCTGCACATAGCATAATTGCTGCCGCAGAGTACTTTATGTACTTCCAATAATTTCTCATATGCTGCGCTGCCTCCTGTAAGTTTTTCTCAAATCTCATTTATAATTGTATCTTTTGTAATGCTCGTCATTTTATGCAAGAAAAGGAAACGAAATATAAAAAGCACTTCCTTGGGAAGGAAGTGCTTTTTATTGGTGGCGTGACAGGTATGCCACTCTTCTCTCGTTGGCGAGTTTTACTTTTCTAAGTCCGAGCCACCATAAGAACATCATAAAAGGTATGATGGCAAAATACATGTTTTCCTCAGCCCGAATGAGGATGTAGTTGTATAAGCCGTGCAAAAGGGCAGGAAGTAAAAGGGACGCCAGCAAAAGATACTTCTGCCTTCTTCCGCTCGCGAACTTGCCACGGCCCAAGTAATACCCCATTATGACACCAAACAGCGCGTGTCCGCTGACAGGAAGAAGAGCTCTCCAGAACGCTTCATCTATTCCGTACGTTGACAAATAAAACACGTTTTCTAACGAAGCAAACCCCAATGACAGGGCAGAGGCATACACGATGCCATCATAAGGCTCGTTAAACTCAGCATGCATATAAGCTGAATAATAAACAATAAACCATTTTAAGAATTCTTCTAACAGGCCGCTCACAAAAAAGGCCTTCACAAACCCCGATACATGAAGCTCTTCTTGAAAGCCATATTGAAGGACCATAACCGGAAATACGAGAAGCACCCCGAAGATGTACACTCGCACGACCATGGACAATGGCTCCGTTTCATATTTATCTTTTAGATAGATAAAGGACAATAACGCAATAGCAGGAGCCACTGCCGCAGAAATCACCGCCAGCATGTTTCCCCTTCTTTCCATTGTTTTTCCTTATCGTAACATGATAACTTAAGATTAGGAAACACTTGTTGGGAGGAACGTTACCATTGAAGAAAATATTGCTTATACATACTGGCGGCACGATTGCTATGGCAGAAGATAAAGAAACTGGCAGTGTCAACACACAGAACCGCCACCCGCTCGAACGAGAGCTGCCTGAGCTTGCTGGATTAGCGGACATCACATCAGAAAACTTTTTGAACGTGCCTTCACCGCACGTGACACCTGAACATATGCTCCGCCTTAGCTGCTTTATCGAGAACAAGCTGAAGCAGGACACCTATGACGGTATCGTCGTCACGCACGGAACGGACACGCTAGAGGAAACAGCATTCCTTCTCGATCTTGTCTTGCAGACAACTGTACCGGTCATTGTAACAGGGGCGATGAGGTCGAGCAATGAACACGGATCTGATGGTCCTTATAATCTGATCTCCTCTGTAAAAGTGGCGTCAAGCAGCGAGTCTGCTGGAAAAGGTGTCCTTGTTGTTTTTAACGAAGAAATTCATACAGCGAAAAACGTGACAAAAACACATACAAGCAACATCGCTACGTTTCAGAGTCCGCAGTATGGGCCCATCGGCATCGTGACAAAGCGAGGTGTCTTCTTTCACCATACACCCGTGAAAAGCGCCGTGCACACCGTCACACGCCTTACGAAAAAAGTGCTGCTGCTAAAAGCATTCGCGGGGATGGACGGCATATTGATCAAAAATGCCGCTTCAGGCATGGACGGAATCGTCATTGAAGCACTCGGACAAGGAAACCTGCCGCCAGCTACCGTACCAGCCCTAGTACAGCTGATAACAGAGGGCAAACCCGTCGTATTGGTTTCCCGCTGCTTTAATGGAATCGTACAGGATATTTATTCATATGATGGCGGAGGGAAAAAATTAAAAGAAGCGGGTCTTATTTTCTCA
This sequence comes from Fictibacillus iocasae, assembly GCF_042665465.1. Lineage (NCBI taxonomy): Bacteria > Bacillati > Bacillota > Bacilli > Caryophanales > Fictibacillaceae > Fictibacillus > Fictibacillus iocasae. Next base: position 8,307 of record NZ_JBHTCP010000004.1, on the reverse strand, counting down.
AACGGCTTGAACGGGCAAAAAGCACGGCTGAAATTGATGGTCGCTCTCGAACTCACTGAAAACCGCCATAGACTGCAGGAGCTTTTTGATCAATAAGAAGATATTACCCTAGCGAACAATAAAAAGAGAGCCCGCCTTTGCTAGAAAATCATCTGGCAGGCAGCCTCTCTTTTTTACGTTCTGTTCCATCTATCTTGCAAGCATGCGCTTATGCTGTCTCCATGAAAGCGTCCGTTTTCAATAAAGATCTCGTTCGCGTTGTTTCCGGCCGCGATCACTCCGGCAATAAATACATTGTGTACGCTCGTTTCCATCGTTTCAGGATGATAGACTGGTCTTCCTGTGTCTTGATCGAATTTGACACCCGCCTTTTTCAAGAAGGTATGATCAGGATGGTAGCCTGTCATGGCGAAACAATACTCACATGAAAAGAATTTCTCGGTTCCGTTCACACTGACCAGGATGCCGTCTTTACGTATCTCGATCACTTCACTGTTAAAGGACATGTTGATCTGACCGTTCTTCACACATGCTTCAAAGTCCGGCAGCACCCATGGCTTGATGCTCGGGCTGTATGCCGAACCACGGTAAAAAACATGCGGTCTTGCACCGCACTTTTGCAGCTCAAGGGCAGTGTCAATCGCAGAATTTTTCCCTCCAATAACAGCGATATCTTTATCAAAAAACGGGTGACCTTCTTTAAAATAATGGAAAACATGCGGCAAGTCCTCTCCTGGGACATTCATCATGTTTGGATGATCATAATAACCTGTGGCAAGGACAACAGCACGACATGTGTATTCTATGATGCTGCCGTCTGATTTCTTAGACGTGACGTTAAATCCGCTTTCAGAGCGGTCAATATTAACCGCTGTCTCATAGCTTGCAATAGATAAGCCGCTCCTTTTTACAACTTCACGGTAATACGTTAGAGCATGAATTTTTCGCGGTTTGCGTTCCTCATGGACGAACGGATAGCCTCCGATCTCCAGCTTGTCGGCAGAACTAAAAAAGGTTTGATGTGTGGGATAGCGGTAGATCGTATGTGCGATGTTGCCTTTCTCAATGATTGTGGCCTGTATTCCTGCTTTTTTCAGGGAAAGTCCTGCTGCAAGGCCGCATGGTCCGCCGCCTATTATAATTACATCGGTATTCATGATTGCTCACTCCGTTATGCCCTTGACTTTTAATCTGCCAGGGCGGCTTCATACATGTTACTCCTTATTCTTACCAAAGAGAAAAAAATCTCCCATCATTATATGATAGGAGATTTCACTTTGCAAAAAATTATACCCAGCCTCTAAAGCGGGAAGCTTCTGCCATTTTACGGACACCGACCATATAAGCAGCAAGGCGCATGTTTACTTTGCGGTTCATCGCAGTCGTGTAGACGGTTTCAAAAGATTTCACCATAACCTGCTCCAGCTTGGCTTCAACCTCTTCTTCTGTCCAATAATAGCCTTGATTGTTCTGAACCCACTCAAAGTAGGATACCGTAACACCACCTGCGCTCGCCAATACGTCCGGAACAAGAAGCACGCCTCTTTCTGTGAGGATTTTCGTTGCTTCCAAGGTCGTCGGACCGTTAGCTGCTTCTACGACAATAGACGCTTTAATGTTGTGAGCGTTCTTTTCTGTTATCTGGTTTTCAATGGCTGCAGGAACGAGTATATCACAATCCAGCTCAAGCAGTTCTTTGTTTGTAATCGTATCTTTGAATAGCTTAGTCACTGTGCCAAAGCTGTCTCGACGCTCTAGTAAATAGTCGATATCGAGGCCTTCAGGGTCATGAAGCGCACCATAGGCATCAGAAATTCCGATAATCTTTGCCCCAGCATCGTGCATGAATTTCGCCAGGAAGCTTCCTGCATTTCCAAACCCTTGAACAACGACACGTGCACCTTGCAAGTCAAAGCCTCGTTTAGCCGCTGCTTCTCGGATGCAGATGGTCACCCCTTTGGCTGTCGCTGTTTCTCGCCCATGTGATCCGCCGAGTACAAGCGGTTTCCCCGTGATAAACCCAGGAGAGTCAAATTCACGGATCCGGCTGTATTCATCCATCATCCAAGCCATGATCTGCGAGTTCGTGAATACATCAGGTGCCGGAATATCTTTAGTCGGCCCTACGAGCTGGCTGATGGCACGGACATAGCCGCGGCTCAGGCGCTCTAGTTCTCGGAAGGACATCGTTCTTGGATCACAGATGATCCCGCCTTTTCCGCCGCCGTATGGCAGGTCAACGATGCCTGCTTTTAAGCTCATCCAGATGGATAAAGCTTTCACTTCTGTTTCTGTCACGCTCGGATGGAAACGAACTCCGCCCTTAGTAGGACCAACCGCATCGTTGTGCTGTGAACGATAGCCTGTAAAAATCTTTGTGCTGCCATCATCCATTTTCACTGGAATGCGAACCGTTAACATGCGAATAGGCTCTTTTAACAGCTCATACACTTCGTCGGAATAGCCAAGCTTGTCCAGCGCTTCCCCTATGACGGATTGTGTGGCTGTGAGCACGTTGTTGTGTTCTTGCTGTTCTTCGTTTTCGGAAGTTTGGTCTGCTGAATTTTGGGCTGTCATTTGTTTACCTCCCATGAATGTCACCTCTAAAGTTTAGTCAATCATCGTACACAGTATACACTTTTCGTTATAGCATGAGAAGATAAAATATGAAAAAAATCCCGAAAAAAGAAAACGCTTTCTTCTTTTTTTGCTCTTTCTTGCAACTATTGGCTCATATGAAGAGTGGTGTATTCAATAAATAAAGGCTGTTCCTCCTTGTGCTGAACCGGGGAAACAGCCTTTATGCCTAAAGATATTTTTTTAAGGATAAAGAGAGGAGTGTTTCAATCATATCTGGATAGTCTAAACCGATCTCTCTTGCCGCATCAGGGAAAAGACTTGTCGGTGTCATGCCAGGCAGCGTGTTCACCTCAAGAATGACCGGATCGCTTCCATCATTCGGTACAATGAAATCGACGCGCGAATACACCTCACAGCCAAGAGACTCATGAGCAAGCACTGCCTGTTTTTGCAGAAGTGCTGTCACCTCATCACTGACTCGAGCCGGTACATAATGAACACTTCCGCCTTCTGCGTATTTGGATTCATAGTCGTAATACTTGTTTTTAGGAACAATCTCGACAACAGGGAGTGCCTGCACGTGTCCTTTTTCACCTATTACGGCTACCGTAACCTCTGTTCCTGCGATAAACTCTTCTACTAGGACCGTCTCATCATGTTTGAACGCTTCATTTATGCCTTGAAGAAGCTCACTTTGATTCTGCGCGATCGTTAAGCCGATCGTTGAACCTTCACGGTTAGGCTTTACAACAGCTGGAAACCCAAAAGGAAGGTCCGCCTGATCTTCGCTGTACAGCTTTTTATCAAGCACTACCTCTTTTGCGATGCGAATATTTTTTTCTTTAAAGAACATTTTCGATTTTGCCTTATCCATAGCGATGCCAGAAGCAAGTGCTCCTGACCCGACATACGGTACTCCGAGCATATCGAGGAATCCTTGAAGACGACCGTCTTCACCAAAACGGCCATGAAGACCTAGGAATACCATATCTGCATCTAATTCAAGCAGGCTGCCAAGTCTTGAAGGATGAAAATCCATGCCTGTTACTTGATGCCCTTTTTGCTCAAGAGCTGCGATAATTTGCTTGCCAGTAGAGAGAGAGACTTCTCTTTCCGCTGATACTCCTCCATATAATACTGCCACTTTCATATATTTCACTCCTAGCCCAAGTATGTAAAAATAGTATATTCTTTCTTAAATGATTGGGTACATTTAAAATATCATTATGATACCATTTTTACGACAATGCCACTACTATTTTAATGAATACTTCAACATTGCCTCCCACAAATAAAAAAACTGCTAAATGCTCAGCAGCTTTTTATTTAAAAAAATGTACAATTTGTTTGATGGCGTCATTCGCCATCAATTTCTTGCCATACTCCATGACTCTGTAGCTGGTGATCGTGGATGAACAGCCAAACTCGGCCAATAGGGCAATCAGCATATCATATTCTACACCGGTCACTTCATCTTCTTCAAATTTCAAGTAAAAACGGTCATTGTAAGAGAAAAGCGTTCCTCCGGCTAATCCTGCTCCTGATAAACGCCTGCCAAGCGAGATGACATCTTCAAAGCTCAAGAATTCATAAAACACTTCGTCGCTCTCATCAAGGGTAACTTGCATTTCAATGTAATCTTCATCGTAGTCTTCTTCAATCTCATATTCATTGACGCCTTTTGTGACAATGACTACCATTCCTTGAGCGGGAAGGGAAAAGACTTCGACGGCGATCGGACCATCCGCTTTAAAGCCGACCTCATCATCTGCCTCTGTCATCATATCGCGGAACAGCTGATGAACCTTTGGAATGTCCTGCCAAATCTCCTCTTTCGAAATGCCGCGCTCATTCAGATCGTCAAACGTCAGGAAGATTTTAATTTTGTTATAGGTTAGCCTTTCTACCCGCATCTAGTGTTCCCCCTTACGATACAATCCATATCATTATCTTATTACAATATATGTTCGACAAATGAAGATGGTGAATGGGGTGCTGCGAGCTGTGTCAGCTTTTTCTCATGTTAGACTCAATCCACTCATCCCAGTCTTGTCTCGTGCTTCCTACTATCATGTGCAAAAAGTCAGTTTTCAACTCATCGTCCATCATATGCAGCGCCGATCCTCCAGCGCCAAAAACAGACTCAGGAAACTTTTTTTCTAGGGACAGCAGCCAATTCATCGTTTTATGAACATACTGTTCGATCGTACACGAAACAAAAACAAACTTTGGCCCAGCCTGCATGATCACTTCTTCCAGATCGCGTTCCGGTATGTTTTGCCCGAGATAGATGACTTCAAATCCCCTTCTGCGCAAATATAAAGTGAAAATTAATAGGCCGAGTTCATGCTGCTCACCAGGACCGCAAAAAGCCATCACTCTAGGAAGATAAGGATCGACTGAAAAGCTGTGAAGTATTTGTCCAATTTTTACGCGAATATAAGAACTCGCATAATGTTCGTGAGCCACGGTGATTTTCTTTTCTTCCCACAAGTGTCCGATCTTCACGAGAAGAGAACCGAGAATGTCAATGACCACCTTTTCGATCGTATACATGCTGAATGCTTGGCTGAGCAAATCCTGCGCTTTTTTCTCTTGAAATGTTAAGAGTGCATTTAAAATCTCTTCAGACAGCCTTGATGCTTGGTCTTCTGCATCTGACTGTGACAATGCAGGCTCTTTATAAAGCTCGCCGCTTTGAGCGAGATCGACCGCCTGGCTGATCGTAAAACCTTTGTTCACCTTGTTGATCAGCCATTTAAGGATATAAATCTGTTCATCTGTATAAAGACGGTGCCCTGCTTCATTGCGTTTCGGCTGGACTATGGCATATCTTCTTTCCCACGCTCTCAGTGTGCCTGCCTGTATGCCAAGCAATTTTGAGACTGCTTTTATATTGTATTTTCCTTCCGATGCCATCCTTTACGTTCCCCCAACCGATTATATCTGTTTAAAATGAGTATAACGAATGTGTACCTCAGTGTAAACTTTTCGCCTTTAACATGATCAGGTGGCTCTGCGACTTAGCACAAAGGCGCAGAGGGAGATGAGTCGCTCCATATCCGTTGCTGATCAATAACGGAACACCGGACACATTATACCATCCTCCCTTTTGCCGGATACCGAACGGCCCGATTCTAATCTGGCCGCCGTGCGTGTGACCGGATAAGATGAGGGAAAGCTTGGATAGCTGGCTTTGATCCATGTGATTCACGAAATCGGGATTATGCACCATTAAGATTGTACACTCCTCTTTACTAGGGATACATGCAGCGTTTAGGTTTGGAGTTCCTTCCGCAAGATCATCCACTCCGGCAAAATAAATAGAGTGGCCCCCAATGGTTTCTTTGACCGTACGATTTTCAAGGACCACCACTTGTTCTTGTTCTAAAAGGCTAAGCAGCTCCTCTTTCCTCATATCATAATCATTATTTCCAAACACAAAATAAACACTGCCAAACTGCCTTAACATCCTTATGTTTTCCTGTACTCTCTTCTTAGGAACACCTCGTTCGAGCAAGTCCCCTCCTATGAATATCCAGTCGGACTGCTTTAATGCTTCATTAAACATTGAGCTGATCTTCCTTCTGTGAATATCGGAAACAAAAAAGATTTTCTTTCCGTCGAACGTCTGCGGGAGTGTATCGAGCACAATGGTTTTTTCTATAACCCTGCTAGAGTGTGCCTCATAAATCATCCATCCGATCAGCACGGCACTTGCCGCCGCTGCAATCATCCCTAACATCGTACCGCTCCTTTATTCAGGCTGTATGAAGAAAAATGAGCTGACGCAAAGCCTGGCGCGTCAGCCTTAGGTGCACGTATAGGATGACGTTACTTCTTCATGCGTCCAATATTCTTCGTTGCAAAAAGGTAATATTTTTATATCGTGTGAAGAAAGCCTTCCTCATGAAAGGAAGGCTTCAGTCCTCATGTATGCTGAGAATCCTGAATCCGGACTGCTCAAGCTTCTTTAGGAACTTATCCATGCTTTGCTTCTTTTCGACCTTCATCACGATCCTTCTTACTAGTTTATCGCTTTCATCAAAAGTAGCAAGCGAAATAATGTTTTCATGAAACTGACGCGTAATTTCTGAAAGCCTGGCAATTCTTCCTTCCGTTTCTACAGAGGTAAAGCTGATCCGAACACCTTTAGCCTTCATCCCAAATGCACTTTGGAACTGTTCGAGGATATCTGAACGTGTGATGATGCCAAGTAATTCCCCTTTTTGTCCAGTAACCGCGATGAGTGGCCGGTCTTTGACAAGCAGGAGCGTTTGTTCAAAGACCGCATCTTCTGTCACCGTATCAAGCAGCCAGTGTGCCATGTCGCCGGCCTTCATATACTCAAGGAAGTCCTCTGCCGACATGCCGCTGGCAAATTGTGCTTCATAAATCTTGTACCTCGTGACAATGCCGGCATATCGACCATCCGTTATTACCGGAACTCCATCAATATTATGCTTTTCAAGCAGAGAAAGCACTTCTTTAGCCGTTTTACTTTCCGTTACAGATATCGTCTTGCGCAATGGGATCATGACACTTCTCACAAACATACTGTCCACACCCTTACACAATAAAATTATTTGAATATTTAAAAAGATAGGTTGAAAAAATTGTAAATTTCACATATGATACATTTACCAGCTACTTTTAAGATTGGAGAGGAAAACACCATGACCCTTTCAAAACTGTTCAATAAATCTCTCATCACTTGCCAAGAATTATCATACAGCATGAACCTTGGTCTTCCAGTAGAAGTATACTGCCCCGTTAAACATGAAACGGTCGCATTCGGCCGTATCCGCTATATGTGTGAAACCACCGTTGTGATCAATGACTCCGCCCATAACCGTGATGATTATTTATTTTTCGGATGTCCCTGCTCCTGATATTAGCCGTTATTTGTTGATGACATTAATGTTGTATTCGTTCTTCATGAACTCTAGTACAAGGTGCCGGTTATCCCACTGCTCTCTTTCACTCCACCATTCTTCGTTCCGATCAATAAAATCTCTGCGCGCTGATTCATATTCATCATCTGCTTTTCCATGCTTTTTTCTCAGTCTCATAAGCTGAAAGCCTGAGAGCATACAAAACAAGCCGCATATCCACACAACTGGGTCGGAAAGTAATCGTCCTGCTCCCTCTTGCCCTGTCAGGTCAGCTATTGTAAAAGAGGCGTACACCCAAAAGAGGACGAGAATAAACATGAACGAAAAACCCCATTGATTCAATAGGCTTTTCCATTTTTCTTTCTCTGCTTTTTTTTGAATCAGTACAGTGAGCATCTGTTTCGTCGCATCGGGAACCATGTTTCTGTAATCTTCTAAATAATCCATACACATGACCTCCTGTTGAAAAGTTATGCAGGATAGTAATGGATGATTACTTCTATAGTGAAAATTCGTGAAGAAAACATGGCTGACATGGATCCATTCAGTCATCCTTAGCTGACACTATTCTTCATCCTAATCTTTTGGCTTCGCCGATAATTCAAACATGATGAGTAAGTGAAATAAAAATAACACCCCGGAGACCGGAGGACACTGAAAAAGTCCTTTGAAAGCGGATGGGTGGATCTCCGCTCCAGGGTACTCGCTTTCCGCGGGGCGGGCGGTGAGCCCCTTCGTCGCACGCGCCATTGAAGGGTCTCACCTGTCCCACTCGTCCCGCAGGAGTCTCGCACCCTTCTGCTCCAATCCACCCATCTAAAGAATGCCTTTT
>NZ_JBHTCP010000003.1:0-121335 GCF_042665465.1 Fictibacillus iocasae | reverse complement strand
TGATTTGGTTTTGTTTGAGTACAAACAGTCTAACCAAATTAACCTACGCTGTTACGTACAGGAGTTGCTTCGTTCATGATAACTTTATTCCTAAACTTTTTGACTGCGTCGAGATTCACCTTTGTTAAAAAGTATAATTTCTTTAAAGTGCAAAAAAAGAAGCAAGATAATTATCTTGCCTCCTCCAGCGCCTTTCCGGTATTCACGATCCATTCGACATAATCACTTCCGTGAAAATGATCGTTCAGTTCTTTATGAAAACGAATAAGATCTGCCATAAACGTTTTTTTGGATTCATCTTCCATTTGGACTTTAATAAAATCATACAACTTGCATTGAAAATTGGCTGATTGCTTTTGTTTTTCTACACCCTCTTCCGACAGCTTCACATATGACACACGGCGGTCGGAATTCTTTTTTATCACTTCAACCAGGTTTTTTTCGCGCAGCCTTTTAATCACCTGCATGACCGTCGAAACATCCCATAATCCAATTTGTGCGATGCGCGAAACGGTCACTTCCTGTTCAAGATGAACAATCCATAGTACATGCTGTTCCGCCTGAGTCAGACCGATCGATTTGGCTGATTTCTGCCAATCTTCTTCTAGTACTTTGTACACTCCCCGCATATAATTCAGCATCATATGCAAGTTAGCAAGCTCACTCATTAATTTTCCTCCAAATGTCCGGCTTGGGCTATTCTATGTATTTCATTTTGATGTTAAAAACATCTTACATAATATGTAAAGTCAATGTCAACCGAAAGTAGAATTCCAATAACAAAATGATGAAATGATTCACTATGACGTCTATTCACATTATCGGTTTTATTTATTGCCTTTATAGTGAAAAAAGGCCGAATCCGGCCTTTTTTTAATTTGATTCTGCCGTTTCCTGAATGACTGCGATGATCATCTCCGCTGTTTTCATAAGTTCAGAAACAGGCATTCTTTCATTCGTCGTATGAATTTCTTCATATCCAACCGCCAAGTTCACAGTCGGTATGCCATGACCGGCAATAACGTTCGCGTCGCTTCCGCCACCGCTTTGAAGCAGTCTGTACGGTCTGCCGATTCGGGCTGCTGCTCTTTTGGCAAGCTCAACAACATGATCGCCGTCGCCAAACTTAAAACCTGGGTACATAACAACGACCTCGACCTCTGCACGTCCTCCAAGTTCTGAGGCCACTGTTTCAAACGCTTCTTTCATCTTCGCTGTTTGCACTTCCATCTTTTCATTGATAAGCGAGCGTGCTTCAGCCAAAATTTTCACATGATCACATACGATGTTCGTTTGACTGCCGCCTTCAAAGCGCCCGATGTTAGCCGTCGTTTCCTCGTCAATACGGCCAAGCGGCATGCGCGAGATCGCTTTTGCTGCGATCGTGATCGCAGACACCCCTTTTTCTGGCGCTACTCCAGCATGAGCCGTCTTACCGAAAATATCGACGAAAAGCTTTGCCTGTGTAGGTGCTGCGACGATAATATCACCTACCGGCCCGTCACTATCTAGGGCATAGCCATACTTCGCTGTAATCTTTGAAGGATCGAGTACTTTTACTCCAACAAGACCCGATTCTTCACCGACCGTGATGATGAACTGGATGTCTCCGTGCTTGATGTCTTGTTCTTTTAGCAGGCGGATCGCTTCGAACATTGCCGCCAAGCCTGCTTTGTCATCCGCACCAAGAATGGTCGTCCCGTCTGTGACAACATAGCCATCTTTTATTGAGGGCTTTACGCCCTTTCCAGGCACTACGGTATCCATGTGCGAGGTAAAATAAATCGGATCCACGCCTTCTTTATTGCCTTTGAGCGTGCAAATCAAATTGCCGGCACGATGATCGGTCTTTGACGCCGCATCGTCCTCATATACATCTACGCCAAGCGCTGTAAACTTTTGCGTCAATACTTTAGCGATTTCCGTTTCAAACATTGTTTCAGAATCAATCTGGACAAGCTCTAAAAACTCGTCGAGCAAGCGCTGCTCGTTAACCATGAATCAACAACTCCAGTTCTAAAGTGGTATGTTCCCGTGTTTTTTGTACGGCCTTGTCTCTTTCTTTGTCCGCAGCATATCGAGCGCCTGTATGCACTTGATCCTCGTTTCTCGCGGATCGATCACATCATCCACCATTCCTCTGGCAGCAGCGACATAAGGATTGGCAAATTTAGTTCGGTACTCTTCAATCTTCGCGGCTCGAACCTCTTCAGGGTTACTGCTCGCTCCGATCTCACGGGCAAAAATAATGTTTGCTGCCCCTTGAGGACCCATCACCGCGATTTCAGCGTTCGGCCAGGCAAACACAAGGTCTGCGCCGATCGATTTACTGTTAAGAGCGACGTATGCCCCTCCGTACGCTTTTCTTGTGATCACCGTAATCTTCGGGACCGTTGCTTCTGAGTAGGCGTATAATATTTTGGCACCGTGCCTGATGATGCCCCCATGCTCTTGTTTAACACCAGGAAAAAAGCCTGTCACATCTTCAAACGTGATGATCGGAATGTTAAACGAATCGCAGAACCGGATAAACCGGGACGCTTTATCCGAAGAATCAATATCAAGACCGCCAGCCATCACTTTTGGCTGGTTGCACACTAATCCTACCACTTCTCCCTTGATGCGCGCAAAGCCGACGACAATATTTCTGGCAAAACCAGCGTGCACTTCCATAAAGCTCTCTTCATCGACTACCTGTTTGATCACCGTGCGGACATCATATGGCCTGGCTGATTCGAATGGTACAAGATCCGCTAAATCTGGTCTGTCATCCTCTTTCTCTGAAGAACGGTATTCGGCTGCAGGCGGCTTCTGCTCGTTGTTCTGCGGCAGATAAGATATGAGGCGCCGAACCTGGTCGAGCACTTCTGCCTCCGTCTCACCGGTAAAATGGGCATTTCCGCTCTTTGTGCTGTGAACCTTGGCACCGCCAAGATCTTCAGACGAAATCTTTTCACCAGTGACCGTCTCGATCACTTTCGGACCGGTGATAAACATCTGGCTCGTCTTTTCCACCATAAAGACAAAATCCGTGATCGCTGGAGAATAAACCGCTCCTCCGGCACAGGGCCCCATAATGACAGAAATTTGCGGGATGACACCAGAGTAGATGGCGTTTCGGTAGAAAATATGGCCGTAACCGTCTAGGGAAACGACACCTTCCTGAATGCGGGCACCGCCGGAATCGTTAAGCCCGATAAACGGCGTTCCATTTTTCGCTGCCAAATCCATGACTGCACTGATTTTTTCTGCATGCATCTCTCCGAGCGCGCCGCCAAACACGGTAAAATCCTGTGCGAAAAGGTAGACCGGCCGGCCGTCAATCTTGCCGTAGCCCGTCACGACGCCCTCACCCGGCGCTTCCATTCCGCCAAGCCCGAAATCGACGCAGCGGTGCTCGATAAACGGGTTCAATTCTACAAAGGTCCCTTCATCCAGCAAATAGGAGATCCGCTCTCTGGCCGTCCACTTGCCTCGTTCATGCTGCTTTTCAATACGGTCGTCTCCGCCGCCAAGCTCGATCTTTGTCTTTTTGTCATACAGCTCGTTAATCTTATCAAACATATCCATCTATCAGCTGTCTCCTCTCTTTTTCTCGCACAGCTCGACTAATACTTTGCGTGTGGATGACGGATGCAAGAAAGCGATCTCTGCCCCTCCCGCACCTTTTACAGCCTGATCATGGATCATCTGGATGCCGTGCTGCTTCAGTTCTGCTATCCGTTGGTTGATATCACTGACTCCAAGTGCCACATGATGGACACCTTCACCGCGCTTTGCAATGAACTCAGCGACCGCACTAGAAGGGTCTGTCGGCTCGAGAAGCTCAATTTTCGACTCTCCGATCGCCAAAAACGCGACTTTCACACCCTGCTCTGCTACTGTTTCGATCGCCTCGAGCTTCAATCCGAGAACGTTCACGTAAAAAGGGAGCGACTCATCAAGTGACGTGACCGCGATGCCGATGTGGTCGATTTTTTTTGGCGCTTCTGTTAAAGGAGCAGCTGCATAGCCCTCTCTCTCGGCGACTGCTTTCTCGATATATTTCGCTGTATCAATCGTGGGCGTTCCAGGCGTGAAAATCTTTCTGATCCCTTTTGATTCGAGGAACGGGATGTCTTCCCAAGGAATCACACCGCCTCCAACAACGATGATATCTTCTGCCCCTCGTTCTAGCAGCAGTCTTGTGATTTCAGGAAAAAGCTCGTTATGTGCACCAGAGAGGCACGATAGTCCGATGGCGTCCACATCTTCCTGAATGGCCGATGCAACAATCTGTTCAGGTGTCTGGCGCAGACCTGTGTAGATCACTTCCATGCCGTAATCTCTCAAAGCCTGTGCGACGACAAGCGCTCCTCTGTCATGGCCGTCTAATCCCGGCTTCGCTATTAACACACGTATCGTTTTGTTCATGATTACTCCCCGCTCTCTCTATATTCCCCTGTATTCGCCGAACTCTTCGCGCAAAATGCCGCAAATCTCTCCGATCGTGCAATACGATTTCACACAATCCAATATGACGGGCATTAAGTTGCTTGAAGAACGAGCTGTCTGCCTAAGCACTTCCAACTGAGCGCTCGCTCGGTTGGCCTCTCTCTTTTCACGAAGCAACTCAAGTTTCGCTCTTTGTTTTTCACCGAGTGCAGGATCTACTCTCAAAAGCTCAGGCTGTGCTTCGTTTTCAAGTGTGAACGAATTCATTCCGACAATAATCTGCTTGCCGCTCTCAATTTCTTTCTGCGTCTCATAGGAGGTATGATGAATTTCCCGCTGCATATACCCTTGTTCGACCGCCGAGACGGCCCCTCCGAGCTCCTTGATTTTCTGGATATATTCAAGTGCCCCTGCTTCAAGAGAATCTGTCAGACTTTCCACGTAATAAGACCCTGCTAGCGGATCGACCGTATCGGCAACCCCGCTTTCATGGGCGATGATCTGCTGTGTTCTAAGAGCGATGCGGGCGGACTCCTCTGTCGGCAGGGCGAGTGCTTCATCTCTTGAATTCGTATGAAGGCTCTGCGTGCCTCCGAGCACAGCGGCGAGCGCCTGAAGCGTCACACGCACGATGTTATTATCCGGCTGCTGCGCTGTCAATGTTGATCCACCTGTCTGGGTATGAAAACGAAGCTGCCAGCTTTTTGGGTTCTGTGCGCCATATGTATCTTTCATAAATCTCGCCCAGATACGGCGTGCTGCTCTAAACTTCGCCGCTTCCTCAAAGAATTCGTTGTGCGCGTTAAAAAAGAAGGCCAGTCGCGGGGCGAATTCATCGATATGCAGCCCGGCCTCAATCGCTGCATCAACATACGCCAGCCCGTTCGCGATAGTGAAAGCGAGCTCCTGGACCGCGTTCGATCCTGCTTCACGGATATGGTAACCTGATATGGAAATGGTGTTCCATTTCGGTACATTGTCTTTGCAATACGCAAAAATATCGGTAATCAGACGCATAGAAGGCTTTGGCGGGAAGATATAGGTTCCCCTCGCGATGTATTCTTTGAGAATATCATTCTGTATGGTTCCTGAAATTTTAGAAGCAGGAACTCCCTGCTTTTCCGCTACCGCGATGTACATCGCGAGCAGCACCGCGGCCGGTGCGTTGATCGTCATTGAAGTAGAAACCTGATCGAGCGGTATATCTTTTAATAGTGCTTCCATATCTACAAGTGAATCAATAGCCACACCGACTTTTCCTACTTCGCCTCTAGCCATTGGATGGTCCGAGTCATAGCCGATTTGAGTGGGGAGGTCAAACGCGACAGACAATCCGGTCTGCCCCTGCTCTAGCAAATAGCGAAAACGCTGGTTCGTTTCTTCAGCCGATCCAAAACCGGCATACTGCCTCATAGTCCAATGGCGCGCGCGGTACATCGTCGGCTGTATACCGCGGGTGAAAGGGTATTCCCCTGGAAGTCCAAGCTTCTCTTCTGGATACCCTTTTTCTTCAGGTCCGTATAGACGGTCTATATGTATATCAGAACTTGTCGAAAATGCACTTCTCCGCTCAGGAAATTTCTCCATCAACGCTTCCGTTTTTCTTTTCCACTCTTCATAACGCTGCTGCATGATTAATAGCGCCTCCTGTATAAGAATTTCCATGATGGCTTCTTGTTCCTTCACTCCATATGCGGTCATGAACTTATGCCGCTTACGGACTAACACTATAAAATTCGTCATGTAAGCGCTATTTCCTGCTTGATTCTTCATTTTTTCGACAAATACTAGACTTGGAGACCTGGGGTACGGTACGCAACTCCCTCTTTAGCTGCAATACATGAAGAGAAACGATAAAGTACCGGACCCCGGCATTTGGCCTACTATTTGAAGTGGTGTTCATGCTATCCTTGTCTTAGGATAGCAAATACCGTTAAAATAAATAAAAAGGCAAGTCGTGCTGTTATGAAAGGATGTCAATAAATGTCACCGAAGCTCATAAAAGCAGTGGTGTATGTGATGATTGCCTCACTCGTCATCACATCACTGCTGACAGGGTTAAGCTTATTTATGTAAAAGATGCCGCGGCGGAAGGTTCACTTTCCGCTGCGGCATTGTTTATTTTTTCACTTATTGGCTTTTCAAATGACGCAAAATATCATCAAACCCATATTTCGATTTGACAACGATGACGGCTGCGCCTCCGGGGATATGATCATATACATACTGGACGTCATCCTCCAGCATTCGCACACAGCCGTTGGAGGCGTATGTTCCAATCGATGCAGGGTTGTTGCTGCCATGTATCCCGTACATCCGCCCGTCGGTGTTACGCGCATCAAACCCGATCCATCTCGAGCCGAGCGGGTTGTCCTTGTCTCCACCCGGAATGTTCGCTTTGCGGTAATAAGGATTTACTGCTTTCACTGTCACAGTGAACGATCCAACAGGTGTTAAACGGTCTTCTTTTCCTGTTGCGACCGGAAAGGTCTTCACAATCTTTCCATGTTCAACCAAAGCGAGTGTGTTGGAAGTTTTATTAATGATCACAAAGGGATCACCTGTTTCGGCCGCGCTTCCAAGCGGCCATACAGGAGACAAGGCGAGCAAGAAGAATACTGACGTTTTAATCCAGAACATCTGATTCACCGCTTTTTATTTTTAGTATTTCACGCGGCTAAAAGACCATTCTTAAACATCACTTTTTTTGAACGTTTTTTTAATCTCTAGATACTGCTCTACTTCATTAAGCAAGAAAAACAATTTCGACCTTGTTTCGAATTCTTCACGTGTTTTCGGGAGCGGCATTTCGCGGAACTCGTGGCGCATCTGCTGCAGTCTGTTCAAAAACAAGACCGCTGTGTTCCCAGGATGAACGCCTTCGCTTAAGCTCTCACAGAACAACCCAAGCTTCTCTCCTTGTATGTACGATTTATCGATCGACGAGATGATTGGCAGCATCTGTTCGATGATTTCGAACTGCTTTTCCCGCATTTTAAAATAATGGTAATATTCATTTTCATAACGCGCAAAATGATTCTCTACATCTCGAAATGCAAGGCTTTTTGCCTTTTTAATCAGCGCTGCACACTCGGTAATTTCTTTGCCGTCCCAATCATGGCTGTCCAGATGAAGATATAAATAAAATTCGTGAAAGATGAGCTTGAATTTAACCTCTATCTCCTGCTGCAGTTTTTTCAGCTCTCGCTCCATGCTCGGCATATAAAGGTTCGCTGCAAGAGCCGTTCCGACACCTATGGCGATCAGCGCGAGTTCGTTGCTAATGATATCCCAGGACAGTTTTTTCACGCTGTACAGATGAAGGATGATTACCGAACTCGTAATAATGCCTTCCTTCGCTTTAAACGATACGGCAACCGGAATAAACAGCAAAAACAATAGTGCCAGCGCGGCGGGATGATAACCGATTATCGAAAAGATAACCGAGGCGATCACGATCCCGATCAAGCAAGCCAAAATTCGTTCCCATGAAGAGATCAGGGAACGCTTCTTCGTAATTTTTATGCAGAGGATCGTCAGGATGCCGGCTGAGCTGTAAAATTCCAGCTCCAGCATTTGAGCGATCCAAATCGCAGCAGCTGCACCGAGTGCGGTTTTTAACGTGCGATACCCGATTTTAAACGGTTCCATTTCTAAATAAGCCCCTCTTCTTTCTTTCAATTAGGTTTCCCTAAATCACGAGAACAAACAAAAGACCCCATTACTGGGGCCTCTTCCACTATAACACTTTTTCAAGAAACGCTCTTGCTCTTTCTGATTTTGGTGATGAGAAAAACTCCTGAGGAGAAGCGTCTTCTACCAGTTTCCCCTCATCTAGAAAGAGCACTCGGTCTGCCACTTCTCGCGCAAATCCCATTTCATGTGTGACGATTGCCATCGTCATGCCGCTGCCGGCCAAAGACTTCATAACGTCAAGCACTTCTTTGACCATTTCAGGATCAAGAGCGCTTGTCGGCTCGTCAAACAGCATCACTTCCGGCTTCATCGCCAATGCACGTGCGATCGCCACACGCTGCTTTTGTCCTCCGGAAAGGCGGGCTGGATATTCATCAGCCTTTTCCAGCAGCCCAACCTTGCTTAGCAGTTCCTTCGCCTGTGCTGCTGCATCGGCACTAGATAAGCCATTCACGGTTTTAGGGGCATACATGACATTTTCAAGGACTGTCATGTGAGGAAACAAATGAAAATGCTGAAACACCATACCGATCTTTGTACGGATCTTCTGAATGTCCGTCTTTTTTCCTGTCACCTCTTGATCCTTGAACCATACTTCGCCTTTTGTTGCGGTTTCCAGGTTGTTGATGCAGCGGAGAAGCGTAGACTTCCCTGAGCCAGAAGGCCCGATAATCGCGACCACCTCACCTGTTTTGATGTCGAGAGAAATATCTTTCAATACTTCATTTTTTCCGAATTGCTTGGATAGATTCTTGATCTTAATCACCGCGGCTCATTCTCCTTTCAACCATGCGTCCTAATACAGTAAGTGCCATTACCATCACATAATAGATAAGTCCCGCAACGATCAGCGGCTCAAAATAACGGTACGTATCGGCACCGACGATCTGCGAGCGGCGCATGATATCCATAACCCCGATCACGGCGATGATCGCGGATTCTTTTGTTAGCGTAATAAATTCGTTCATTAAAGCAGGCAGAATGTTTTTTAAGGCCTGCGGAAGGATGATCTGACGCATCATCTTGCTGTACGGCACGCCAAGTGCTAGAGATGCTTCACGCTGCCCTTTGTCGACGGCGTTGATTCCGGCACGGATGATTTCTGAAATATAAGCGGCAGAGTTAAGGCCGAATGTGAGCACACCCGCCAAGAATGGAGATATCTCGTACCCTGTAAGCTGAGGCGTTGCAAAGTAAAAGAATAACAGCTGCAAAATAAGCGGTGTTCCGCGGAAGATGGACGTATATGCGTCAGCGAACCAGCGGAGTGGAGCAAATTTGGCAATTTTCATGAGTGCGAGCAGCGATCCAAGGAAAAATCCTAGTACGATCGATACCGATACAAATTTCAAGGTCGTGATGATGCCTTTTAAGATGAACGGAATAGAGATCGCCGAAAAATCAATGCCTGAAGTATCCTCTTTTTCGCTGTCTTTCTTTTCAATCTTGAACCATTTTTGTACGAGCTTGTCCAGTTCACCGCTCTCTTTCATCTTATCGATTTCTTGGTTAAACTGCTCAGTCAGCTTGCTGCCTTTTGGGAAGGCGGCCGCTGATCCAGCAGACCCTGTATTCGGAATGACGAACGCTTTTAATTTGCTGTTTTTGTTCAGATATTCTACGGCTACCCCGTCTTCAATGATCGCCGCATCGATCCTGCCGGTTTGAAGCTCTTGTACGAGGTCAGGAATCTTATTTCTTTTTTCGAGTTTAACTTCATCAACCTTGTCCGTGATTTTTTTGGCTTCTTTCTCTTGAATCGAACCTAGCTGAACACCAAGGGCCTTGCCTTTTAAGTCTTCAATTTCTTTTATGTTTTTATCGTTTGTAACGATCAGCTGCTGTGCACTGTAATAAATTTTCGAAAAGTCAACTTTCTGTTTTCTTTCCTCGTTCGGTGTCATGCCTGCCATGACAAAATCGACGCGTCCAGAATCGACGGCAGGAACAAGTCCGTTAAAGTCCATGTCTTTCACCACAAGATTGTAGCCGAGTTCATCCGCAATATGCTTGGCTATATCAATGTCAAAGCCAATGATCTCATTGCTCTTGGCTGTATCAATATACTCATACGGAGGATAATCAGCAGAAGTACCCATCACCAAAGTTTTAGCATGCTTTTCTTTTGCCTCTGCTGACGGTACACCTTGAACAAAACTTTGTCCGGCAAGGCCGATCAGCATGATAGCGGCGAAAAGGAGAACCGCCAGTTTTTTTCTAGCCATAAATCCAACCCCATCTCTGTGTAATAGTAAAATGTGCGACAATTAAAAATAGTATGATTAATAAATCTCTGCTTGGCAACACCTATGACAAAAATTCATATTTATTCACTAAAATGGATTTTAACACACGTTTAGCTGTACTGGATGTTTATTTATTATTCTGAATAATCATGCATAAAGAAACCTCGGCTGACGACAAGACTTTAAGTCAGCCTTAGTTGAACGTACACTACGCTCCTAACGTTTTGACTGCGTCGGATTTCTCCTCTGTTAAAAACTTCTACTTCGCTTAAAGGTCAAAAAAAAGACAGCCAGATCTTTTCCGGCTGCCTTGATTTCCTATTATGAGCAATATTTTTGAAATGCCTCGCGAAGTTTGTTTACCACTTCCATCGGATCCGATCCTTCGATCTCGTGGCGTTCTACCATCATCTGAATCTCTCCGTCTTTCATCAGTGCGAATGATGGTGAAGAGGGCGGATAGCCGGTAAAATAGCTGCGAGCTTTTTCGGTCGCGTCTTTATCCTGTCCAGCAAACACCGTGACTAGCTGGTCGGGTGCCCTTTCTCCTTTAGGAGCGAACGCGGCAGCCGGGCGTGCGATGCCGCCTGCGCAGCCGCACACCGAGTTGACCATAACAAGAGTAGTCCCTTTTTTATCCAAAGCTGCTGTCACTTCCTCTGGTGTTTGGAGCTGCTGGTAGCCTGCTTCTATCATTTCCTTTCTTGCCGTCTCTACTACATCGTTAAATAAGTTAAATTGATTGAACTGAAAATTCACGATTTCACTTCCCTTCATCTCTATTCTACTCAATGCGGCGCAAATACAAAAGAAAAAGCGCCGGATCTATTTCCGGCACTTTTCCTTAGGGGGTATGGGGTATTCTATAGTCTGAATATACCCGCTCATCTTTCTAGTAAACCTCTTTTTTAAAAAAATTAATAAAGAGATGTTGTATCCTTTGAAACTGTCTCCAAACGCTGCTTGATTGAGGCAAGGAATCTTCCGCAGACTAATCCGTCTAGAACTCGGTGATCGAGTGACAAGCACAGGTTGACCATATCTCTTACCGCGATCATGCCGTCAATAATGACAGGGCGTTTGACGATAGATTCAACGGAAAGTATCGCTGCTTGAGGATAATTGATAATCGGCGTGGACATGATCGATCCGAATGAACCGGTATTGTTTACCGTGAACGTTCCGCCTTTCATGTCATCTCCTGAAAGCTTGTTAGCCCTCACTTTGCCTGCCAAATCGTTCACCTCACGGGCAATACCTTTAATGCTCTTTTCATCCGCATGTTTGATAACCGGCACATAAAGGGCGTCATCGGTTGCGACCGCGATGGATATGTTAATATCCTTCTTCTGAATGATCTTGTCGCCCGCCCACATGGAGTTGATTTGCGGAAATTCTTTTAACGATTCTGTTACCGCTTTAATAAAAAACGGAAGGAACGTCAGGTTGTAGCCCTCTTTTGATTTAAACTCACCTTTTACCGAATTGCGGAAGTTCACAAGGTTCGTGACATCCACTTCTACCATCGTCCACGCGTGTGGTGCTTCATGTTTGGACCTTACCATGTTGGCAGCGATCGCTTTCCGTACACCTGATACTGGAATCTCAATATCCCCAGGTGCGGCTTGTGCGCTGACAGTCTGCGCAGGGCGCTCAGCAGCTGATCTCATAGATTGAGCAGGCTGTGGTGATGAAGAAGGTACGTCCTTCTTCACGGCTTCTGGCGTTTGTGGGACTGATGGCCTTTCACCTGAATCAATCAGCTTTTGAATGTCTTTTCGAGTGATGCGACCGCCTAACCCTGTTCCATTAACCGCTTGAAGGTCAATGTTATGTTCTCCAGCAAGACGTACAACAGCAGGTGAATATCGTCCCTTTGCTTCTGCAGCTGGCTTGTCTTTGGCTTGTAAGGCGGTTACATTATCAGGCTTTTCATCCGCAGCAGCTTCAGCAGCTTCAGCAGCCTCAGCAGCCTCAGAGCCTTCCGATTCTATGGAACAGATGAGTTCACCAACAGCTAGTGTGTCACCTTCTTGAGCAATCAGCTCTTTAATCACTCCGCTAAAAGAAGAAGGGATTTCAGCGTTCACTTTATCTGTCATTACTTCTGCTAAAGGATCATATTTATTGACACGATCACCCGGACTTACCAGCCATTTGCTGATCGTTCCCTCTGTCACACTCTCCCCAAGCTGGGGCATCGTTATTTTTTCAACAGCCATAGTATATCTCCTTTCCCTTGTCATTAAAATTCTGCCAGTTCACGCATCGCCTTTTCAATTTTATCTGGGTTTACCATGAAATGTTTCTCCATTGTTGGTGCATAAGGCATAGCCGGTACATCAGGTCCTGCCACACGTTTAACCGGAGCATCAAGATCAAACAAGCAATTCTCAGCGATAATCGCTGCTACCTCACTCATGATGCTTCCTTCTTTGTTGTCTTCGGTAACAAGGAGAACTTTTCCGGTTTTTGTAGCCGCTTCTATGATCGCTTCTTTATCCAGCGGATAGACGGTACGCAAATCCAGCACATGCGCGCTGACACCGTCTTTTTCAAGGCGCTCTGCTGCCTGCAGGGCAAAATGGACGCAAAGTCCATATGTAATGACGGTAATGTCTTCACCCTCGCGCTTCACGTCGGCTTTGCCGATCGGCAGCACATATTCCTCGTCTGGCACTTCCCCTTTAATGAGGCGGTATGCGCGTTTATGTTCAAAAAACAAGACAGGGTCTTCATCACGAATAGCCGCTTTTAACAATCCTTTTACATCATAAGGGGTTGAAGGCATTACGATCTTAAGGCCCGGTGTGCTTGCAAAAAGGGCTTCTACAGACTGGGAGTGGTACAAGGCACCATGCACGCCGCCGCCATATGGAGCACGGATCGTGATCGGACAAGTCCAGTCATTATTGGAGCGGTAGCGGATTTTGGCCGCTTCGGAAACGATCTGGTTAACGGCCGGCATGATAAAATCGGCAAACTGCATCTCAGCAATAGGGCGCATGCCATACATGGCAGCACCTATTCCAACTCCGGCAATCGCCGATTCGGTAAGCGGAGAGTCAATCACGCGCTCTTCACCAAATTCTTCGATAAGTCCGGCAGTCGCTCTGAACACTCCGCCCCGTACCCCAACATCTTCACCTACTACAAAAACCTTTTTATCACGCTGCATCTCTTCGCGTATAGCCTGCGTGACGGCATCGATATATGAAATGATCGCCATGGTTGCTCCCCCTTACTCCGCGTATACAAAGCGCATTGCTGATTCTGGATCGGCATAGGATGCGTTTTCCGCATATTCCGTCGCTTCGTCTACTTCTTTTTTGATTTCATCGTTGATCTGGTTTTCTACTTCTTCTGTCAGGATTCCAAGGTCTCTTAAATACGCGCTGAACGTATGGACGGGATCCTTCGCTTTTGCTTGTTCCACCTCTTCACGAGTGCGGTACGCTCTGTCATCATCGTCCGATGAATGCGGCGTGAGTCGGTATGAGACCGTTTCCACTAGCGTAGGGCCTTCTCCGCGGCGCCCCCGGTCGGCGGCTTCCTTCACCGCTTCATAAACCGCAAGCGGATCGTTTCCATCCACGGTCACTCCAGGTATGCCATAGCCGATTGCGCGGTCAGAGACATTCTTGCATGCGAGCTGCTTCGAGATAGGAACGGATATCGCATATTTGTTGTTCTCACACATGAAAATAACAGGCAGTTTATGAACAGACGCAAAGTTTACGCCTTCATGAAAATCTCCCTGGTTGGAAGATCCTTCCCCAAACGTTGTAAATGTCACAAGGTCGCTGCCTTCCATCCTTCCGCCAAGCGCTACACCTACAGCGTGCGGCACTTGCGTCGTTACAGGAGATGATCCTGTGACGATGCGCAGCTTCTTGGAGCCGAAATGACCTGGCATCTGGCGGCCGCCCGAGTTAGGGTCCTCTGCTTTTGCAAAAGCAGAAAGCATTAAGTCGCGCGCCGTCATGCCGAAATGAAGGACCACACCCATATCTCTGTAGTAGGGCAGAACATAATCTTTCGTGTTATCAAGCGCCATGGCTGCACCGACTTGAGCTGCTTCCTGGCCTTGACATGAGATAACGAAAGGTATTTTTCCGGCGCGATTTAAAAGCCACATTCTTTCATCTATTTTTCGTGCGAGCAAAATCGTTTTGTACATCTGAAGGACATCCTGATCGGATAACCCTAATCGTTCATGACGGTTTTCAGTCATGGTATCAACCTCCTATGATTAAAAATGAATTGCTTTTCCTTCAACTGACAGAGCCGCTTCACCAAAAATCTCCGAAAGGGAGGGGTGCGGATGAATGGTCTGAGACAGCTCCCACGGGGTCGCGTTCAATACACGGGCAAGGCCCGCCTCTGAGATCATGTCCGTCACGTGAGGTCCGATCATATGAACGCCAAGTATGTCATCCGTTTTTTGATCAGCTACGATTTTCACGAAGCCATCACTCTGTCCGTATACTAAAGCCTTTCCAATTGCTTTGAACGGAAACTTACCAATTTTCACGGTAAATCCTTTTTCTTTCGCTTGTGCTTCCGTCAAACCGACACTTGCCATCTCTGGTGATGAATAGATGCATTTTGACACATTATCGTAATTGATACGATGAGGTTTTTCCCCGGCTAGATGTTCGACTGCTGTGATCCCTTCATGTGAAGCAACATGTGCGAGCTGAAGTCCACCAATCACATCGCCGATTGCATAAATATGGCTTTCTTCCGTTTGATAATATTCGTTCGTCTGAATATAGCCTGCATCAATCTTAATCGACGTGTTCTCTAAGCCGATTCCTTCCACATTTGCTTGTCTTCCCACTGATACAAGAATGCGGTCGGCGCTAAATGATTTTTGCGTGCCTTTTACCTCTGCAGAAATGATGACTTTCTCGCCTTTTTGCAGTGTTTCGGGCAGTACCTTCGCACTAGTGACGACCGTGATGCCTTTCTTCTTCAGCACTCGTTCGGCTTCCTTAGAAATATCCTCATCCTCTGTAGGGACAATTCGGTCGGCGTACTCCACGACGGTTACCTCTACCCCAAGGTCATGCAGCATGGAAGCCCATTCGATTCCAATCACACCGCCGCCAACAATAATAATAGAATCTGGCAAGCTCTCCATTTCTAATGCTTCATCACTCGTAATCACTTGCACACCGTCAACTTCTAGGCCTGGCAATGTGCGAGGTCGAGAGCCAGTAGCGATGACAACATTTTGCGGAATGAGGATTTCATTTTCTGTTCCATCGTTAAACTCAACTGAAACAGTGCCCGGCATCGGTGAAAAAATAGATGGCCCTAGGATCCTGCCTGTCCCTTCAAATAGTTGTATCTTTCCTTTTTTCATCAGCGATTGTACGCCCATGTGCAGCTGGTTGACGATGCCTTGTTTTCGCTCTTGCATCTTCGCAAAGTTTAAAGTAACCGCTTTCACTTCTACGCCGAATTCTTCTGCCTTTTTCGCTGTCGCATACACTTCTGCGCTTCTAAGCAATGCTTTTGAAGGGATGCAGCCCTTATGCAGGCATGTTCCGCCAAGCTTACCTTTTTCTACAACTGCTACTTTCTTACCCAGCTGGGCAGCACGTATGGCGGCTACATAGCCGCCAGTGCCCCCGCCGAGGATGACTACGTCAAAGTCTGTTGCCATAAGAACATTCTCCTCTGCACTATCGCTTGACTTGCTCTTTTACTGCTGTATTCGGATAACTCTTCGCTTCTTCCTCGCCCATGAGCACCCGCAGTCCACCTTCTGCGAGAGCCTGCAATTCGTTCTCACCAGGCTGGATGATGCAGTCTGAGATCCATTCAATGCGATCCGTGATCTTTTTTACAAATTCCTTTCCATACGCAAGGCCGCCAGTTAGGATGATCGCATCCACTTTGCCTGAAAGAACGGTGCTCGCCGCTCCAATCTCTTTGGCAACCTGATACGCCATCGCTTCATACAAAAGCGCGGCTTTTTTGTTTCCACGTTCAATCATGCTCTCCACTTCACGGGCATCGTTCGTTCCCAAATACCCGACAAGCCCGCCTTGTCCGACCAGTTTCTTCATGACTTCCTCGGCATAGTACTCGCCTGAAAAGCACATAGAAACGAGGTCGCCTGCAGGCACCGTTCCGGCCCGCTCTGGAGAGAACGGCCCTTCTCCATGCAGTCCGTTGTTCACATCTATGACACGTCCGCCGCGGTGAACACCCACGGTGATGCCTCCGCCCATATGAACAACAATTAAGTTCAGCTTATGGTAAGGGGTATCAAGAGATTTCGCTACACGCCTTGCCACTGCTTTTTGATTAAGAGCATGAAAAATGCTCTTTCGTTCCATTTCAGGTACACCAGAGATGCGGGCGACAGGCTCCATCTCATCGACGACGACAGGGTCGACGATAAAGGAAGGAATATTTAAGTTTCCTGCGATCTCATGGGCGATGATGCCTCCGAGATTGGAAGCATGTTCACCGGAATATCCGATACGCAGGTCTTCGAGCATCTGCTCGTTCACTTCATATGTGCCGCCCTCGATCGGACGCAAAAGTCCCCCGCGGCCGACTACGGCACTCAATTTCGAGATGTTGATGCCTTCTTTATCCAGAGCTTCAAGAATCGTATTCTTCCGGAAAGCATATTGATCGATAACATGCTCAAACTCAGAGATTGTCTCGATATCATGGCGGATTGTCGTTTCAAATACTGAGCGTTCATTATCAAAAATGCCAATTTTCGTAGAGGTTGAACCCGGGTTTATGACTAATAGCCGAAAATCTTTTTGCTGCACGATTCTTTTCCTCCTTCCTTGCCTTTATCTGACACGCTGCGAAAGAATATGGCGCTCATTCAGAAGGAATTGGCTTCTTGATTTTCTCATACGCTCGATTCTTTCTTCTGCCAGACGGTCAGCCGCAAGATATGTTGGGATTTTATCGCGTTTTGAAATTTCGATTACCTTTTCAATGTTGTCATAAATCGTTTCTACTTTTCTCATCGCACGGTCGCGGTTGTACCCGTTTAACTCATCGGCCACGTTGATCACGCCACCAGCGTTGATTACATAGTCTGGTGCATACACGATTCCCATTTCATGGATAAGATCGCCATGTGTGGTTTCGCGGAGCTGATTGTTTGCTGCACCTGCGATGACCTTTGCTTTTAATTGTGGAATCGTCTCATCGTTGATGATCGCACCAAGAGCACAAGGAGCAAAAATGTCACAGTCCACGCTGTAAATTTCAGAAGGCTCTACTGCTTTAGCACCGAACGCATCAACCGCACGCTGTACCGCTTCTTTATTAATATCTGTCACGATAAGAGACGCGCCTTCTTCATGAAGATGCTTGCACAATGTAAACGCAACGTGACCCACACCTTGTACTGCGATCGTCTTCCCTTCAAGAGAATCCGTTCCAAATGCTTCTTTCGCAGCTGCCTTCATTCCGCGGTATACCCCATATGCGGTAACCGGTGACGGGTTGCCTGAAGAGCCAAACGCTGGTGATACGCCTGTAACAAATGGTGTTTCCTGGTAAATGAGATCCATATCTTCAACCGTCGTACCAACATCTTCTGCCGTGATGTAGCGGCCGTTTAAGCCCTGAATGTAACGGCCGAACGCTCGAAACATTTCTTCGTTCTTATCTTTCTTCGGGTCTCCGATGATAACGGTTTTTCCGCCGCCAAGATTTAAGCCAGCAGCTGCGTTTTTATACGTCATGCCGCGAGCGAGACGGAGCGCATCCTCGATCGCCGCATCTTCAGAATCATACGTCCACATTCTTGTACCCCCGAGTGCCGGGCCTAATGTGGTGTCGTGAATGCAGATGATTGCCTTAAGACCAGATTGCTTATCCTGACAGATCACCATTTGCTCATAATCGTACGTTTCCATATATTTAAAAATTTCCATTTGTTATTCCTCCTAAGTTGAGTAGTGTAGGTTACTGTTTTCTGTTCAACGATTTAACCGCAAGCGCGATCGAATAAAACTTGCTCTCTGCGCTGTCTGCCCTAGATGTGAGGACAACAGGCGCTTTTGCCCCCAAGATGACCGCACCCACCTTTGCTTTGGCAAAATACATCAGTGATTTATACAGGATGTTGCCAGTCTCGATATTTGGAACGGCAAGGATATCGGCGTGTCCTGCGACTTCTCCATGAACTCCCTTATGCTCTGCAGCCTCCGGAGATATCGCATTATCGAGAGCCAACGGACCTTCTACGATCCCGTCAACTATCTGCCCTCTCTTGTTCATCATCGTCAGCGCCGCAGCGTCTAAAGTTGGAGTCATTGCTGGGTTCACATTTTCAACAGCAGCAAGCACGGCCACTTTAGGATGTGGAGTGCCGATGGAGGCAGCGAACGTAATGGCATTTTGGATGATTTCCGCTTTTTGCATCAAATCCG
Organism: Fictibacillus iocasae; assembly: GCF_042665465.1. NCBI lineage: Bacteria > Bacillati > Bacillota > Bacilli > Caryophanales > Fictibacillaceae > Fictibacillus > Fictibacillus iocasae. Next base: position 102,533 of record NZ_JBHTCP010000003.1, on the reverse strand, counting down.
GGGCAATATTCATCGCCGCATCGGTCACATAAATGAGGCGCTCGAACCCATTCACCTCAAAAGCCGCCACATGGGATAAAACCTTTCCTGTCCTTAATCCATGTTCCTTGTGCAGCACAGCTTTCAACAGTGTAGAAGTAGAAACCATCCCTTTCATGACAATATGAGCATGGTTTTGGCGGACAGCTTTTACGGCTTCCAATGCCGCTTCTTTATCATCACATGGGACGATGGTTAAGCTCTCAGACCCTGACAGCCCTTCTTTTTCTAAGAAGAACGAAATCTTTTCTTCCTGTCCATAAAGAAGGAAGGATGCAATACTCGCTCTTACAGCAAGAGCTACGCCTTCGATGACTTCTTCATCTGCAGCCGCTGCGACAGCAATAATTGGCTGTATGTTAGAATTCCGAATTTCCTCTACGATTGTATTTAACAGCACGTCAATTTCCGCCTCCTTCTCCCCGCAATATCTATTGCAAGTTTCATGCCAACTTTCGAATCATGTATGACCTACAACAAAGGCTTTTCTATAACGCAATAATTTGCACACCATGCAGAAATAAGCACGCAAAAACTTTCGTGGATGGATTATGAATTAATGCCATATTTTTCAATTTTATAATAAAAGTTTCGAAGTGAGACGTTCAATGTCTTGGCTGCTTTCGTTTTATTATGCCCGCACTGTTCCAATGTCTCAATAATGACTTTCTTCTCAAATTCTTCAATTTGCGAGTTAAGGGGTTGGATGGTCACGGAGTTATGATCTACATCCAATGCTACTGAAGCTTTTAAAACATTTAATTTAACGCGGTCGATCAAATGTTCATGATGCTCCATATGAATAATCGCCCTGCCAAGCACATTCTCAAGCTCCCGCACATTCCCCGGCCAGTCATATTCTTTTAATGCAAGCACCGCATCATCCGTCAGAGCTTCTACATTCCTTCCATAATCCTGATTAAGCTTTTGAAGAAGGTGAGCGGCCAACAAAGGTATATCCCCTTTTCTCTCGCGCAGCGCCGGGATAAAGATCGGCATTCGATTCAGCCTGTAATAAAGATCCTGGCGGAATGATCCTTCCGCAATCTTTGCCTCTAAATTAACGTTTGTCGCGCCTATCACACGAACATTGATGGGAATAGACTTAGTATCCCCCACACGGCGGATTTCCTTTTCTTGCAGCACTCGCAATAATTTCGCCTGAGTCGTGAGGGCGAGTTCTCCTATTTCATCCAAAAAGATGCTACCGCCGTTCGCTTCTTCAAATAATCCTCTTTTACCACCGCGAACGGCGCCAGAGAATGCTCCTTCTACATAGCCGAACAGCTCACTTTCAAGGAGTGATTCTGATATGGCTGCACAGTTCACACGAATAAATTTGCTGTATTTACGGTCACTGGCGTTATGTATAGCATGAGCAAACAATTCTTTCCCTGTACCTGATTCGCCTCTTAGCAGCACAGTAGCTGGAGTAGAAGCAGCCAGCTTAGCCTGTTCGATGGCAAACTCCATTTCTAAAGAAGACCACACAATATCCTCAAACGAATATTTTGCCTCAAGCGTGCGGATAATCTGCCTCGCTCTCGTTAATTCTTCGGTAAGCGACTTTATTTCAGACACATCGTGGATGATCCCGACACTTCCTTTTAGCTGCCCATCCACCAGAATGGGAGCCACGTTGACGACTACATCCCGTTTCTTCGGACCAACTTTAAGGCGAGCTCCTCTGACCGGTTTTCGCGTCTTCAGAACTTGCATGTGCATGCTGTCCCCTTCTGTTATGTCAATCGTAGCTGGTTTCCCGATGACTTCGTCCGCTGCATAGCCAGTCAGCCTCGTATAAGCAGGATTGATCATCAATCCATTTCCTTTTTCATCCACAACCGAAATAGCTTCCTCAGAGGACTGTATGATAGAATGCAGCATGCTTTGAATACTTTTTAAGTTCGTTACTTCCTCAGCCATATCAACGATTTCTGTAATATCCTTGAATACAGCAAAGGCTCCGAGCGTGTTGCCCTCATTGTCTACGATGGGCAATCGAGTTGTATAAATCTTCGTTCCGTTCGGCAGCATCTGTTCACGGTTGATCTCTTCGGTCTTAGTCCGCAGAATGCGCGGAAGCTGGCTATTGGGCATCACTTCAAGTATAGGCAGCCCGATCGCTTCGTCTTTTGTGATACCAGTCATTTTTTCTGCACTTTTATTAAAAAGCGTGATGCTTCCATTTTCATCGATCGCAATCATGCCGTCATGAGTGCTGTCTAAAATGATATCCCTGGTGACGAGTTGGTTTTTCAGTGCGGGCATCCGGCTTTCGTTTTGAAACATTTCTTCAAAAAGCAGCCGGACATGACCGGCAGGCAGCAGCCCTGCATCATTGTCTTTAGCAAGCTGAAACGCTTGAATTTGGTAATCAGGAGAATAAACGATGTATTCATAACCATTAATGTTGCTTTCCTGGCCTTTCATAACCGGAATTCCATAATAATGATCTCCACTTATATCCTTGGACATGACAGCGAGAGGAAAAATGATTTCCGAGCGCTGAAACAAAAGAATAAGTGTGTGAATATCACGTAAATCCCCAAGCAAAACAGCATTTTGCATGGTCTTCTCTCCGCTCATTGCAATTTTTTTCATGATTCTCTAAATAAAATGATATAGCAGTGTGAAAGCATTTGCAACATTAATCTTAATGACAAGGTGCCGTGAAAACGGTACACTTACCATTGTAAGGAGAGATGAACGTGCAGCGATTATTGGCTTTACTTATCATGGTCATACCAGGCTTGCTTGCGGTATTTGGGATCAAGTGGATGAGGGACACTTTGTTCGGCGTTTTACAGACCCCGTTTTCAAACCTTCCCCTTCAATTTATTGCCGGATTCTTTAGTTTACTGATCGGACTAGCGTTTGTCGGCGGCTTCATTTTCTACCGTGACAAGAAACGAAGCAAGGTACAGCCGAGGTTTCAAAACAAAAATAAACAAAGATAGAACGTAAAAAGCCAGCAGGAAAATAATCCTGCTGGCTTTTCAATATAATCGGCTGCTATCAGCCCGCTTTATGCTCGATGCGAAGCTTATCCGCGACCATAGCGATGAACTCTGAATTCGTAGGTTTGGCTTTAGACATGGAAACCGTGTATCCGAACAGAGAAGAGATGCTGTCAATGTTTCCTCGGCTCCATGCCACTTCTATGGCGTGGCGGATGGCACGCTCCACACGGCTGCTTGTTGTATTAAACTTTTTCGCGATATCCGGGTACAATACCTTCGTAATCGAACCAAGCAATTCAATGTCGTTGTATACCATAGAAATGGCTTCTCTTAAGTACATATATCCTTTGATATGAGCAGGAACTCCGATTTCATGAATGATGCTCGTAATACTGGCATCAAGGTTTCTCGGCTGTTTGATGGATGAAAAGCTAGACCTTGTTTGTGAGGAGGAACGATTATGAGATGTCTCGCTTCCGCAAATTTGGCGGATCTGACTGGCTAAATTTTCCATATCGAACGGTTTTAGAATAAAATAGGAAGCACCAAGTTCAACCGCCTTTTTCGTTACATCTTCCTGCCCGAACGCTGTAAGCATAATCACGTTAGGCTGCGGCAGATCATCACTGCTTCGTATTTTATCCAGCACTGCAAGTCCATCAAGGTGAGGCATGATGATGTCAAGCACCAGCACATCAGGATTGCGGCCTTCTAGAACAGACAAGCACTCTTGTCCGTTGTAGGCTACACCAATTACCTCCATGTCATCCTGGCTTGATAAGTACTCTTTCAATAGACCCACTAATTCTCGGTTATCATCCGCAAGACACACTTTAATTTTTTTCATTTTTATTCCTCCCCATCCAACAATTTCTTGTTTGCCCTTATAACATTTTCAACAATTAACCGTAAATCCCTCTAAAAAACATTATATTTTTTATTTTATTTTACATTTTCATCTATTTGCTTTATTTATCTTCAATTTACTTTGAATTTCGACAATATGTTAATACCGTTACTTGGATATGTCGAATTTTCTTTATTTCTCACTTATTGTACATAATTTTCAAACAAAAGTCACGATATACTATGTACATTCTTAATAAGCTGTAAGAAAACAAAAAAACCGGCATACACCGGTTTTTAATACGTCTCGTCAGCTTGCTTGTTTTTTATCGTTGTATATATCAATTCCCGCTTCATCGAGCATCCATTCGATATGAACGCCATATCCTGATGTAGAATCGTTTACAAAAACGTGTGTGACGGCACCTATCAGCCTTCCGTCCTGTATGATCGGACTGCCGCTCATACCTTGCACGATTCCGCCAGTCAGCTTCAAAAGCTTCGGATCGGTGATCTTTATCACCATTCCCTTTGTCGCAGGAAATTTCTGTGGAACTGAACTGATAATTTTCACATCAAATTCTTGAACTTTGCTTCCGTTTACTACTGTCAGGATTTTGGCAGGTCCTTCTTTTACCTGATCTGAGAATGCTACTGGAAGGGGCTTATCCCAGCCGCCATTATCCATTCTTTCGTTCAGCTTCCCAAAAATGCCAAAGGGGCTGTTTCTTGTGATGCTGCCAAGCGTATGCTGATCGTTCGAGAACCTGGCAAGCTTTTCGCCAGGATGGCCATTTGAGCCCTTTTCGATCGATGTTACCGTCGAACGCAATATTTCACCATTGTTGACAATGATCGGTTTTTTCGTGTCCATGTCTGAAATAACATGGCCCAAAGCACCGTACTTGAATGATTTCGGTTCAAAAAATGTAAGAGTTCCTACTCCGGCTGCGGAATCCCTGATATAAAGGCCGATGCGGAAAGACTTGTCATGCTTGTCTTCAAGTGGCACAAGCTTTTTTTGATGAGTTTTTTTATTACGAATGACCGTTACATTCAGCGGTGTCTTGTTTTCGCTGTAGCTTTTGACGAACGGCGTCACATCTGCCATCTTTTCGATTGGTTCACCGTTAATTTTTGTGATGATATCCCCGACCTGTATGCCTGCCAGTTCTGCAGGCGACTTTTTGCCGTTTGAGGTCTCCACTAGGTGGTGTCCGACAACTAAAACGCCGAGCGTATTCAGTTTGACACCGATAGACTGTCCCCCCGGTACCACTTTGATGTCTTTACTAACACTGACATGCATCTTCTTCAAAGGAAAACCTGCTGCCTCTAGTGTAGCCACAGAATCACCTTCGTTAACGGGATCTATTAATATTTTGCCATCTGCTGCATTTCCAACCGTGAACACCGTCTCGTCTGAAGAATGGAGACTGGCTCCAGCAGGAACTTCACCCGCCTGCCGTTCTTGCCCGGCAAATGCCATCACGCTTTCCGGCATGCTCGCATAATCACGGACCGGAGGCAGGAAGCTGGCACCGATCAAACTTCCTAGCAGCACAACGCCAAGGAAGCGCCTTGCTATTTCTGCATACATATTTCACTCTCCTCGCTCCTGGTCCCACACCTCCACCATGGCTGTACCTTTAATCTTGCCTTCAGTGAGCGAGATTATAACTTCACTTTACACAAAAAGCTATCCTGTTTTGGATAGCTTTAACAAAGTATAATTTAGGAAGTCTGTTTAAAATGAAGGGCAAGATCGAGCAGTTCCTTAGCATGTTCTTTCGTGATGTGCGTCACTTCAACACCCGAAATCATCCGCCCGATTTCTTGAATTTTTTCAGGCGAGCCTAACGCGGTCACTTTTGTTACAGTCCTGCTGCCTTCCGTATCTTTCGCGATATGCAGATGGGTATCAGCCATTGCTGCAACTTGAGGAAGATGTGTGATGCAAAGCACTTGGGAATCTGACGATACTCGGTATATTTTTTCTGCGATCGCCTGAGCGACACGACCTGAAACACCTGTATCCACTTCATCAAAAATAATGGACGTAACGCCTTCGTGCTTTGTAAAGATACTTTTTAATGCAAGTATGACACGTGAGAGTTCCCCGCCTGATGCCGTTTTTGCCAGCGGCTTCAATGGTTCGCCCGGATTTGGCGCAATATAGAACTCCACGTCATCCATTCCATAAGGGCCAAATTCACGTTCTCCAGAGAATGATCCCTTTTCAACCATCACATCGAACTGCGTTTTTTCCATGTACAGCTCTTTAAGTTCTTTTTGAATCGCCTCTTTAAGGACTGCGGCATGCTTCGTTCTTTTGTTTGAAAGCTTAGCTGCTTCAGCAGACAGCTTTTCTTTTATTTTTTCATGTTTCTTCTTAAGCGCGTCAATGTTTTCATCTTTATTTTGTATGACGAAAAGCTCTTTTCTGATCGATTCAGCATAGTTCAAGATTTCTTTGACAGTATGCCCGTATTTGCGCTTCAATTTACTTATTTCATTCAGCCTGTCTTCGATCTCGTTCAGCCTTCCTGCATCGTATTCAAGAGACTCGAATGAATCACGGATCTGAAAAGCCAGATCCTCAAGTGCGTAGTAGCAGGTTGCCAGGCTTTCTTCCTTTTTGCGTAAATCATCGTCAATCATAGACACTGCAGAAAGTTCTGCCAGCGCGTTAGACACAAGGTCTAGTCCGCGTCCATCTCCGTATAAGTTTTCATATGAATCGTGAAGATGCTTGTACAGCTTTTCGAAGTTGGATAACTTGTTCTTCTCTTCTTGAAGCTCGTCATCTTCATTCTCTTTCAGGCCGGCAGCATCGATTTCTTCGAGCTGATATTGAAGCAAGTCCATCCGTTGTGCCATTTGCTGCTCGTTTTCCGTCAGATTCTTCAACTGTTTTTGAATATCCACATAGTGTGCATAGGTTTCCTGATACTTTGTCAGCAATAGAGCGAATTCTTTCCCTGCAAAAGAATCGAGCAGGAATAAATGCTTTTCTGGCTGAAGCAGAAACTGTGTTTCATGCTGGCCATGGATGTCAATGAGCGTCTGGCCGATTTCCTTCAAAATGGCAAGTGTCACAAGCTTGCCGTTCACCCGGCACACGCTCTTTCCGTTTTCGTTGATCTCACGCCTCAAAACGGCCATGCCATCTGAAGCTGAGATTCCGAATTCTTCACACTTTTGCATGAGAGCATGATTTTCATCAAAATGAAAAAGGCCTTCTATCTCCGCTTTCGCTGTACCGTATCTGACAAACTCCGAAGAGCCCCGACCTCCTATGAGAAGACCGATGGCATCGATAATAATGGATTTCCCAGCACCTGTCTCACCCGTCAGGACAGTCAAACCTTTATTGAAGGAGACGCCTAAAGAATCAATAATCGCAAAATTACGGATAGTTAATTCCGCCAGCACATTTCATCACACCTTTTAATTCAAAAGTTTAGAGCATATCAAGAAAACGCTGCGATACTTCCGGACTGACATCTTTTGATCGACAGATGATCAAAATGGTATCGTCACCACAGATGGTCCCCATAATTTCTTCCCAGTCCAGCTTATCAATGAGTGCACCGATTGCATTGGCGTTTCCCGGCAGCGTTTTCATCACAATAAGATGGTCGGCTTGATCAATCGTAATAAAGCTGTCGATCAGTGTCCTTCTGAGTTTTTGAAGCGGATTAAACCGCTGATCTGCAGGCAAGCTGTATTTGTAGCGTCCGTCGTTCATGGGAACTTTTACAAGATGCAGCTCTTTAATATCTCGGGAAACAGTAGCTTGTGTCACGTTAAATCCGGCGTTCCTGAGCGAATCGACGAGGTCGTCCTGCGTTTCAATATTATGGCTGGCAATAATTTCGCGAATCTTAATATGTCGATGTCCTTTATTCATACGTGCACCTCTTACATCCATCAGCTTTTGACTTTATCTTATAATATTGCAGAGTTCTTGTACATTTATTTAAAGAAACCGTAATGGTTGACAATGGAGGATGGCCAATAGTGTGAAAAAAGAGCGAACGTTATGTCCGCTCTTTTTTCAAATGAAGATGGGCTTCCTTCACGACCTCTGATGCTCGAGTGTACGGAAAGTCTGATGGATCGGAATGGTTTTCAAGATGCAGCAGGAACTCAATGTTGCCGTCTCCCCCTGTTATGGGAGAATAAGACAGAGCAAGCGGCTTATAGCCTTCTTTTTCGGAGAATTCCAGCATCTCCTTGATCACTCTCTCATGGACATCCGGGTCCCTCACGATCCCTTTTTTTCCGACCTCGTCGCGCCCAGCCTCAAATTGCGGTTTGATAAGGACGACAGCTTGTCCATCCTGCTTGAGAATGGTCTTTAAAACGGGCAGAATCAGCCGGACAGAAATGAAGGATACATCGATTGTCGCAAAGTCAGGCATGCCCTCTTGCAGCATGTCAGGTGTGACATGGCGGAAATTGGTCCGTTCCATCACGCCGACCCTTTCATCGTTCCTTAGCTTCCAGGCAAGCTGGTTATAGCCGACATCAAGCGCGTAAACATAATGTGCTCCATTTTGCAAAGCACAGTCGGTAAAGCCTCCAGTCGATGCCCCAATATCCAGAACAATTTTGCCGTTCAGGTCAAGACCGAACTCTTTGATCGCTTTTTCAAGCTTCAATCCGCCTCTTCCTACATACGGAAGCACAGAGCCTTTAACGGTTAATGGCGCCTCATTATCAATCTTCATGCCAGGCTTGTCCAATCTTTCTGTTCCTGAATAAACAAGGCCTGCCATTATAGACCTTTTCGCTTTTTCACGCGTTTCGATGAGTCCCCGTTCAACAAGAAGCACATCGATTCTTTCTTTTTTCATGTAAGCATTCCTTTTTTGCTGTTTCTTCTCTCCACTAATGCTTTTGTGCGTTTAACAAGATTTTCTTCTGTTAAGCCGATTTCTTCAAGAAGCTTGGTGACACTGCCATGTTCGATAAATTTGTCGGGAATTCCCATGCGGTCCACCGGAATATGAAACGCCTGCTCGTCAGCTAAGTGTTCGAGCACCGCGCTGCCAAAGCCCCCCTGAAGCACCGCTTCCTCTACTGTAAGAAGCGGAATATTCTCTTGTATTAGACTGTTCAGCATCTCTGTATCGAGCGGCTTGATGAATCGCGCATTAATGACCTTAACCGATATTCCTTGCTTCGCCAAGACTTCCCATGCCTTGATAGCCATTGGAATCGTTGTGCCAAACGTTAAGATCGCCGCATCGGTGCCCTCTTTCAGCACTTCCCACGAGCCGATAGGAATCTGCTCATATGCCTCATCAAGTTCCACTCCAAATCCATTCCCTCGTGCAAATCGAACAGCTATGGGTCCTTCATCATATTGAATGGCTGTATAGACCATATTTCTCAGTTCATTCTCGTCTTTCCCCATCATAATGACCATGTTTGGTATATGCCTCAAAAAGGCAATATCAAACACACCTTGATGGGTCTCTCCGTCTGCGCCGACTAGTCCTGAACGATCGATAGTAAAAAGAACGTTCAAATTCTGGCGGGCGACGTCGTGAACAACCTGGTCATATCCACGCTGCAAGAAGGTGGAATAGATCGAGAGGACAGGCTTCATGCCCTGAGTCGCCATACCTGCTGCCATCGTGGCTGCATGCTGTTCTGCTATCCCTACATCAAATAATCTGTCAGGAAATTTCTTGCCATACGGTACCAGCTTAGACCCCACTGTCATGGCAGGAGTGATCACGGCAATGCGGTCATCTTTTTCAGATAGGTGTGCAAGGGTGTCACTAACGATTCCCGAATAAGAAGGTCCGCTTTTTTCTTGAGGAATAAGCTCTCCGGATTCCATCTTATACGGTCCTACTCCGTGCCAGTTATCATTCGTATCAAGCTCTGCAGGGCTGTAGCCTTTTCCTTTTTTCGTGATGACATGAACAATGACGGGACCCTTTGTCTTCTTGGCATAGGCCAGGTTTTCAAGCAGGTCCTCTACGTCATGGCCATCCACAGGTCCAAGATACGTATAACCGAGCTCTTCAAAGAACATGCCGGAAACCAGCAGGTATTTCAAGCTGTCTTTCAGCCGTTCTGCTGTGGCTGCGAGCTTGCCGCCAAAGGCCGGTATTTTGCGGATGAGCGACTCGAGCTCATCCTTGGCCTTATTGTATTTTCTTGCCGTGCGCATACGGCCGAGGACATTGTGCAGTGCCCCTACATTTGGAGCGATCGACATTTCATTATCGTTTAAGATGACGATCAAGTCTTTCTTCTCATGACCAATATGATTGAGTGCTTCAAGTGCCATCCCGCCAGTCAACGCTCCATCTCCGATCACAGCGATCACTTTCTCATCCGTGCCTTTAAGATCCCTGGCGATCGCCATGCCCATCGCAGCAGAAAGCGAAGTAGAACTGTGGCCGGTCTCCCATACATCATGCTCACTTTCGCAGCGTTTAGGGAATCCGCAAAGGCCTTTGTATTGGCGCAATGTATCGAACTGGCTCGCCCGTCCAGTAAGGATTTTGTGAACATACGCTTGATGTCCGACGTCCCAGATGAACTTGTCTTTCGGGCTGTTAAACAGCTTGTGAAGAACTAATGTTAATTCTACAACGCCTAGGTTCGGGCCTAAATGGCCGCCCATGACACTTAGTTTATTAATTAAAAACGACCGGATTTCTGACGCAAGCTGATTAAGCTCTGCTGGCCCAAGTGTTTTTAAAAATTGAGGATCTTGAATTTCTTCCAAGTTCATGGAATGCCTCTCTTTCCGAGCTAACTGCTTATCTCTTTTAATAGTAGAACGTCTTATGTTTAATTTTGCCTTTTATAAGTATAATAAACGCCGCATGATAAATATCACGGAAACACGGCATATGACCATCATCAGCCGTTGAAGGGAAAGTGCTTGAAAAAATAGCCGCTAGCACAAGAGTGTTAACGGCAATGAATGATCTCCCGTTTTCAGCGGACCTGTTTCACGCACAAAGAGTTTAAAGGGATACGTCATCATTTCTGTGTTGAGAAAACGTATGTATGGCGAGCAGTACCCACCAAAGCAACTTATATCTTATCATAAAACAAAAACAACCGGCAATATTCTAATGATTACGAGCGATGATATAATCTGCCAGCTGCTCAAGCACCCTTGTATCATGGCCGATCTCTGACAGTTCTTTCTTTGCCAGTCCAATATAGCGGGTTAGCTCCTTCTTCGCTCCCTCTAGTCCAAACAATTTAGGATACGTTGTCTTGTTATTCGCTTCATCACTGCCGACGGGCTTTCCGATCGTCGCTTCGTCTCCTGTTACATCCAGGATATCGTCCTTTATTTGAAAGGCGATTCCAATAGCATGTGCATAGGCTTTTAAATGCTTGAGTTCCTGGTCACTCGCACCAGAAAGGATGCCTCCTGCGAGGACGGAGCACTGCAGCAGCTGGCCGGTTTTCTTCTCATGAATGCTTTGCAGCTGATCTGCCGTCAATTCCGCACCTTCAGCTTCCATGTCTTCCGCTTGTCCTGCTACCATGCCTAATGGACCTGCACTCTTAGAAAGCAATGCTGCCACTTTAACTTTTTCGTCAGATGTCAAGCTGCTATCATCCATTATAAAGGAGAAGCTCATGGTTAGTAGCGCATCTCCTGCAAGTATCGCGAACGCCTCGCCAAACACCTTATGGTTCGTCAGTTTTCCGCGCCGATAATCATCGTTGTCCATGCTTGGAAGATCGTCGTGAATAAGGGAATATGTATGCAGTGCTTCGATCGCGCACGCTGTATCAAGTCCTTTTTCACTCTTGCAGCCGAACGTTTCCATCACAGCGAGCAAGAGAACGGGCCGAAGCCGTTTCCCGCCGGCATCAATGGAATACATGATCGCTTTTCCGAGTGTTTCGGGAATAGATGAAGAACTCGCCAGCTGTTTAAGCCTTTGTTCAACGAGCTTTTTTTTATCAGCAATAAAGGCATCCAGCAGCATCACGTGATGTCTTCCTCCTCCAAAGCGAATGGCTTAGCCTCACCTTCTTCGTTCAAGATCAGATCCATTTTTTTCTCAACGTTCGCAAGCTTTGTATGACAAAGCTTGGAATATTGCATCCCTTGCTGATAGAGTTCGATGCTTTCTTCTAGCGGTACATCACCTTGTTCAAGCTTCTCCACGATCTCTTCTAGTTTTTCCATTGCTTCTTCAAATGTGAGGTGTCTTTCTTTATCCTTCATTGTCTATTTCCTCCATTTCCGTTACAGATGCCTTTAACTGACCGTCTTTCAGTCGAATCGTCACAAGATCGCCTGTATTGATTTGTTTTACTGATTTCACAAGATTGTTTTCATCATAAACAAGACTGTATCCTCTTTCCATGACGTTCAATGGGCTTAACGCGTTCAATCGTGAAACAGTCTGGCCAAAGCCTTGCTTCTTAAAAGTAAGGCTGCGCCCAAATTCTTTGGCGAGCTGCCTCGTCAGCTCTTCGCTTTTCTTTTTTGCCCGATCGAGCTGACCGGCTGGTGAAAAGGACTGTAGCTGCCGGCTGGCTGCAGTTAACACGGAGACCTTTCGCTCTTTTGACTGGAGCGTCCTCTTTTTTAATGTTTCCATCAAGCGGTCAAGCTGCTGCTCTTTTTGCCGGATCAGCTGTTCCGGGTAACGGAACGCATAGGATTTCTTCAGCCTTGCTAGCCTTTGGCCGGCTGTTTGTATGTGTTCATGCATTAATCTTTTTAATCGGTAATCCCTCACAGAAAGACGGTCTCTTAACTCGTCATTATGGGGGACAGCCATCTCAGCTGCAGCGGTAGGAGTTGGCGCTCTTAAATCGGCAACAAAATCTGAGATCGTAAAATCTGTTTCGTGCCCGACGGCTGAAATGATGGGTATGGAAGATTGGTGAATAGCTCTGGCAACTGTTTCTTCATTAAAAGCCCAAAGCTCTTCGATCGAGCCGCCGCCCCTGCCGACGATCAGCACTTGATGCCTGCCGATGTTGTTCGCTTGCGTTATCGCTCTGGCGATGCTTGGGGCTGCTCCGGGACCTTGCACCAGAACCGGAAAGAGTGTGATGCGGGCTTGCGGGAACCTTCTCTTAATCGTAATCATAATGTCCCGGACAGCTGCACCGGTAGGGGACGTGATCACCCCGATCTCTGATGGAAACCTAGGAATGTCCTTTTTAATGTTTGGACTGAAAAGCCCTTCTTCCTCCAGCTTGTTCTTCAGCTCCTCATAGGCGAGAAACAAGTTGCCGATCCCATCTTGCTGCATGGAGCGAGCATACAGCTGATAAGTCCCCATCGGCTCGTACACGGTCATCTCTCCCTGAATCAGCACCTTCATCCCGTCAGCTGGCTTGAACGGCAAGTACCGGTTGTTGCCTGCGAACATTACGGCGTTCACCTTGCTGTTCTCGTCCTTCAACGTAAAATAAAGGTGGCCTCTCGAATGCTTTTTCACGTTCGAGAGCTCCCCCTTTACCCAGACATCCTGAAGGTTTTCATCCCCTTCAAAAAGGCGTTTTATGTATCTTGTAACTGAGCTGATTGGCACATAACGGTCTTGCTGCATCTAAACCGCTCCTTTTACCGCTTTTCTCCTCTTTGCCGAAAGAACTGTATTGTTCATCAGCATCGTGATGGTCATCGGTCCGACTCCGCCTGGTACTGGCGTGATCATCCCTGCGACATCTTTCACCTTTTCAAAATCGACATCGCCGCAAAGCTTGCCGTCCACTTTGTTCATGCCAACATCAATCACTACAGCTCCTTGTTTGACCATATCTTTTGTGACTAGCTTCGCACTCCCAGCAGCAGCGATAAGTATATCAGCCTGAATGGTATGTTCGGCAAGGTTATTCGTTTTGGAATGACAAAAGCTGACCGTGGCATCTTCTGCGAGCAGCAGCTGGCCGACCGGCTTGCCTACGATGTTGCTGCGTCCGACAACCACGACTCGTTTGCCTTTAATATCGACGTTTTTGTATTTTAGCATTTCCAGTATGCCTAAAGGGGTGCAAGGAACAAAAGCGGGATCTCCGGTGAAAAGCTTGCCTGCGTTCAATGGGTGAAAACCATCGACATCCTTTTCTGGAATAATCGCTTCTATCACTTTACGTTCCGAGATATGCGGAGGCAGGGGAAGCTGGACCAGAATGCCGTCTACAGATGGATCTTGATTAAATGCACCGATCCTCGCAAGCAGTTCGGCTTCAGTCGTGCTCTCCGGCAATTCTGTTAAAACGGAATGCATACCCAGCTCCTTGCACGTTCGCTGCTTCGAAAGGACATAGGAACGGGAGGCAGGATGATCCCCGACTAGGATAACCGCCAATCCCGGCGTGATGCCGTTATTTTTCAGCCTCGTAATCTCTTCAAAAAGTTCTTCACGCTTTTGACCTGAAATTTCTTTACCGTTTAACAGTTCCATCCTCGTATCCCCCTTTAAGATGCTGTAATCATAGAATCGCTATGCTTTAATTTTTCCAAGAACACCATTTACGAACTTGCCTGCTGCTTCTCCGCCGAACACTTTGGCAATCTCAATGGCTTCATTTAACGTGACGTTTGCAGGAATTTCATCCATCTCTCTTATCTCATAAGCCGCCATCCTGAGCACGACTCGTTCCACATTCGCGACGCGTGCAAGGCTCCAGTTTTCAAGATAGCCGGATAGAAAGGCATCCAGTTCTTCTTTCTTTTCAATCGTTCCTGTGACAAGCTCTGAAAGAAATGGATCTCCCTGTTCACCTTCTAGGACATGTTCCATCGCTTCGTTCGGATCTGTGCCGCTCACCTCTACCTGAAATAGTGTCTGGAAAGCCTTTTCTCTGGCAATTCTACGTTTCATATACCGTTAACTTCCTTTCTTGACTCGAACATTTTATATTTAGCATCATACCATAGGTGATATTGGCTAAACAATCCGAACATTTATCCTTCTATACAGAATAATCATTCACATTTTTCCGACATCTTCCTAAATTTAAGACGACAGCCTCCACAATTTTACGGATAATTAGAAAGAATGATCATTAGTGCTTTGATCTTTCCTATTTTTGACTCAGGCCACGAACAGAAAAGAACACAAAAAAACGCATTGACACTCTTTCTCGTCAATGCGTCTGCATATCGATTATTCTGCAAAAGGAATTTCTGGCTGTTTCTCTTTGTTTTCAAACTGGACTCCGACAACAAACACATTGATGTCGTTCGCTTCAAGTGCGGTCATGTTTAACAGTGCCTGACGGATGCTGTCTTGGATGGATTGAGCAACATCAGGGATCGAGATGCCGTATTTCATTAACACATAAACGTCAATGGAGATGCCCTCTTCTGTTAGTTCTACTTTAACCCCTTTGCCGTGTGATTTGCGGCCGAATTTTTCGACAACACCTGTGGCAAAGTTTCCTCTCATTGAAGCTACACCCTCTACGTCTGACGCAGCGATACCCGCAATCACTTCGATTACTTCTGGTGAAATTTCTACCTTACCAAGACCCGATGCATGTTCTTCCATTTCAAACGTCATTTCATTCATATTGCCTTGCCTCCTATTACTTCGATATCTTCTTTTCAGTTAAATCATGCAGTTCCAAAAACTTTGTATTAAAGTCTCCGCTTATAAATGTTTCGTTGTCCATCAGCTTTAAATGGAAAGGGATTGTCGTATGAACGCCTTCGATCACAAACTCCATTAACGCGCGTTTCATTCTGCTTACTGCTTCCTGACGCGTATGACCGTAAGTGATGACTTTAGCGATCATCGAATCATAATAAGGAGGGATCACATAGCCAGGGTACGCTGCAGAATCGACTCGGACGCCAAACCCTCCTGGCGGGAGGTACATCTCAATCTTCCCTGGTGAAGGCATGAAATTTTTGTCTGGATTTTCGGCGTTGATTCGGCATTCGATCGACCAGCCACTAAAGGTAATGTCTTCTTGGGCAAATTTCAGTTTTTCTCCTGAAGCCACTTTAATCTGTTCCTTAATTAAATCTACCCCAGTAACCATTTCCGTAACCGGGTGTTCGACCTGGATTCGCGTGTTCATCTCCATGAAGTAGAAGTCACCAGTGTTATGATCAAAGATAAACTCAACAGTCCCCGCACCTGAATAGTTGACCGCCTTAGCCGCTCTAACAGCTGCTTCTCCCATCTCCGCACGTTTTTCTGGTGAAATGGCAGGTGAAGGCGTTTCTTCTAATAGTTTCTGCAGCCTTCTCTGAATACTGCAATCACGCTCACCGAGATGGATGACGTTACCGTAATTATCGGCGAGAACTTGAATCTCCACGTGACGGAAGTCTTCAATGTATTTTTCAATATAAACGCCTGGATTGCCAAACGCGGTTGCCGCTTCCTGCTGTGTGATGGAGATGCCTTTAAGCAGTTCAGCTTCAGTACGGGCAACGCGGATTCCTTTTCCTCCGCCGCCAGCTGTCGCTTTAATAATAACAGGATACCCTATTTCGTTTGCGAGCTCGGCACCTGCTTGAGGATTCGGAATGATGCCTTTTGATCCTGGAACTATCGGCACGTTCGCTTCTTCCATCGTTTTGCGAGCCACGTCTTTGATTCCCATTTTATTGATCGCCTCTGCGCTAGGTCCTACAAAAATCACGTTGCACTCGCGGCATATCTCAGCGAAGTCAGCGTTCTCAGCCAAGAAACCGTACCCTGGATGAATGGCGTCTGATCCTGTTAAAGTGGCCACACTCATGATGTTCGTAAAATTTAGGTAGCTTTCTTTCGATAATACAGGTCCAATGCAATACGCTTCATCAGCAAGCCTGACATGAAGGGCGTCTTTGTCTGCTTCTGAATACACAGCGACGGTTTCAATGTTCAGCTCGCGGCAGGCACGGATGATGCGGACCGCGATTTCTCCACGATTGGCAACAAGCAGTTTCTTTATCATAAGACCACCGCCTATTCCGACTTGACGAGGAACAAAGGCTGCCCGTATTCGACCAGCTGGCCGTTTTCAGCAAGCACTTCTACGATTTCCCCATTCACTTCCGATTCAATCTCGTTAAATAGCTTCATCGCTTCAATAATGCAGACGATAGAATCTTTAGATACCTTGTCCCCTGCTTTTACATAAGCTGGCTGATCAGGAGCTGAAGCGGAATAGAACGTCCCAACCATCGGTGAAACGATTTTATGCAAGGTTTCATCCTGAACCTTTTCCTTTTGTTCAGCTGCCGGCATGGCATCTTGCTGCTGCACGACAGGAACAGAGGCTTGAGGCTGTAGAGCTGGAACAGACTGGACCGCTGCAGGCTGCGCATGGCTTTCTGCCAACTGGCTTTCTCCGCTGCCGTTTTTCTTCAATACAATTTTAGCACCATCATTTTCATACTTGAATTCATTAATAGAAGATTTGTCGATGAGTTTAATCAATTCTCTTATTTCTTGTATTTTCAGCATGCGTTTCTTCTCCTTTATCTAGCCGGTTTTATTAGCACCTTCTATTGTGACTAGGTCTTAATCAATGTAAATATACCATAAATCTATGTAAAAGAATAGCCGCCACAATATGTGCTTTCACTTTAATAGTACAGGAAAACCGTTCTAATTGTAAGCGTTTCAAAATGCAGCGCTTCATATTGTAATGATCCTATACTATCAGATTTAAAAACATGAGGGTAAGCCTATAACAACATTCGGCATCTTTTGCTGTCATGTGTCCTAAAGAAAACTTGGCTGACGCCTTAAGTCAGCCTTAGTTGCCCTTATACTTTTTCCTAAACTTTTTGACTGCGCCGAATTCCTTCCACTGTTAAAAAGTTATGCTTTTCTTAAAGTGTAAAGAAAACTTGGCTGACACTCAGCCTTTAAGTCAGCCATAGTTGCCCTTATACTTTTTTCCTAAACTTTTTGACTGCGCCGAATTCCTTCCACTGTTAAAAAGTTATGCTTTTCTTAAAGTGTAAAGAAAACTTGGCTGTCGCCAAAGAAAAAAATAAAGCCGGAAAAATCCCGGCTTTATTTCTTGGCTGTAGCGGACTGGTATTCAACCGCGACGGTCTTGTCTTTTCCTAGGTGCTCTCTCGCTTTGCCCATAATGGATACAACTTGCTTCTTGGAAAGGTTCTTTTCTGATTTGACGATAACACGCACTTCCGATTCCATCGTGTTTACAAGAGCATCATGAAAGCCCATCGCCTTGATCAGTGTCTCTAACGTTGCTTCTTTCATGCCGAGTGCCTGCAACTCTGAGATTTTCGCCCAAGCCTCTGCCTGAACTTCAGCACTCGCGCTAGGAGATGCGACGACGGCCGTATAATCTTCTTCCATCTCATCACGGTGCTCATCGCGCTGAAGGCGGAGCATGGTGAACATGTCGCCATCCTCTTGTTTGGAAACCGCCGCGTTTTTCTTGCTCTCTTTCTTGCCGCTTTCCAAGAATGCCGTGCTGTCTGTACCGCCTGGCGCAGTAATATAATAGACAGATAGAACAATGATCAAGCTAAGCATCGTTAACAGCCATACCGTTTGCTTTTTCAATAACATTCTTTATTCCCCCTCAGCATTTTTTGGCAGGACCGAGACACGGTTGCTGCCGATGTCGAATACTTTTGTGACAGCATCTATAATGACGGCTTTTGTTTTCAGGCTGCCGGCTCCTTCCGCGACGACGATTACGCCTCTTACTCTTGGCTTTTCCGTGGTCACGATAATGGGTTCCTCATTGCTGCCATTTCGTATAATAACGGTCTTGCTGTCTGTTTTCTTGTCCGAGATCGTCCGTTCGCCGCCTTTTGGATCTTTTTCAACGGTCGTTTGTTCTTGTACGCCATCATCTTGGATGAAACGCCTCGTCTCAGAAGTATCCAGCTCGACCATGACGCTCACCTTGCCTACTCCTTGAATTTGTTCGAGAATTTCCTTTAGCTCAGCTCTGTACCTTGCTTCAAACTCTTGAATGTTTTTAGGCGTCAGATTTTTGGCCTGCTTAAATACCGGCTGCGCTTCCCCGTTTCCTTCGTTCGCCATCATGACTGGCTGAGTGTTGTCTGGAGGGGACAGCATTTTATTGCCAGCGAGCAGTGCGATACCAAGCACGAAAAGAATCAGCATATATTTTTGCTTGCTGCCTTTTGAATGATCCTTTTTGAACAGTGATGAAAATCGGCCGTTTAAAAATTTGATCGCTATTCCCCTCCTTCCTTCACCAGGATGATCTGCTCACGCTCGAATTGCCATTCATCCGCAAGCCACTGCGCAAGCCCTTCTGGCAACTCCTGGTCTTCAGGAGTTGCACGATGATTGCCATCCACCGTAACCGATACTTCTTTTACTCCTGTTATCGCTGCCTGTCCTTCTGCTCGCTTGAGGACGACCCTGGCCGCTGTAATGTCTTTATAATCAAATTCCTGCCCAGAGCTCTCTTTGCTCGCTTGCAGCGAAAGGCTGGTTATCTCTAGACCATAAGACGAATTCAACTCCTCTTTCACTTTATTTTTTAATGGGACAGCCATTTGCTCTAATATATATGCAGCTTGAGAAGCTTGTATTTCTGTTTTCTTGTCTTGTACTATATTTTTTATTTTTTCCTCATTCGCTTGACTTGATAGATTCATTCCTGCCATCACCGTGTTTATATCAAGTTTCATCAGCTGCAGAAGGGGTGAGAGCATAGCTAGAATGAGCAGCATTCCGATCACGAGCCGGATGTATTTTTGAAATGAGCTGTCAGGCAGGAGCATCTCAATGATCCCGGCGAGCAGCAACAGCATGATGATATTGGAAACCCATGCAGTCAAAAGCTGCATCATCCTCTCCCCCTATCTCACCATCAGCGTAATGTTCCCCGCTGCAACAATAAGCGTTACCGCGAGAAAGAACATGATGCATACCGCGCCAAGTGAAGCAAAGATATACATCATGCTTTTTCCGATAATGCTTAGACATTCAATGATCGGGCCGCCTCCTAATGGCTGAAGGACAGCCGATGCTACACTATATATAAAAGCGAGCACGAGCAGTTTAATCGCTGGAAACGCCGCCATGATGAGCAGCATCCCCATCCCGACTATGCCCACTGTATTCTTTAAGAGTATAGAAGCACTCATGACGGTGTCAGCTGCATCCGTAAACATCCTGCCTACAACAGGAATAAAGTTGCCCGTTACGAACTTTGCCGCTTTTATCGTCACACCATCGGCCACAGCAGTCGCTGCACCTTGTACACTCATGACTGTTAAGAACACGGTGAAGAATAACGCCAGAGCACCTGCGGCCACTTTCCTAAGCAGCGAGGCGAGCTGCGACACTTTATGATGTTCATTCATCGTAGAAACGATGCTGAGCAGCGCAGATAAAAACAGGAGTGGGAGTACAAAGCTCTTCACGAGCAGACCGCACGTGCTGACAAGGAAAACGATAACCGGGTGGAAGAAAGCAGCTGATGCGATACTGCCTACACTTGCCATTAACGCAAGCAATAATGGAAGAAGCGCGATCATGAAGCTCATCATTTCGTCGATTGTTTCCTGTGCATAGTTCATGGCAACGTGAAAGGAATTCAGGGCTAATATAACAAGCACGAGATAAACGACCCCATATGCCGCCTTAGAGACTGCGGGATGGCTGAAGGCATTCTGTATAGATTGCAGGAGCATGCTGAACACGGTTAAAAGAATAAGAGTTCCGAGCAGTTTCGTATGCACGAACAGTTCATGAAACAAATAGCGCAGAAATCCAGCACCCCAATCTTTAAAATCAAACGTTTTCTCTCCTTTTATAAATTCCATCAAACTGCCTTTTTGACTTTCCGGCAAGAATCCACCGTATTCGCTTGCAACCTTTTCCCAATACTCTTTTATTTCATCGATTCCGAGACTCTCAATTTGGCTGTCTGCGATCTTTTGAAGGGGCTGGCTTTGCTCTTGTGCCGAAACAGCGTCATAAGCAAAAAGAGAGAACACATAATAAACCATCAACAAAGTAAACATATACCGAAAAGCGGAACGGACCGTGACAATCAGCCTCCTTTCAAAAGTCTCAATAAAACGATGAGGAGTTTAAGGGATCATAGCGATTACGGTTTCAATAATAACCGTCATGATCGGTATAGCCAGTACCAGAATGAGTACTTTCCCTGCCAGTTCCACTTTCTGGGCGATGGCACTTTGGCCAGCATCACGTATGATATGACTGCCGAACTCAGCGATATAGGCGATGCCGATAATCTTTAAAATGGTCCCGACATAGATCATGTTAAGACCCGCATTATCAGCTAGCTTCTGCAGCATGGACAAGATCTCTCCGATTTTCTCAGAAAGAAAAATAAAGAGGATGGCTCCTGCTGCAAGAGTGATCAAAAAAGCAAAATTCGCTTTTTGTTCTTTTAAGACAATGGCAAGAAACGTTGCGATGAAACCAAAACCGACAATCTGGATGATCTCCATTCGGCACCCCTCCTAACTCTGGAACCAGAAGACTCCCTTCACCTTTTGAAACAAATCATCAAGCATAGACACGACAAGCAGGAGTGCAAAAATAAATCCAAGCAGTGTTACCCAATGAGCATAATCCTCTTTGCCTATCATCTTCAAAACGGTATGAAGCATGGCCACGATAATGCCGAGTCCCGCTATTTGAAACACAATATTCACATCAAACCCCATTACAGCCACCACCTTTTTCAAGCAATATGGATTTCTTATATGGATGCGGTCACAAACCCTGAAACTCTGAACTCATACCTAGCCAGGGGGCCTTTATAAAAGGAGGATCACAATGAGCAAACCCGCCAGAAAGCCCACGCTTTTGTACATTTTTTCATAACGTTCCGCCATGTCCCGTGCCTCTTGCTCTTCTCTGCTCAGGTGGGTAAGTGCCAGTTGGATCTGCCTCTGCTGATTGTCACGATCATGCCTGCCGAGCGTCAGCCCAAACTGCTTTAAAATCTCGGTTTCTTTTTTTTCAAAATCGGCTTCTCTAGCGAGCACTTCTACTTCTTCGATCCATATCGAGTCCACAGTTCTTTGGCCTTGCTTCATCTTTTCTGAAACCGATAAAAAAAATCGCGATAACGCCCCTTCCACCTGTCCCGATAAGTGGTAAAAAGCCTCATCGAGCGGCATAAGGGCATACACGATTTCCGCTTCGAGCGACATAAGCGACACCTTCAAGTTTCTCAGCTGCTGCAGCCTGTTTCTTGTCCTTGCCGCTCTTTCGAACCCAAACAGCGTGCATGCCATGATAACGAAACAAGCTCCCGCCCAGCTCACCGTTTCAGCTCCTTTTTCACGGTGCTTCCATCGCTTTTCAAAATGTGTTCGATCGTACCTGGACCCCGTCTCCTTGAAAGGATGACAAATCGTTCAAATACGGGTTCCTTTGACAGCTGCAGCATAGCCGGACGCCGCATCACATCTTCAATAGACGTGCCGTGCGCCGTGAACAGCATCTGCACTCCTGCATTGACAGCTTCATAAATGGCCTCGGCGTCTTCTTTTCTTCCGATTTCATCGGCAACAATGATCTCCGGACTCATCGACCGGATGAGCATCATGATGCCTTCTGCTTTCGGACAGGCATCGAGCACGTCCACTCTTTTGCCGAACTCATGCTGCGGCACACCTTTCACACAGCCCGCAATCTCAGAACGCTCGTCCACGATGCCGATCTTTGACGGCAGCATATTTTCCTTTTCATCACCAGTGCTCATTACACGCGCTAAGTCTCGTAAAATAGTGGTTTTCCCGGTTTGAGGAGGTCCGATGATGAGCGTGTTCATCCAGCGGCCACTATATAGATGTTTGCCAAGATCATGGGCGATGCCTATCTTCTGCCTGGCGACCCGGATGTTATACGAGCTGATGTCT
Organism: Fictibacillus iocasae; assembly: GCF_042665465.1. NCBI lineage: Bacteria > Bacillati > Bacillota > Bacilli > Caryophanales > Fictibacillaceae > Fictibacillus > Fictibacillus iocasae. The sequence continues at coordinate 79,844 of NZ_JBHTCP010000003.1, read as the reverse complement.
CTCACTGCCTTTACCGAGCCTTTTTCCGTGATGACTCTGCCTGCAATACCGATACGATGACCTCCGCTTATCGTGATGTAGCCCCGTTTCAATTCTTCTTCAAGCGCGTAGAGAGAATGATGGCTGATTCTAGAAAGCAGGCCAGCCGCTTCCTGCGGACAAAACGAATGGGTAAGGTCAGGATAATGCGGCTTGCCGGAAATGATAAATTCTACAGGCTGGCCTGTCCGCAAGCGGATTTCTTCAATCGTTTCTTGAACGGGCGCAGGAATTTTCTGCAATAACCGCAATACGGTTTCCGGAAGCACGGCTGTGATTTCTTTCATAATGTCTTCTCCTAAAAAGAGATTTGTAATCTAAGATATGGCGGGGATATGCGGAATATGACAAGCATGGGGGATATATGGTGGGGCGCGATTCATCGCAGTGTTTTAATAGAAATGTCTACATGCGGAGAAAAAGGAGGAATCGGTCAATGTTTGCGCGTTCTGTGACAAAGCGCAAAAAAGCCCATCCAGCAAAATGCTGAATGGGCTGAAGATGATTATGCGCGTGAAACGTAATCTCCGTTTCTTGTGTCGATGACAAGCTTGTCTCCCTGGTTGATAAAGAAAGGAACTTGCACGGATAATCCTGTTTCCAGGACAGCTGTTTTCGATCCGCCAGAAGATGTGTCACCTTTAATGCCTGGCTCCGTTTCCGTTACTTCAAGCTCTACTGTGTTAGGCAGTTCAACACCGATCGTTTCACCTTGGTATGTCATGATCTGAACATTCATGTTCTCAAGCAAGAACTTTAGTTCATATTCGATCTGTGCAGCAGACAGTTCGATTTGCTCGTAGGACTCTGTGTCCATGAATGTGTACGTTTCGCCTGAATTGTAAAGGTATTGCATTCTGCGGTTCTCAATGTGAGCCTTTTGCACTTTTTCTCCACCACGGAACGTTTTTTCCTGAATGCCGCCCGTACGCAGGTTGCGAAGCTTGGAACGGACGAATGCCGCACCTTTACCTGGCTTAACATGCTGAAACTCTAGTACCTGCCAAATGCCGTTATCCACTTCAATCGTTAACCCTGTTTTAAAATCGTTTACTGAAATCATTGTTTTCCTCCTAAATTCTATTCTACTGATCTAATACAATGAAAGACTTGTCCGCGTGAGTAAGACACTCGTTTCCGTTTTCCGTGATCAGGGCATCGTCTTCAATGCGCACCCCTCCGAGACCGGAAACGTAGATGCCTGGTTCGACCGTTACTATCATCCCTGGTTTGAGGATGGTATCACTTTTCACTGATAATGCAGGTGCCTCATGCACGTCAAGCCCGATCCCATGTCCTGTCGAATGACCAAAATAGGAACCATATCCTTTATCAGCGATATGATCACGAGTTAAAGCATCAGCTTCTCGTCCCGTCAGTCCTGGTTTAATGCCAGCCATCCCTTTTAATTGTGCCTCGTATACGACCTGATAAATGTTTTTCAATTCATCAGACACATCACCGACTGCGACCGTTCTTGTCAGATCGGAAACATACCCGTTATAATATGCCCCAAAATCCAGCGTCACCAGCTCACCTGTTTCAATTACCTTTTGAGACGCAACACCGTGAGGCAATGCAGAACGCCATCCGGATGCCACAATAATGTCAAAAGCTGAAGATGCTGCACCACTTTTTCGCATAAAGAATTCGAGTTCGTTTGACACATCACACTCGCGTATGCCTGGCTTTATGTAAGAGAGTATATGAGCAAATGCCGCATCAGCTATCTCTGCGGCGTCCTTTATTATCTTAATCTCTGACGTATCCTTAATCAAGCGTAATTTTTCCACGAGCCCAGAAACGGGAACGAGTTCAACGCCTGTACCTTCAAGAGCTTTTTCGTAGGATTTATGCATGGCGTAAGAAAGCGAATCCTGCTCAAAGCCGAGCTTCTTAATTTGGGCGTTATGCGCTGCTTTGGCCGCTTCTTCCATTAGCGGGGCGGAGTGTTCTATGATTTTGAATCCTTTTGCCTGTTCGCTTGCCTGGCTTGTGTAGCGGAAATCTGTCAGCAGAATCATGTCTCTGTCCGAAATCACTAGGTTACCAGAACTACCTGTAAATCCGCTCATATAATAGCGGTTTGTTTTTGATGTGACAAGAAGACCGTCTATGCCGTATTCACGAAAAAGGGCTCTAGCCCGCTCAACTCTGTTCATCTTCATTTCCTCCCGTGTTTTTCAGTGAGTACAATGCACGAACGGCGAGCTCATACCCTTCGACTCCCAGTCCGCTTATATGCCCTTTCACTACAGGCGCGATTACTGAGTTTTCCCGAAACGGCTCTCTCGCAAAAACATTGGATATATGTACTTCAATGACAGGAATATCAATGCTTGCGATAGCATCCCGGATAGCATAGCTATAATGAGTGAAAGCCCCAGCGTTCAGCACGATGCCATCCGCCTTGGAAGCGGCTTCATGGATCCAGTCAATGAGATCACCCTCATGGTTGGATTGTCCGAAATAGAGTCTGACATCCATCTCACTCTCCATTTTTTTTAGGCTGGCTTCCAATCCTGACAATGTCTTTTTTCCATAGATGTGCGGCTCTCTTAAGCCAAGCCGGTTCAGGTTAGGCCCGTTGATCACGGCGATTGTCGTCTGCATCTGTCTTTTGCATCCCCTTTAAGAATAGTAAAATTGCCCGCACTGCTTTTTTCATTCAGCCAAACCCATCTGAGGGTTACTTTTTTACTTCATAAAAAAATAGAATGTTTCAAGAAACATTCTATCATAGCCCCTATTTTTTGAATAGTTAGGTACTTTTACCGTTCTCACCTGCCATGTTCCCCTTTTGCTGGCTATGGCGCTCCTCGTATTCAAAGGATATGGAATAGCCAATAAACAAGCCATAAAGGATGTATAAGCACAGCGTGGTGGATATGGTGTTGATGCCAAGCTGACTGACAGGCTCAAGATCTGGAAACATCGGCCGCAGCAGGTAAAAGACAAGAGCCCATAAAGCGGCACCGAAAAGAATTGCCGGCACCATCCCCTTTAGCCTTGCAAGGGTAAATCGGTAAGCAAAGGCGACTCCTATCGAAACGATGCTGATCGCTAGAATTCCGATCACCTGACCGAGCCAGCCGTTCTTCCATTCTCCAAACGCCCATGGAGCAAGTATGAGTGCCGGTCCGACCTTGGTAAAGTTTAAATAATAAGCCATATACCCTAACAGCGGCCAAAACAATCCGCCGAAGAAACCGACTCCTGCCACTCTACCGGCAAACGACACCGGCTCTTCTCTTTTATTTTGTTCAAGCTTTTCTTTTTCCATCTTCACACCTCCATTTAAAGCATATCCATCTTTTCACCGTTTCTTTCATTTTGTTTACCATCTACTAATATTCTGTGTAATTTCTGTATAAAATGGGAAAAATACATTTATATACTGCTTTCTAGAGGATTGTTGATGTTTCCTGTACAATATATATATAACGAAAGAGAATGGACATTCGCCAAAAGATCGGCTGTTCATTTATCACTCACCTTGGGGGTAGCTATGGGAAACAAACAGCAAGTTTACGGGGGGCAGGCGGTCCTTGAAGGTGTCATGTTCGCCGGAAAGCATACATGCGTGACAGCTGTCAGGAGAAACGATGGCAGCCTTGAATTCTTTGAAGTAAAAAAACAATCAAACAGAGTGCTAGCTTTTTTAAAGAAAATTCCCTTTGTCAGAGGTGCCGCAGCAATTGTTGAAGCGAGCGCCAACGGTACGAAGCATCTAAACTTTTCGGCTGAACGGTATGGCGTGGATCCTGGCGAAGAGTTAAAGGAAGAAGAAAAACCGTCAAAGGGCACGTTCTATATTAGCCTGGCGATTATCGGGGTTTTGTCATTCTTGTTCGGTAAGTTTATTTTTACACTCGTGCCCGTTTTTCTGGCTCATTTGTTCCGATTCGCAGTAGACAGCCATTTAGGCACCAACCTACTGGAAGGCTTTTTCAAATTAATATTTCTTCTATCCTATATTTATTTCGTCTCATTAACGCCTTCGATCAGACAGGTCTTCCAATATCATGGTGCTGAGCATAAAGTAATCAGTACGTATGAAGCCAATGAGGAACTGACCGTAGATAATGTAAGAAAGCAGACCCGCCTTCACTATCGGTGCGGCAGCAGCTTCATCTTATTTACCGTCATTGTTGGGATGTTCATCTACTTGCTCGTCCCGTCTGATCCGCTATGGCAGCGCGTGGTTTACCGCCTCGCCTTAATACCGGTTGTACTCGGCGTATCTTTTGAAGTCCTGCAGCTGACAAACAAAGTAAGAGATCTGCCGGTTCTCAAATTTCTTGGATACCCGGGGCTATGGCTGCAGCTGCTCACGACAAAAGAGCCTGAGGACAGACAGATTGAAGTCGCCATCGCCTCTTTTCAAGAACTGCTCAAACGGGATGCAGATTACGAGAAAGGTATGGAAAGCCAGATCGTTTAAAAATAGGAGGTGAACCTGTTGCAGCAGAGACGAAAAATCCATCCCGTCCTTTGGGGAATTATTATACTGGCCGTTATAGGGTTCTTGTACCAGCTCGTTTCTTCACCTCAAGAATTATTCACCACCTTGGCTATAACAGCTGGTATCATTGCTGTACTATACTTTTTAATCAAACGCTTTTCACCAGGAAGCTCCGCTCCAGACAGCGGCAAGTACCAAAAAGCAGTGCGTCAGTCCAAAAAACGTTACGGAAGCCAGCCTACACCCGTGAAGAAGCCATCACTGCTCAGTTCTAAACAAAAATCATCAAGCAGCAAGAAACGCAAACGCGAACACAACTTGACCGTGATTGAAGGAAAAAAGAATAAAAAGAAAAACCGGGCCAGTTTTTAAGCCCGGTTTTTCTGTGCCCAGCTATAATGAGGAGGTCTGCCACCGGCAATCCAGCGGCTCAAAAATTCTTCGGCCCTTGTTTCGCCATACGCATAAAGTTCCTGCTTCGCTTCATGAGGAAGCTGAAAATCAACGACAGACACTTGTTTCACCGGCATAAAGATAATGTTCTGCGCGTCTTGTTTGTCAATATGACGGTTATCATGCGCTTGCATCATCGTTTCAAAAAGTGCTTTAAACAATACAGCTGCGTTCGTGATTTTATGCTGCGGCATATAATCGTCATACCGTGAGCTCAGCTGAAAACCGAGAACCGGCCGGATGGACGTCCTGTCCTTGCGCTGAAAGAGCCAGATTGGAAAATTGCTGAGCACCCCGCCATCAACGATGTAGCTTTTTTGTCCAAGTCGGTTATAGAGCGAAATCGGATAAAAAAAGTAGGGCAGGCTGCAGCTCATTCTCACTGCCCTCGCTACTGAAAACCGCTCTGGTAAAATGCCATATTCCTCCAAATCATCTGGAAGTACTACGAGCTTTCCGCGTGTAATATCCGATGCTACGATTTTTAACGTTCCTGGCGGAAGATCACCGAACGTTACGATCCCTTTTGCAGCAAGCAGTGCTGCCACCCACCGTTCCAAATAGTCTCCTTTGTAAAGCCCGAGCTTCCAATATAGCTTGATCCAGTTCATGAAAGGAACTGGCACCCACGTCTTTTTGCTGTCAAGAAACTTTTTGAAGTCCGCGTTGTCGATGATCGATTTCATCTCAAGCGACGTGTAGCCTGCTTTGACAAGGGCTGCGAGAAGGGCGCCAGCACTTGTCCCCGCAACCCGTTCAAAGCAGAGACCTCTCTTTTCGGCTGCCTCAAACGCCCCGATCAGTGCTAGCGCCTTGATGCCGCCGCCCGAAAACACTCCGTCAATTTTCATAGTCCGATCTCCTCCCCTACTATCCTAATCAAGCAAGGGATGTCCTTATGACAAACAGAGTGAACAGGAAGGTAAGAACAATGGAGGAAAACTTTCTCATGAACCAAAAAAAACAACCATAGCCAATGACTATGATTGTTCTTGTTCGTTTTTTTGCTGAATGCTTCGCAGTTCTTTTACTGCTTCCGGGTTTTCATCGAAAAATTGCAGAAGGTCTCCGATGCGGTCGATCGCGTTCCAGCTGAGATGATGCTCGATTCCTTCTACATCCTGATAAATGTTCTCGGAATCCACTCCGATTACTTTTAGAAATCCTTCCAGCAAATCATGGCGGTAAACGAGCCGTTTTCCTAGTTTTTTTCCGTTTGGCGTCAAGACGAAGCCGCGGTATTTCTCATAAACCACATATTTACCTTTATCCAGCTTCTGAATCATTTTCGTCACAGAGGAGGGATGAACTTCCAGGTTTTCCGCAAGATCGGACACTCTCGCGTATCCCTTTTCTTCAATCAGCGCATAAATTCGTTCTATATAGTCTTCCATGCTCGGCGTTGGCGGCAAAATGTTCCCTCCCAATCGGGCTTACTTTTCTTTTAGAATTTTACTATAGAAAGTGGTGGGTGACAAGAAAGCCCTCGGGAACGATCACGTGAAGTATTCGATTTTTGCTGCGGGAAGCATTGATGAGATATAGTTTTCGACCGTTTCTCGAAGCTTCTTCGCCTGTTCGTCTTGATACACATACTTACCGATGCCGTAGCGGCCCCATTTGTATTTTCGTTCTTCTTCGTTCATCTCAAGCTTGGATTTCGGATAGTTTTTCTCGATCACTTTTTTGGCCGGTTTCGTGAAGCGGTGCTGAATCAGCTCAAACGTAATATTGTCGGTCAGATGCTTCGGTATGCTGGATTCAAGCGTCTCGAACAGCTCACGGTAGCCTTCTTCCCAGTCTTTATGAAGATAAAGCGGAGCAACGATAAAGCCGAGCGGATATCCGGCTTCTGCGACCTTGATCGCCGCTTCGATCCTTTTTTGCAGCGGACTCGTGCCGAGCTCGAAGTTTTTGATCACATACTGAGAGTTCACGCTAAAGCGGAAACGCGTCCGTCCATTATGCTCGGCGTCCAGAAGGTGGTCCACATGATGATATTTCGTCGTGAACCGTAACAGTCCGTGTTCCGAACGGCCGAAGAACTCTACCGCTTTTTTGAGCGAGTGTGTGAGATGATCGATGCCCACGATGTCCGACGTACACGATGCTTCAAAGCGGGTGATTTCGGGGGCTCGTTCTTGCATATATTTTTCGGCCTGCCCGAAAATGTCCTCCAAGTTCACATAGGTGCGCAAATAAGGCTTGCTGCCGAGCGTTGTCTGCAGATAGCAGTAATGACAATGCCCCATGCATCCTGTCGCAAGCGGAATCGCGTATTCTGCGGACGGCTTGGACGAGTCAAACTTCAATGTCTTACGTATTCCCACAACAAGCGTCGATTTTGCTGTCCGGTATTTTTGAAAATCGTTGTCGCCTGGAAGGTCACGGATCTGGTTATGGGATGTCGTCTCCCTGATCTCGACCTCCATCTTGCTGAACTTGTCAAAGAGCTCTTTTCCGAGCGGATAGTCTAAAGCGCGCGGCTCAAAATAGACGAGCTGCGGCATGAACGGCTTGTTCTCTTTCAACACATACAACCCCTATCGTTATGGATGATGGTGTTAGTATGCGCATTAATAGAAAAAGAAAGCTGTTTTCGTAAACATTGTCGCTTTTAGAATTCTAAGAAGCGGTTGATCTCCGTTACAGGTGCACGCTTTCCGCGGGGTGATGGCGAAAGGCAGAAAGGGCTCGTTCAGCCCCGACAAGCAAATGAGAAAGGGACCGGTAAATCGCTCTTTGATTTATTGGGCACTGGCTCATTTGACCTCGAGGGGCTAGCCATTTTTGCTGGACAAGGTGAGCCCTTTTGTCGCTACGCGCCATTAAAATTTATCCGCAACCTATTCTCAACAGAGTTTTGAAGCAGGATACTCAGCCCTATTTATCCATGCAGATCCGCCTAGGCAAGCAAATGAGAAATATCACTGCTAGACACTTTTAATGAGTCATTTAAAGTTGATCTAGAAGGAAAAGAACGCACAAACCATTGTGTGTTTATTTGCAATCCATTCTTGAGCAACAATCACTGCGAAAAGATCCAAAAAGAAACAGGAAAGGCTTGGATTTACCTTTCCTGCTTCTTAAAGTTTTTATTTTACAGGCCGCATTTTAGCTGCGTGTTGCAGTTCGTGCACGTGTTGCACCCGCCGATTTCCTTAATCTTCCCTTTTCGGCAGACCGGGCATGTGTTGCCCACTTCGTTGCCGACTGTCACGTCGGTTGAACGGAGGTCTGAGATCGTGTCTACGAGCACCACTTTCTGCTTCGTTTCTTCTAATCCAAGATCGATTTCCGTCTGTTCAAACGTTTCTTCAGCTTTCAGTGTGAGCACCTGAGAGTCACGGCTGCCGTCGACATAGACCGTTCCGCCCTTCGCTCCACCTTTATAAAGTCGCTCGTACACCTTCTGCACTTGGTCCACACTGTAACCTTTCGGCGCGTTCACGGTCTTGGAGATCGAGCTGTCCACCCAGCGCTGAATCACACATTGTGTATCCGCATGCGCCTCAGGAGAAAGTTCCATCGCCGCGACGAACCATTCAGGCAGCTCATCTTCTTTTGCTTCAGGATTGCGATCTAAATATTCTCTCACGATATCCGCCTTCACCTCGATAAACTTCCCGAGACGCCCTGATCGGAAATAAGAGAAAGAGAAATAAGGCTCTAACCCTGTGGAGACTCCAACCATGGTTCCTGTACTCATTTTTGTTACTCTCTGAAAGTAATCTCTCAGAGGGCGGGATTATTAGCACCCGCTCCTTATGTCGCCATAAGGATCAGACTATATCATCAACCAGTATCGTTATTTACTTACTGGTGCTCGGCGTGTAGTCGTTGAGGGGTCAGCCACGACTTCCCTGCGGATTGTCTGCACCTTTTGATTTTTACCATTATTTGTACTGGCAAAGTACTGGTACAAAAGGATACTCAGAGTTTCCCGCATATAGCCAAGTTTACGCAGCGTTTTTACAAACGCCGGGGGCAATATGTTTACCCGTAGGAGCCACCGTTAGAAGGTGGGAATTTCGAATGCCGTATTGCTTGATGCCTTCGAGCACTTCGATTGGCATCTTCTTCATATAACCTGTCTCTGTAAAACGATTTCTCAATTCTACTGTTTCATTTTCATCAGCACCGACGAGGAACGGGAAGCTTCCCTTTTCCTTCGCGAGTTCGATGGATGTCTGATATGCCGTCACAGCGATTGTTTCAAAAATTTCATCAACAAGCTTATTGCCTTGCTCTGATCCATACACGGTCTCGCAATAGATCAAAAGATCGTGCAGCCCCATCACACCTAGTCCGACGCGGCGTTCGCCAAGTGCCTGGATCCGGTTCGGCTCGAGGAAGTAAGGCGTCGCATCGATAACGTTGTCCTGCATGCGCACCCCTGTTGCGACCGTCTGCTTCAGCTTTTCAAAATCAACTGTTTTGTTCTCCTTGTCCGCCATGTTGCCAAGGTTAACAGCGGCAAGGTTGCACACACTGTAAGGTGCGAGAGGCTGTTCCAGTTTTTGTTAACACAAAGGCTTTTTATCCTTTGCTTCTGGAGGTTCATTTCCCTCATCCCTTTAAAAGGTACGACCAGTCATTTCTGGTCCAGCTCAGCATAACTTTTCGTTAAATCATTAACGCTGCGGCCTCGTGGGGGAATTATATTCTGATTTCTCAGGTTCATCCCCTATGCGTTGCCCCTGACTAAATTTTTACGTTTAGCCTTCGGTTCGGATTAGGATTCTCACCTTTCCCGCTTTATTCCGCAGTTTTTAACGTGAGGCAAATCAAGCTGCCTTACCACACGGGTTTGTCGCCACAACTTTCTGACCGTAAGCTTTCGCGTTCGTCATGTCGTTCGCGTTGTCGATAAAGAAGATTCCAGGCTCGGCTGAATATGTCGCACAGATATTGATTAAATTCCACAGTTCGCGCGCTTTAATCCGTTTATAGACACGGATGCCGTATCCCCGTTCTTCCCACTCGCGCACATCGCCGACTTCATGCCACTCGCGGTTGTACGCTTGCATCTCTTCTGGAGAGTACGATTCTACACTCGGAAAGCGTAGGTGGTAGTCTCCATCGTTCTCGACCGCTTCCATAAACTCTTTCGTGATCGTCACCGAGATGTTTGCTCCTGTGAGGAACTCAGAGTTATGAACGGTGTAAGTGCCGCCGTCTCTCAGCATTTTTTCTGCTTCTTTCACCACATCATGATCAAATCCGCCCATGCCCGGGAAATCTTTGTAGCGCAATATGCCTTCATACAGCGCTCGCTCTGTCGGTGTGAGAGGCGTGAATTTCAGTTTGTCTTTGGCCACTTGCTTGATCTTTTCATCTTCCGTATTTTCGATCAAATAACGGAGAATTCTAGGGTTCTGCATTTTAGAGATAATGAAATCAATGATGTCAGGGTGCCAGTCCGCGAGCATGATCATTTGGGCCCCCCTGCGGCTTCCGCCCTGCTCGACAAGGTGCGTCAGCTTTGCAATATCATCGAGCCACGATACCGAACCGGATGATTTTCCGTTCACCCCTCGAGCGAGCGCGTTTTTCGGCCGGAGCGTTGATCCGTTCGTACCGACTCCGCCGCCGCGGCTCATGATCTCCATCACTTGCTTGCGGTGATCGGATATGCCCTCTCGCGAATCTTTTACATACGGCATCACATAGCAGTTAAAGTATGTCACGTCTGTTTGGGCACCGGCACCGTACAGCACGCGCCCTGCCGGCACAAAGTTCATCTCAGAAAGTTCTTTATAAAATCTCTCGAATGACTCCTGCCTTTTTTCCGGCGTCGTTTCGACCGAGGCGAGGCCTGTCGCGTTTCGTTTCGCGATTTGCTCATAAAACACTTCGAGCGGCTTGTCCATCACATCAAGCGAGCGCGTGATCAAGCCGGATTCTGCTTCTTCCGGCTTGTCGAGAACACCTTTGAACTCATCTTCTACAAGCACAACCGCACTTTTGTCGTCCCAGTTGATGCTTTGGATGTAGCCGAGCCCTCTTGCTGGAAACTTTGGATCTTCTTTTACTGTCAGTACGACAAAGTCGCCTTCTTTTAGTGTCTTTTTCTCGGTGTCCTTGAAGCTGTACCGGTCGAGCATCACGAGCTTCGATACACCTTTATGTGTTGTCTTCATATCTGGCGTGATTGGATGCACCTGTGGAAACATTTTAATGTCCTCGTTCAGCGATTCCACGAAAATCCCCTTCTTTTCCCGTATTAATAGATCCATACGTTTCCTCCTCAATTCTTCTATATCTAGTATGTAGTTTTAATACCCTTATACTATATATAGGTAAACTACATGTCAAAGAAAAAATATTGTCAAACATGAAAACCGTACAAAACGATTGAAAATGAGAGAAAACACGATTAAAAGATATATTTATTTAATCATTTAGCTTTATTTAAAGTTTGTAAAAATTGGATGTTTTAAAAAACCGCAGTCTATCACACTTCTAGCAATCTCCTTCTTTTTCCTGAAAAAATATTTTTACCTTGACTCTTTTTTCTTAAAAACGTAAAAAGAAAAACCGGAACCAAAAGGTCCAGGTCTTAACGTTTGTATGTCCATTCTTCACTGCGGTATCGGTTCTGTGCGAGTTCATATACTTCTTTCAGCTGATCTTCTGACAATTCGAACGGCACAAGTTCAATGTTCAATCCTTTTTCAAAGCCAGCTTTAAAAGCGGCTTTCGCTTCATTTATGGTAACGGGCTCACTCCTCAGTGCGTTCACCGCGACTGCTTTTTTTCTGAAATTTTGCTGAAGCCGCTCTCTCACCCGCTCGCTCGGGTACTTAAACACATCGAACAGTTTATCCTCATCAATCTCGAGCAAAATCGATCCGTGCTGCAAGATGACCCCTTTCTGTCTTGTCTGAGCGCTTCCGGCTACCTTTCGTCCTTCAACTACGAGCTCATACCATGAAGGGGCATCAAAACAAACGGCGGAGCGAGGATTCTTCAAGCCTTCCTTTTCTTCGTCTGTCCGCGGAATCGCGAAATACGTTTCAAGTCCAAGTAAATTAAAACCGTCCTTGATACCTTCTGAGATAACACGGTATGCCTCTGTTACTGAAGCAGGCATCTCTGGATGTTCTTCAGATACGATTACACTATACGTGAGTTCCTGATCGTGAAGGACACCGCGTCCGCCAGTAGGCCTGCGGACGAATCCGAGGTTATGCTTTTTAACCGCATCCATGTCGATTTCTTTCTCTACCCGCTGAAAATAGCCGATTGAGAGCGTGGCGGGGTTCCAGCCGTAAAAGCGGATGACCGGTGGTATCTTCCCTTCGCTGTGCCAGTTTAAGAGCGCTTCATCCAGTGCCATGTTAAATGCGGGATCGCAGTTCCCGGAATCTACAAACAGCCATTTTTCTTTTTCCATGTCTTTTCTCTCCTTGCTATGCAATCGTCCTTAGTGTATCAAAGTCAGCTGCTTTTTTAAAAGGAAACACCATGTAAAGTTTTCTTTTGAAAAACCATGCATCACGGTCTATAATGATAGGTAGATTGTTTTAAAGGAGCAGAATAAGAATGGTATGGATCATTTTGGCGGGTGTAGCCGCCGCAGTTGTAGCGTATGTCGTGATCATGGGAATCATGCAGAACAAACACGTGAAAACGCTGAGTGAAGAAGAGTTTAAAGCGGGATATCGAAAAGCGCAGCTCATTGACGTCCGTGAGCCAGACGAGTATAAGAACGGCCACATTCTTGGAGCAAGAAACATTCCTCTTTCTCAAATGCGCCAGCGCATCAGTGAAGTGAGAAACGACCAGCCTGTTTATTTGTACTGCGAGAGCGGATTCCGCAGTGCGCGTGCGGCGCAATTTCTTCGCAAGAAAAAATACAGCGGCCTGCATCAGCTTCAAGGCGGTTTTAAAAAGTGGACAGGAAAAGTTAAAAAACAATCGTAAAAATCAGGGCATCCTCAACAGCGAGGATGCCCTTTAACGTTTTTCTCCATAACCTGTATTCTCCTCTCTCGTTCTGCCGACAACTGCAATTCGATCGCAAGTTCCTCTACTGTCAAGTTATAGACAATCCTATTCTTAACATTCTGCAGCAGCTCGTCCCTTATTAATACTAGTTCAGGACTCATAGCACTCTCGCTCTCCAGAAGGGCCATAATCCGTTGATAATGGTCTTTTTCAGTACCATCCATATATTCTAACAGCACAAACATCCCGCTCCTTTTTGTTAATAGCTATTCGTTCTTAACGGGTTTTATGAAAAAAAAAACAGCTCCTCAAAAAAGGAGCTGCCGGGTGATTCACTATGCTTTTTGATAACGTAGGATTGGCTTTCGCGCTGCTGTAGCTTCGTCAAGACGCTTCACGACAGTCGTGTGAGGAGCTTCTTGCACGATTTCTGGTGTTTCTTCTGCTTCTTTTGCGATCTGGATCATCTTTTCGATAAACTCGTCCAGCGTTTCTTTCGACTCGGTTTCGGTCGGCTCGATCATGATCGCCTCTTCTACGCTCAAAGGGAAATAGATCGTTGGCGGGTGATAGCCGAAATCGAGCAGCCGCTTCGCGATGTCGAGCGTGCGGACGCCTAGCTTCTTCTGTCTCGTGCCAGATAGGACGAATTCATGTTTGCAGTGCTGCTTATAAGGAAGCTCAAAGTACGGCTCTAGCTTGCGCATCATATAGTTCGCGTTCAATACCGCATTTTCCGATACTTGACGCAGCCCGTCAGGTCCCATCGTCATGATGTACGTGAACGCGCGGACGTTGATGCCGAAGTTTCCGTAATAAGGTTTCACGCGCCCGATGGACTGAGGACGATTATAATCAAAACGGTATACATCATCTTCTTTAACAAGCACGGGTTTAGGAAGGAACGGAATCAGATCCTTCTTCACTCCGACAGGACCAGAACCTGGTCCCCCGCCGCCGTGCGGTCCTGTGAACGTTTTATGCAGATTTAAATGGACGACGTCAAAGCCCATGTCTCCTGGTCTAGCAAAGCCTAAAATCGCGTTGGCGTTCGCTCCGTCATAGTAAAGCTTGCCGCCCGCTTCATGGATGATGGCTGCCATCTCTAAAATGTTTTCTTCAAACAACCCGAGTGTGTTCGGGTTCGTCAGCATAAGTGCCGCCGTGTCCGGCCCGACCACTCGCTTCAAATCTTCGAGATCGACGAGGCCGCGCTCATCGGATTTAACCGTGATCGAATCGAATCCAGCAACGGTCGCAGACGCCGGGTTCGTTCCGTGTGCAGAATCGGGAACGATCACTTTCGTGCGGTTAAAATCGCCGTTCGCTTCGTGAAAGGCACGGATCATCATCAAACCTGTCCACTCACCGTGAGCGCCTGCCGCCGGCTGCAGCGTCACTTCATCCATTCCCGTGATTTCTGCGAGAGATGTTTGAAGGCGGTACATCATCTCCATCGCACCCTGCACAGTCTCTTCGTCCTGCAGAGGGTGAATGCTTGAGAAGCCTGGGAAACGGGCAACGTCTTCATTAATTTTCGGATTATATTTCATTGTACATGAACCTAGCGGATAGAACCCTGAGTCCACACCATGGTTGCGGTTAGACAGAGCCGTATAGTGGCGCACGATCTGAAGCTCTGAAACCTCCGGCAGCTCTGCTGCTTCTGTGCGGAGATAATCTGACGGAAGCAAGGATTCGACAGGAACTTCCGGTACATCAAGAGATGGGATGCTATAGCCGACACGGCCTGTCTTTGAAAGTTCAAAAATTAACGGCTGATGTTCTGTGCGCATGAAAGTCCCTCCAATACTGTAGCTAGTTGATCGATTTCTCGTTTTGTTCTCATTTCGGTCACAGCAATAAGCATATGCCCCGAAAGTTCCGGATACATTTGTCCGAGATCCAGTCCGCCGATGATCCCTTCTTGCAGAAGCTTTTGTTTTGCGTCTTTTACAGGAACAGGCAGCTCGACCACAAACTCGTTAAAGAATGGTCCGTCAAATACGGACTTCATCCCTTTTTCCTGCAAAACTTTTTTCGCATAATGCGCTTTTTGGATGTTTTGGTGTGCCACTTCACGGACACCTTGTTTCCCAAGAGCGGTCATCGCGATGGAAGCCGCCAGGGCGTTCAAAGCCTGGTTTGAACAGATGTTGCTTGTTGCTTTGTCGCGGCGGATATGCTGCTCTCGAGCCTGAAGGGTAAGCACGAATCCGCGTTTTCCGTTCTCGTCTACTGTCTGGCCGACAAGCCTTCCAGGGACTTTGCGCATAAGCTTGGAAGTTACCGCGAAGAATCCGCAGTGAGGTCCGCCGAACCCTTGCGCAATGCCAAACGGCTGTGCGTCACCGACAACGATGTCAGCTCCGAATTTCCCAGGAGGTGTGAGCGCGCCGAGCGCAAGCGGGTTGGATGAAACAACAAACATCGCTTTCGTGCTGTGAGTGATTTCTTCGATTTCTTTCAGCGGTTCGATCTGCCCGAAAAAGTTCGGATATTGAACGAGTACGCACGCCGTTTCTTCGTCAACCGCTTCTTTTAACGCTGAGAGTGACGTGAGGCCGTTCTCCATCTCCACTTCGACCACTTCAAAATTTTGTCCGTACGCATATGTTTTCAGCACATCTCGAGATTCAGGATGAACCGTTTTAGAGACAACGATCTTTTTTCTTTTTGTCTGTGCGGCAGACAGAAGAGCTGCTTCAGCAAATGCCGTGCCTCCGTCATACATGGAAGAGTTCGCGACATCCATTCCCGTCAGTTCACAGATCATGCTCTGAAACTCGAAAATCGCCTGCAGCTCTCCTTGTGAAATTTCAGGCTGATATGGCGTATAGGCGGTATAAAACTCTGAACGAAGAAGCATATGATTGACGACAGAAGATGTGTAATGGTCATACACACCTGCTCCGAGGAAAGAAGCATATTCTTTCGTGTTCGTGTTTTTAGCGGCTAGACGGCCCATTTCTTTTAGCAGTTCAGGTTCAGAAAGAGCTTCTTCAATCTGAAGCCTTCCTCTGAATCTCACTTTTTCGGGAATATCACTGAAAAGTTCTTCTGTCGTTTCAATGCCGATTGCCTCAAGCATCTCTTTTTTATCTTGATCTGTCATAGGTAGATAACGAAATGTCATGTTGTTGTCCCCTCCGTTAGCCTTTTTTATAAAACGGCGCTTTCACAACGACCGCCTTTAATGTTTTCTGGCGTATCTGCACGTCCACCTCGGTGCCTAGCTCGGCAAAGTCGGCCTTGATCAAGGCGAGCCCTAGATTTTTTTTGAGCGTCGGTGACTGTGTTCCTGTTGTCACTTCTCCGATTTTTTCGCCATTCTTCAGCACCTCATAGTGCGTACGCGGAATGCCTTTATCGATCATCTCGATGCCGACAAGCTTGCGCGGCGCTCCTTCAGCCTTTTGACGCGCTAGTACATCTTGGCCGATGAACGGAATGTCTTTGTCCGTTTTGACAACAAATCCGATTCCCGCTTCGATCGGGGTAATGTCTTTTGTCAATTCTTGGCCGTACAGCGCGAGGCGCGCCTCGAAACGCAATGTGTCACGCGCTCCGAGACCGCACGGAAGGATGCCTTCAGGTTCGCCAGCTTCAAGGATCTTTTCCCAAAGCTTCGGTGCGTCTTTTTCGTCAAGGTAGATTTCAAACCCGTCTTCGCCAGTATAGCCGGTGCGTGACACGAGCGCCTTCATCCCGTCTAAGTCCACATTTTCTTCAAAACGGAAGAATCCGATCTTAGAAAGGTCGGTATCCGTCAGCTTTTGCAGCACCTTTTCAGACAACGGCCCTTGCAAAGCGAGCTGCCCGACAGCGTTCGATATGTTGGTCAGCTGAACACCGTCTGTCACATGCGAAGTCATCCAGTCAAAATCTTTATCAATGTTGGAAGCATTCACAACCAGCAAGTAATCGTTCTCACGTCTGCGGTAAACGAGCAGGTCGTCCACCGTGCCGCCATCCTCATAGCACATGGCCGTGTACTGCGCTTGTCCGTCGCTAAGCTTCGACACATCGTTTGTCATCATGCGCTGCAGATAAGGCAGTGACTGTTCACCTTTCACTTCGAATTCACCCATGTGAGATACATCGAACAGACCGGCGCGTGTCCGTACTGCTTCATGCTCTTCTTTAATGCTCAAGAATTGGACAGGCAGCTCCCATCCGCCGAAATCAATCACTTTACCGCCATATGACTTATAAAGTTCAAATAATGAAGTACGCTGCAAAACCGTCATTGAATGTTCCTCCCTTTCAATCTAGCGCAAATTTTCTGTACATTCTGGACGTAAAAAGGACAGAGGAATCCCGTATTTCAGGGAAACCTCTGTCCTGCAACCTGTAAGTTTCTCGAAAACTTCCGAGTTTCTTCGTTGGTGGCTCAAAAAGATGAGCACTCTCCAGAGATGCGTCAAACAAGAGTCTTTTTGCCTGAGAGTTTCACTTCCGCTTGCTCCTTCGGCGTCGCTGATAAGGCGATCTCTCCTCTTGCTTTCATTCGCGGGTATGTAATTATCCTCGAACGTCCATACTAGAATTAATTTGGCTGGTACATTATTATCCTATCATTTTTATCTTTTAAAAGGCAATGCCTTTTAGCACCGCTGTTTTTGGCAAGAAGCAAATATTATCGCTGACATTAGGAAAGGAACGGCTGCTCCCTATGAACACACCCATACAGTTTCAAAGAGACTGGCACGATGAATTTTTAAAACGAATAGACGATGATGGCCCGTGGGCGAACTGGGAACTTTACAACCTGGCACTTGAAGCAGAGAGTCATACCTGTTCTCCTGACTTCTTAGGGCTGCAGTCTCCCAACCATTTGCCGCATATGACATTTCTGCCCCATCAGCTGAGTGTTGCCAAAACGGTCATCGAGGAGATGAACGGAAAAGCCATACTGGCAGACGAGGTCGGACTAGGAAAAACGATTGAAGCTGGCCTAATTTTAAAAGAATATATGATTCGGGGACTCGCGAAAAAGGTGCTCATACTTGTTCCGGCCTCTCTCGTCATTCAATGGGAGCAGGAACTGAACCAAAAGTTCTTCATTCCGGCGGTCGCCCAGAGAAAATCGTATGTCTGGGAACAATGCGAGGTTGTCGTATCCAGTATAGACACAGCCAAACGCAGTCCGCACCGTGATATCGTTTTGAATCAGGACTACGACATCGTGGTCATTGATGAAGCGCATAAATTAAAAAATAAAAGAACGAAGAATTACGAGTTCGTTCAGCTGCTAAAAAAGAAGTTTTGTCTGCTGCTTACAGCAACTCCTGTACAAAATCGAGTGGAAGAAATTTTTAACCTCGTCACCCTTTTAAAACCTGGCCATCTCGGAAACCAGGAAAATTTCGACAAAGACTTCCGGAATGACCGGCATTCCTTGAAGAACGAGGATAAGCTGAAACAGCTCGTCAACAAAGTAATGGTCCGCAACCGGCGGGAGGAAACCGGCTTGAAATGGCCTAAACGCATCGTGAAAACGATTCCGATTCAGCTGTCAGAAAGTGAACGCCAGTTATATGACAGCATCAGCGAGCTTAAAAAGGAGCCTTATTTTCAGCGCAGCAAATTTGCCGTGCTGACGCTGCTAAGAGAAGTGTGCAGCTCACGAGAAGCCGCTTTTATCACGCTGCGCAACATGATGCAAAAACTCGGTGAAAATCAATATGCTCAGCAGCTTATCGCTGCACAGATGCAAAAGGTCGAGCTTGTCACTCAAAACTCAAAGGCGATGAAGGCACTTGAATTGATTCAATCTATTGATTCTAAGGTGATCATCTTTACAGAATACCGGGCTACTCAGCTGTATCTGCAATGGTTTCTTCAGAATAACGGCATCTCCTCTGTCCCATTCCGCGGGGGGTTTAAGAGGAGCAAAAAAGACTGGATGACTCACTTGTTTAAAAACCATGCACAAGTATTGATCGCAACAGAAGCCGGCGGTGAAGGGATCAACCTGCAGTTCTGCCAAAATATTATCAACTACGACCTTCCTTGGAACCCGATGCGCATTGAACAAAGGATCGGACGCGTGCACAGGATCGGACAGCAGGGAGATGTCCACATCTACAATTTCGCGACTGAAAACACTATTGAAGAACACATCTTGAACCTTCTGTATAATAAAATCAATCTTTTCGAGAGTGTGATCGGCGAGCTTGATGAAATTCTGACAAAGTTCGAGATTAAAAATATTGAAACGTATATCACTGACATCTTGAATAGCTCAGAAAGCGAAGGAGAGATCAAACTAAAGATGGATAACCTTGCCTCCCTCATCAACCTCGAGGGCGGAATACAGCAGAAGGGATGGGAAGAGCATGCAGCAGCACGAGATACACCGCTTTCTTGAACGGTATTTCACAGCTAACGAATGCGAGATGGTCGAGAGGAATTTCAGCTACATGAAGGTCCAATTAACGATCGACCTCGATAAAGTGCTGATGAACAGGCCCTTTTACTGGCATTATCAAGAAAAGACAGGAGCACCCCCAAATCCGATGGCGCTCACACTCGTCACAGGGCAACAGCAGCCTTCAGACGGAAAGGGAGAGTTCATCCACTTCGGCTCGCCCCGGCTGCATCAGATTTTCTCATCGGCAAAAAAACTAGCATCCTTTATACGAATGTACGAGAATGCCGCTCGCCAAGGTACGAACCACATTCCTCTCAATCCTTGGCTTTGTTTAAACGTGAAGGTCTCCTATCAATGCGACCGAAAAAAAGACAGCATTCTCTCTTACGGCTTGCATCTGATCAACGGAGAAATCCAGAGCCATTTTCACGAAACCCTTTCTCAAAAGCTGCTCACAAAGCGGATACCCGATTTTTGTTATACGCTCAGCCCGCTGATCAAACCGATTTCCGGCATTAAGCGGATCGAAAACATCATAACGGATTACATCGAGCAGGACGATCATAGCTGGGCGATCGATGCAAGAATGCGGTGGAAAGAAGATGAAGATTTGCTAGAAAGCTTTTATGAAGGAGAATTAGATAAACCTGAATCTTATTACGTGGAAAAAGAAGCGTTAAAAACACAGTATGACCCTGTTGTATCGGTCGATATCATTAATGGCGGCCTGTTCTACCTTCAATAATAAAAACCCGGTGAGGTGCCGGGTTTTTATTGTACTCTTTTAAGTAAGTATAAAATTCGACGCAATCAAAGGTTCAGGAATAAAGGATAAGGGCAACTAGGGCTGACTTAAAGGCTTTACGTTAGCCAAGTTTTCTTTACACTTCAAAGATATAACTTTTTTAACTGAGGAGAAATTCGACGCAGTCAAAAAGTTTAGGAAAAAGTATAAGGGCAACTAGGGCTTACTTAAAGGCTTTACGTCAGCCAAGTTTTCTTTATTTGCGTTTGAAGAAGTATTTGATTATCATCGGCAAGATGCCAAAAAGCGCGACGGAAACAGGCGGTTTTGCCTGTTTTCGCTGCATCCTCCGCTCTTTCCTCGTTATGGCTGGTTCATCCATGTACTGAACGATCTTTTTTGTAACTACTTTAACGAGCTCATCACCAGAAGCCAACTATCATCACCTCGATTTACCACTATGATAGCCAGTACTCTGTTAGTTTAAACAGAACGCTTTTACCATTTCTTCCGCCACCTGCTGCGGTGTTTTTCCGTCGGTTGCAATGACCATGCTGCATTCTTCATAAAATGACTTTCTTTTGTTATAAAGCAGCTCGATCTCTTCCGCTGTTTTTTCTTTTAGCACCGGCCTTTTGTCTATTTCCCCTGGCGCTGTCAGCCTTTTCATGATTTCTTTAAAAGACGTTTTCAAGTACACGACATGACCGACACCCATCATATACTCTCTGTTATTCTGATCAGCCGGCAGCCCTCCGCCTGTTATCACCACGCAATTTTCTTTTGGCATCTTTTGCAGTAGGACGCTTTCTCTCAGGCGAAATGACGCTTCTCCCTCTTGTTCAAACAGCTCTTTAATCGTTTTTCCTGCGTTCTTTTCTATCACTGCATCCAGATCAAAGCAAGGCACGTTTAGCAGGTTTGCGGCAATCCACCCAGCAGCTGACTTTCCGCTGCCCATAAATCCAGTCAAGTATATGGTTTTCATCGTTTTTCTTCTGTCCAATCTGTTAGTTTATGGCTTGATTTTTCATAAGTAAAGCGTGCTTTCCTTTTCCTTCCTGCACTGCTCTCCGATGTGATCAAGACGGAAAACATCAGGCTGTCCCTCGTTTCAATATAGCATACGATTGACATGTTTTTGTGAGAAAAGAGGAGTTCTGCCGGATAAGTCAGCGTTTCTGTCCCGTTTATCCTCAATATGGCGAATTGCGCTCCTGCCTGCAGCAGCTGATTTTCTTCTGAAAGCCTCTCTTTCTGGCGGACAAATTTTCTTTCTGCAGCCATCATATCTGATGCTGCCATGACAGTGTAGAACAGAGCAAAGCAGATGATGAGGATGATGGGATAAACGAAACCCTTCTCATTCTGTTTCATGGCGCAGCCGATGGAAGCATTCTGTATGAACGCTCCTTTTTCATTCCGTTCTTGTCTGTTATCTGCAGACTCAATACTCCTGCTGTCATAACCGGTTTAAAGGATGATACATTTTGAAGCCAAATCTCATGTCCTGTACCGTTTACCTGCTTTCTGATTTTATCTTGATACAAAGAAAAAACAGCGGTATCATCAGTTTTCACTTTTACTACAAGCTTTCCCTGAAGCACGCTTACTTCCTTTGCTGCTCTTATTTCTGTACCGATATCGTGATAGAACATCTCGGTTTCTTCGATCGCTGTTCCTTTACCCTCTTTGCCTGCGGTCGTAATAACGTTCATTAACAGAGGTATACAAGCCGCAACCGTAACGATCATAGCCAACGCTATCAATAGTTCTATCAGACTCATTCCGAGTTCATTCCCGCATTTATTATTCCGCATCGCTCATACTCCCTGCCGTTTGCTGCTCTAAACGAGACACACACCTCAGAAAATCCATCACGGAGTGCGTGTCCTTTCAAAGCATACGTCGTCTTATCCACCAAGACTGTCTCAACAAAAGATGATTCTCCCATCGCGAGCCTATTTTCAAGCAGCTCTCCCCCCTTTAACATCTGGCGGGTTGCAGCTGCCTCCTGATGAAGGCTACAGAGAACAGGAAGTCCAACCACCCCCAGACATGACACTAGCAAAAGGGATGAAACAGCTTCCATCATCAAGTATCCTCTATCGTTCATCAATGTAAAAGCGCCCCTTTCCCAGCTGAAAGACAAGGTGAAACCTTTTTTGGTTAGCTCGTATCACGAGAGTCCCGCCTTGGCTAATGTTTCCTCTTCCATTGTAAGTAATAGTCAGGGGCATGGAGTATGGTTCAACTGAGACATGGTCGGGATAGGTTACTTTTTTGAGCGATTTCACACCATCTCTAATGATGTACGTGTGGCCTTGGTGAAAAACAAGTGAAACGAAGGATTCTGTGGAAACTGCGGTTTGTTGGGTGAAGTACAAATCTTTTTTCAGTGATTTTAAAAAAGAACGCGTCTGAACCGTTTCATAAAATGTCCGTAATGAAAAGACTCCCGCTCCAAGAAAAATGGAAACCACAAGAAGAACAATCATCATCTCGATAAATGTATAGCCGTTCCGGTTATCTTTCCAGCCATTCATTGAGATTGCTTGCTCACGACACCGTTTGTGATCACGAGAGCCGATCCATCTGGGCAAGTAACCGTGTCTACATACTTGTCTTTAAATAAATCTTCTATTGTTGGCGTCTTGTTCAGCTCTGCTTCATAGGCACCGACCTGTCCTTGCACGAGATTGATCGTCGCTTCACATCCGAGCTTCCGTGATACTTCGTTATTTTTTGTGATGCTCGGAATGGCGATCAGCATGAGGACTGAAATAATGAGCAGGACGATCATCATCTCGATCAACGTAAATCCTTTTTCATTTTTCATATTAGCCTCCTTATATGGCTTCCATAATTTTCAGCACAGGATAAAACATAGCGGTGAAAAGAAATAACACCGTGATGCCGATGATTGTGAACAAGGCGGGCTGTATTTTCTGAATGATGGCGGTGCTTTTCTCTTCGAGTACTTCAAAAAGCCATTCACCATAGGCTGACATGTCCTCACCAAGCGTTCCGCAATCCTGGGAATGCTTGATGAGGGTCGAAAGTTCTTCTGTATAATACGGTAGATCTTCAACGGCATTGTAGAACGCCACACCCTCTGTTAGCGTATAGCGGAGCCGGCCGGCTTCCTCTGAAAAGAACGCTGTATAGCCATTCTCTTCTAGCTTACTCAGGGCATCTGTTAAAGAAAATCCGTTCTTCAGCAGTTCACCTGTCTGAAGGCAAAAATAGTGAGTAACATAGAGCGGAATGAGGTTTTTGAACACAGGAAACTTCAGCCATAACGAAAGCATTTCTGTTGCTGTCCCCTTTTTTCTCCAATAAGCGGCATAACCAGCCAATGATGCGGCTAATACGAGTAAAGCGAATAAAAAATAGGGAAGATGAAGAAGCAGGGTTAAAGTAATTCTTGTCATGAGAGGCATTTGAAGCTGCAAGGAACTGTACAGTGTCTGAAATTGAGGGAAGATGAAGCGGACAAAAACAAAGCCTATCCAAAAAGTGAGAAAAAGCAGAAGCAAAGGATAACGCATGACTGCTGCAAAACGTTTCTGAAAATGTGACTTCTTCAAGAGAAGTCTTCCGCTGTTCAAAAATGCGGAGGAAAGACTGCCGTAGGATCGGGAAAATTCAATGATGGCGAGGACATCCTTTGGAAAGCGGCTGTTGGATAGGACGGTGTGCACTTCGTATCCGTCTTTCAGCTGATCCATCATCTTCTGGATGGTGGCTTTGCGGTCATGTTTATACCGATGCAGCATCAATTCAATCGCTCTTACTAGAGGATAGCCTTTTGATGTCAGCTGCCCGAGCTTCTGCAGAAACTCGCCTTGTTCTTGAGTGGACCATTTTTTCTTTCGAATCATGTTGACAAACCGCCCCAGCGGATATAGCTGTCATCTTGAATAAAGCCCATCGCATGTCCGTGCTTCATGTAATAGGAGAGTCTCCGATAGCTGGTTGCGGTCATTTTTTCGTTATTCAAGATCGCCCGCCAGCATTGATCGAGCTCAAATCCTGACAAAATCTCGTAGACACCTGATCGCCGGTGTTTTCTTCTTGTAAAGCAGAATCCTGAACAATTTCCCTCGCAAAACGGGCAAACGAGTGAAACAAGCCTTTGTGATGCAATACCAAGCAGTGTCTGCCGAAGCTCTGACTTTCCGATACCGAATTCCTTCAGCCTTAGAAGCGCTCCGCAGCAATCAGAGGCATGCAGCGTTGATAACACAAGATGACCGGACAAACTTGCGTTGACAACGAGCTCAGCAGTGTGGCTGTCACGTATCTCGCCGATCATAATAACGTCTGGGTCGTGCCGGAGGATGGACTTAAACCCTTCTCCATATGTTACACCCGCTTTTTCGTTGATTTCCATTTGAAGGAAGGTATCCACTTTCCTTTCAACAGGGTCTTCAAGCGTGACAATCTGCCGGTTCATCACATGCTGCAAATGGTGCAGCATAGAGTACAGCAGGGTGGTCTTGCCTGAGCCAGTCGGTCCCGTAAACAATATCAGGCCGCTTGCCCGCTTGATAAGCCTGCTTAGAGTGTGCATCTGGCTGGTAAACAGAGAGAGTTCATCCATGGAGAGAAATTGGCCATGCGGCAAAATTCTAATAACAAGTGATTCGTGATACGCAGAGGGGATGGAAGAAAGGCGAAGATGTGTGGTTTGCGATCGGCTCGTAATATCCATGGCACCGCTTTGGGGACGCCTCAGCTCTCCGACATCCATGCGCGCCATGAACTTATAATGGGAAAGCATCCGCCGAAATATGGGATAAGGGTACTTTTTCATTTCGATGAGCCGGTCATCCACTCGAAATTGTACGATTCCCTCCAATTTCTTAGGAATAAAGTGAATATCCGATGCTTTCACCGCCATGGCAGAGTCGACGAGCTCCCGGCATATCGTTTCAATAGACAATGAGTATTCCTCCTTTCTTTTGAAAGTACATTAGACGCGGATATTGCCCGTTCCTGCAAGAAATTGTCTAAATTTGCGTATATATTTTTTGTGATTATCCATACTAGTTATTATTGATGGGCTATAGCCAAGCGGTAAGGCAACGGACTTTGACTCCGTCATGCGTTGGTTCGAATCCAGCTAGCCCAGCCAATTTGGTCCATGTTCTATTTTTAAACGGTTCGCTGCATCGTCGATGATCACCATTGATAAAAAGTTATGCTTTCAAACGAGAAAAAAAATAACACTCTTGGGTAAGAGTGCTATCGCCGTCAGGACACATGGAAAATGTGTTCTTTTTCAATTCCTTTTGCAAGCTTGGATAATTCACCAGGGCTGTAGCCTGCTACGAGCCTTCTACCGTCAGTCAGGAGCGGACGCTTTAAGAGCCTTGGGTTCTCATGGAGCAGTTCGAGTAATTCGTTAACGGTCATGTCATTTATATCCACGTTTAGTGCTTGATAACTGCGGCTTCGTTTCGCGAGAATCTCTTCCGTTCCGTTCTTGGTCATCTTCATCATGTCCCGAAGCTCATCGATACTTGGAGTATCCCTGAACAGATGTCTTTCCTCAAAAGGCACATCATTTTTTTTCAGCCATGACTTGGCTTTCCGGCATGATGTACAGCTTGGATAAGTGAAAAAAGTCAGTTTTAAATCGTCCACTTCCGGCCTCTCCTTTCATGCTACTGCTACTTGTTTAATTTCCGAAAAACAGGAAATCTAAACATTTTTACCTAGTACAATGTAAATAATGCAGGAGAATGAAGGAAAACCCTTTCATTTGACACATTTTTTCCAAGTGCTCTTCTAACAATGGCATTTACAAATTTGTGAAGACTACTATATAATACAAAAGGAAACAGCTTTTTTGGACGCAAAGGAGGGATACATATGCCAAGAATGTACAAAGTGCTTGGATTCTGGACAGGGATTATCGCCGTAATGGCTTATCTCGGACATATGGAAGAGATGGCGCTTCTTTTCCTCGGCCAGACCATCATGTTCGTTTCACTGAGCTATCTTAATTTATCTGAACGTATGTATATTTATATTTTCGGAGCATACTTAACGGTGTTTTTCGTCGGCTTTACATACTGGACGACGTTTATGATGACGCCTGGAGCAGGCGGACACTGATCCCCGCTCACCTGATCTATACATAGAATTTAGAGCCGCCAGTCATGGCGGCTCTTTTTCTTTGCCTGTTTTCAGGGTTCGTTGGCCCCGACCTAAAGAATTTACTCGCGGTTGGCTGATTGGGCACAGCTCATTTTCGGCGAAAGAGGTCTTTTTTCCTGCTCTATGCTTTGACTTGCCTTAAGACCTGAAATCCCTCTCCTAGTTCGCTGTTTAAGAGAAACGAACGAATCGCCCGGCTTGTTTTTGCTTCTTCCGAAAACGGATCGGAACCGTCATGATTTTTCAAGTAATTCAATATCCCGTTTTCTAGCAAAAAATTGGCTTGGCTCATCAACTCGCTGTTCACCATACCTCCCAATCTGCCTTCTGCTCTAACGGTCTCCCAGTCCACATGAGACGTCAGATCCATCTCTCCTGTAAAGGTGAGAATGTCAGAGATTAGCTGGTGCTTTCGGTAACCCCTAATACTCCCGCTTCTTAAATGCGGCAGCTTCCATTCCTCTTCTTTGTATCCGTAGTCTACGAAATAAACAACGGATTTCCTATCCAGCCAGTCATACAGGTTATGAAGCCACTTCGTCATGAAGACAGGGACTTCGCCTCTTGTTCCATTTCGGCTTTTAGACAGCCGTTTGGCAGCTGTGGTTTGCAGTGCAGCTGGCTTCCATAGCTCGTACAGCGTTTGATTGGGTGTGACGCTGACATGCATTTCCTCTAAGTGCCCATTCCTCTTTCGGACTACTTTAACCGGCATGGCATCAAGTAGTTCGTTGGCGTACACGATTCCATGAAAGCGTTCCACCTGCTGTTTTATTGCAGAGAACGATTCATATAGGTGCACATTTGAATGAGATTCCAGCGTTTCAGCAATTCTCGTACGATGTGAAGGGCTATGTTCCACGATATGATAAATAAGCTTCTTATAACTCGATCGATCCTCCTGTTTCCAGCGGTCGAGTACATGCTTCGCAAAGCTTCCGTTACCTGCTCCAAATTCAAGAATTGCGGGAGGCAAATTTTTGTCATGCATCAAACGGCGGAACACATCTGACCAAATCCAGCCAAACACGGAAGAAACAGAGCTGCTCGTATAAAAGTCTCCATTTTTGCCGATCTTCTCCCTTTCACTCGTATAATAGCCCTCTTCCGGATGATAAAGGGAAAGAGCCATATACTGGTCAAACGGGATGCACAGGCCTGTTGACTTGTGGATCTCCATTAGGACAGCCTTCATAGTGAGGTTTAGAACCCGCTTAGAAACGGGTTAGAATCCATTTCATTGCCAATTGTCGTGGTTGGTCCATGACCAGGCGCGACAACCGTTTCTTCAGGAAGCACGAGAAGGCGGCTATGGATGCTCTCGAGCAGCACCCGCTGGCTGCCGCCCTGTAAATCTGTGCGCCCAATGCTCCCAGCAAAAAGGGCATCTCCGCTAAAGACTGCTTTTGCATTTGCAAAATAATACGAGACACTGCCAGGAGAATGTCCAGGTGTTTCCAACACATCCATTTCGAACGAACCCAATGTGAGTTTTCCTTCTTCTTTGATCAAATGGTCAGCTTGCTGTGCCGTAACATGCTGCCCAAAAAAAGCAGAACCATTCTTTTTCACATCCGATAGCCATTCCGCTTCACGCTCATGGATATAGACCGGTATCCCCCATCTCGCTTTCACGTCATCCACTGCTCCGATGTGGTCGAAATGAGCGTGAGTTAAAAGTATGGCAAGAGGTTTGATCTCGAGTGACTCTATTTTTTTGTTGATTCTTTTCCCTTCCGCACCAGGGTCGATGATTAACGCTTCCTTTTTTTCATTCACTAGGATATATGTATTTTCTTGAACAGGTCCGACTGTCATCATGCTGTATTTCATGATTTTCCTCCTCATTGTGTTTCTTCTTCTCTTATTTTACACTAAATAAAAACGGAGGCACACGTATGCTGTCTTGTATTTGTTTGGACCTTTACGAAATAGACGAGCCTGAAAAGTTAAATTCATCTGAATGCTATACCTCTGCAGGACACTTGTTCCTCTTCTCTAGTGAATCAAGACTCTCTCATTTTTTACAGCAAAACAGCATGAAGCGTGATGAGAGTCTCATCCATCTAGTGCTTCTATTTCAAAGCCTTTCTTTAGGTGAACACTTTACAGACTATGGATTTATGACAAAGTGCGGAAATTATGCCTTGTACACGGAAGAAGTCTCTATTTTCCACATGAAATCTGGCCATACTGATGATGTGGAGATGTTCTTGCAGCAGTTTGACGAGCACAAGGTGGCAGCCGTAAATCTGCCGCCTGTCCAATATGTCTGCAGCCGTAATGATGAAGAGCTGATACGCCGCACGGCAGAGGCCTACCGTCTTGTAATCGCATTCATTTCTTACAATTGACTACTGTACAAATACTTTTAAAACAAGTAAAATAATACAGTGTTAGTCATTTTATCTACATAGTAACGGATTATTACACAGCAAGGGGGCTTTAAAATGGGATTAGCGATCATTACAGGCTTAGTGGCCATCCTGGCTGCTTTTGGTTTGTTGCGCACACTCAAAATTAAAAACTTGTTTGCCGCCGGCTTCGCTTTTTTAACGTTTGCCGTGTTCGGCTGGTTTACTGTCATGACGGTTCTTGACACTTTCTTCGGCAGCGGAGGCACATCAGGACACTAATTGAACATGTTCTCGCCAAAAACCGTCAGTTCCTTTACCTGGAACTGACGGTTTTTGTCTGCATCATTCCATGGCAGCCAGAAAGATCTGAACCGCCTGCTGGTAGATTTCTTCAAACTGTTCCAAATCAATGGGATTCACACCAAGGCCAAGCTCAATAGTGAATCCTGGTTTTTGAAAATGATAGATAAACCAATCTTTATATCCTGCGTAGCTGTCTAGATATTGAAGGGCTCGGTAACCGGTTCGCTGCTCCATCTTTTTCACAACCTCTTCTGATACCGTCGGCTCTCTGCCTTCAAATCCCCAATAGATCTCCTGTCCTTGTGTGTGCAGGGCAATTACCGCATCAAATCGATATGTTTCAGCAATGAGCGCCATAGCCTTTGCTTCAGGTTCACTGAGCGGTTCATCTCCAGGATAGTCACGTGGCGATGGCTGCTGTGGTTTTCTTTCTTTTTCTATCTCCCAAAGAGCAGGAAACTGATTGTTTAAGTCCACTCCTCTTATATTCGCTTTCCATCCTGTGAAATCACTGCTGTTCTTATTGAGACTCATTGCAAGAGGGCCAAACTCAGGATGAGCAGGCGGGCCTTTCAGAACAAGGTCCACTCCATCAGGGTCCACCATAGGCACAGCAAAAATTGTGATGTCTTCTATCAGCTTTCTTGCTTTGATCTCTGCCAAATTTCCATTAGATACAGCTGATTGTGCCAGGCGCTGCAAGAATTCCATTAATACCCCTGTGGTGATCCATTCGTTCGCATGAAATGAAGCGTTTATATGAACCTTTTTGGGGCCGTTCCCTATGATCAGCATAATAATAGGCTTCTCTAGCACAGAATGTCCAATCACTTCTTTTCGGATGAACGGATAGGCGTTAGTGAGTGATTCGGCGTCTTTTTGAAGCGTTTCAGATGTATACTCCTTTTTCCCGGAATATAAAGCATCCTCCATCCTTTGCGGTATGTTCCAATAAGCCCCATTCTCGCTCAGTTTTTCTTGATTAAGTAAATGCAGCATATCAACTGGCACTGATAACGCTTCACTTAAACCAATGAGTGTATCTCCCTGCTTGACTTGGTAGGGACTTATTTTATACCCGGGTATGATGATGGTGTCACCCTGTATCATCGTTTCTTTTCCGTCCTCTGATAAAATCAGCGAAGGCGGAAGAGAGAACAAGCGGCTATAATAGGTGATCGTATCACCGTTCCTTACTTTCACTTTCACAGAAAACACCTCCCTTTCTGCTCGTAAAAGTGTATGAAACACTTTGCTGTTTATGCCAAAAAGAAAGCGGAAACCCGCTATTTCTGGGTTCCCGCTTTTCTTATCTTTCGTCCTTTTCACTTGGTCACTTGGCTGCTGTTTTTGTTAAGAAAACGAAGAAGGTCACCGTAGATAATCTTATCGGAATATTGCAGCTCCGTTTTTGCTCGTGCACCAAGAGGCTCACAAAGCTTGCTGTCCGTTTTTTCTCCAGTACGCTTATCGTAGCAGATGTTTCCAGTAAATAGCGCATCTTTTGTGATATACGAGTTATCTCGCAATACCGCGAAATCCTGGCGGTCTTTCGCAAACAAATCCGTTCCAAACTGAATATCGTTCTTGGTTTCTATTCCTAATAGATGCATGATGGTCGGTTTCAGGTCAATTTGACCTCCGACTGTTGGCAAAACTTTTCCTTTTTCACCAGGCATGTGGATTATCAGCGGAACCTTTTGCAGCTGCACCGACTCAAATGGCGTGATCTCTTTGCCTAGGAACTGGGCCATTGCAGGATTATGGTTTTCAGAGATCCCGTAGTGGTCTCCGTAAAGAATGAAGATCGAATCCTCATAAAGCCCGGCCTTCTTTACTGACGCGAAGAATTCTTTTAACGCTTCATCCGTATAACGGACCGTCGTGAAGTATCGGTTTACCGTTCCATCCGCTGAAGTCCATTCAGGAATGTACTCATCTTCTTCATCTAATGTGAACGGAAAATGATTGGTTAGTGTGATGAACTTCGCATAAAATGGCTTTTTCATCGACTGAATATGTGGCAGTGACTGCTGAAGAAACTCGCGGTCCTTCAGTCCCCAGCCGATTGAATTCTCTGGCGTCACATCATATTCTTTTAACGAGAAAAACTTGTCATAGCCAAGCGAATCGTACATAATATCACGATTCCAAAAGCTTTTATTATTGGCATGCAATACAGCAGACTCATAACCGTGCTTTTTGATCAGCTCCGGTGTTGCGTTGTATTGATTTTGCGCATGAGTGAAGAATACAGCACCGCTTGGCAGCGGGTAGAGTGAATTATCGAGCAAAAATTCCGAATCTGAGGTTTTCCCTTGCCCTGTTTGGTGATAAAAGTTAGGAAAATAGTAGCTTTCCTGGATCAGATCATTTAAAAATGGTGTGATTTCTTTGCCGTTTACCGTTTCATTTATTACAAAATTTTGTGTAGATTCCACCGAAATCAGAAAGACATTTTTCCCTTTTGCCTTGCCAAACATTTTGGGATCTGGATTTTTATAGTTGGCGCTGACATAGTTTTCGACGTCGGTAATTTCACTTCCATCTGCGAACGCACGCTGCGCTTTTGCTTTGGATTGAATAATGGCATCGTATACATGGTAGTTATAAGTACCGATGTTCTTGATCAGCATCTCCCTGTCAAACGAACGTGTCAAAAGCTGTGGCCTTTCCGTTTCTGCGATGCCCACATTCACGATGAACAACACGACAGCCGCAGTAAAGGTAAGTCCGATTTGTTTTCTTGTTGCACGTTTTGGTGCATAGCCTTTGCGGTTCATCCAGACAGCGAGCAGAATAATGTCAGCAAACACGAGCATATCCAAAGGCTCTATCAGTGTGAAAACACTGTTACCCAGGTCCCCCATGTTGCTCGTCTGAAAAAGTACCGGTATGGTAATAAAATCATTAAAAAATCGATAAAACACCATATTAGCATACATGACGAAAGAAGCTGCTGCACTGATCAAAACGATCATGTGCCTATGAGCTTTCCCTTGAAAATATAAACTGAACAAGAAAAACAGCACGGTGGAGCTGAGTGGGTTGATAAATAATATCACCTGCTGCATGGTGTTCTCCATGGGAATGTCAAAAGCTGTTTTGTAAATGACATATGTTTTAATCCATAAAAACATTATCGCAATAAAAAAGAACTGATAATCGGAAAAAGTCTGCTTCATCTTTTGCTTCATGAGTTCCGTCTACCTCCTAGCTTCCCTGATAACCTAAAGGGTCCTGCTTTCAGCCGGCTACCATCCTTTACGAACACTTAATAATTTTTTAATATCCCTTTACATAAAGGTTATAATATAGTGTTTCAATGGGGATTACAATACCCTAAAGGACTAATTCAAGATTCTGACAAATAAAGAGATTATACGACAAGGTGCTTTTTATACAGCCAAATCATTAGACGGAACACCATAAAAAAAGTTTCAAAAGCAGAGCGTTCAATAAGCTCGATTCCCTTTTCCTATCAAAAATAAGCCTCCTGAATGTTCAGGAGGCTGCTGTTATTTTTATTTGATGCTTTGTTTTGCGAGCCATGCTCCACCGATTACACCGGCGTCATTGCCTAGTGTGGCAATGGCGAATTGAGCGCCTTGTGCTACGCGTGGAAGAGCGAACTTCTCAAAATGTGTGCGAAGCGGCCTTAACAGCGTCTCACCTGCGCTGGAGACCCCGCCACCGATGACGATCATTCCTGGATTGATGGCATTTGACAAGTTCGCGACAACTAGACCGAGGTGGAACGTGATTTCATCAAGTACTTGAGCGGCATACGCATCTCCTTTTTCAGCCTCTACCGCTACGTCCTTTGCTGTTAACGTCTTCGATTCTTTCCAAATGTCATACAGCGAAGAATCTCGATGATTCTCCATACCAACCGCTGCAATTCTCGCAATACCCGTAGCCGATGCGATGGTTTCAATGCAGCCAGTTTTTCCGCAGTTACATGCCGCTCCGCCTTCTGTAATGCTCGTGATATGGCCGATTTCTCCTGCCATTCCGTTCACCCCATGCACGATTTGACCGTTGGAAATGATTCCTCCACCCACCCCTGTTCCGAGTGTTACGCACAATAGGTCGCTTTCTCCATTACCTGCACCTTTCCACATTTCTCCAATCGCTGCCATGTTTGCATCGTTCTCCACTGTCACAGTAAGGCCTGTCTCTTTTTCAAGTTCGTCTTTCAGCGGGTAATCCTTCCACCCGATGTTGACTGCCTGATGAATAAACCCTGTTTTCATCTCGATAAATCCAGGTGCACCTAATCCGATTCCTTTT
Source organism: Fictibacillus iocasae (assembly GCF_042665465.1). Taxonomy (NCBI): domain Bacteria; kingdom Bacillati; phylum Bacillota; class Bacilli; order Caryophanales; family Fictibacillaceae; genus Fictibacillus; species Fictibacillus iocasae. The sequence continues at coordinate 46,692 of NZ_JBHTCP010000003.1, read as the reverse complement.
AAGACGCCTTCCTCTTTACCGAGTGTCTTTAATGTATGTTTTAAAGAGCTGCTAATATGTGTTGTGATATGTTTTCCGCCTTCGGATACATCTGTCGGAATCTCCCACTTTTGAATGATCTCCCCCTCCATCGAAACGAAGGCCATCTTTATCGTTGTACCGCCAACATCTATTCCTGCAAGCCATTGTTCTGCCATCTTAATGTCCCCTTTATTGAAATTTATTTTGTTCGGCTCGGAGAATGAGCACGGCTTTTTGAAACTCATCTGCTTGTATCAGGTTGTCTGTATAAAGCTGACGCACCTCATCCATCATGAGCTCAATGTCACCTAGCCGGTGTCCCGTATAAATAAACGACCCAAATCTTTTCAGCAGCTGCTGAACATCATAAAACGTTTTCATTTTCATCACCGATCATATTATATCAAATCAATGCAAGCCTTTGCACAAATTTATAAACCGTTTTTATTCGCTGATCTCTTTCTCTTCCATATAAAAAAAGCCAGAAGAGATTATCTCCTGGCTTCACACGTTATCTATCCGGATCCTTTGGATGAAGAACAGCCGGTCTTCTGTTTTTTAGCGGGATAGGGGAACGGAAGACCACATCGCGAAGTGCTCGATAGTTAAATGGGATGAATGGCCATAAATAAGGGATATGAAAGGACTTGAACGTTGTAAAAAAGAGTATGAGCAGTGCAGATCCCCCCACATAACCAGGAACTCCAAATAACGCGGTGACAAGCAGCAATAGCAGCCGGACGATCCGGTTCGCCAAGCTTAGCTCGTAGGTAGGTGTCGCAAATGTGCCGATCGCTGCAATCGCGAGATATAAAATGACCTCGTTGATGAACATGCCTACTTCTACAGCCACAGAACCGATTAAAATCGCTGCGACGAGACCGAGTGAGGTGGAAACGGCAGAAGGTGTATGGATGGTTGCCATTCGAAGCATGTCCATTCCCAGCTCGATTAATATAAATTGGATAAGTAGCGGAATCGCTGCATCTTTTTCAGGCCCGATAAACGTAAGCTCTGCCGGGAGCAGCCCTTGTTCGACCGCCAGCAAATACCAGAGCGGAAGAAGAAAAATGGAGACCCATACCGCAAGAAATCGAACGAGCCGCAAATAAGCCCCCACTACAGGCTTCTGCCGATATTCTTCGGCATGCTGCAGATGGTGCCAGAATGTTGTCGGAGTAATCAAGACCGCTGGAGAGCCGTCCACGTAAACCAAAACATGGCCTTCAAGCAGATGCACCGCTGCTGTGTCTGGCCGCTCAGTATAGCGCACTAGCGGATACGGGTTCCAATGCCTCCCGCAAACGAACTCTTCCACCGTTTTTTCACCCATCGGCAAACCGTCTGTGTCAATTTTCTTAAGCGATTCTTTAATTTCTTTTACGATGTGAGGATCAGCGATATCCTCGATATACGAGACACACACATCCGTTTTAGAGCGCCTGCCGATGCTTAAATACTCCATACGGAGCGAACGGTCGCGTACCCTTCTTCTCGTCAGCGCCGTGTTAAAAATAATCGTCTCAACAAAACCGTCGCGTGCTCCGCGCACCACTTTTTCCACATCTGGCTCTTCTGGACCTCTGACAGGATACGTTCTGGCATCGATGGAGATGACTGCATCCACACCTTCACACAGTAAAATGGCCGGTCCGCTGAGCACCCAGTCTACCCCTTGATTTAAATCATCTGTCTTGCCAACTTCAATGTAAGGAATGTGCGTTTTCAACAGCTTCATAAGCGGGTTAGGATCGAGATCTCCAGGCTCCAGCTGAGATAGCAGCTTCATCAAATAATGCAGGATATCATCCTTGATAAAACCGTCGATCATAAAGAAAGCCATTCTCCTCCCCGCATATTCCAAATCCAAGTATAAGCAGTCAAAGCTGATATCAATGCCCAGCTGCTTTTTCAAATAAGCAACGTTTTCATCAAACGAAGTGGTGATAGGATGTTTTTTTGGATAATAACTCAAGGTACTAATCCCTCCTGTTACCATCCTTAACGTGAAAATCAAAATTAATACATGGCTGCACCAAGCTGTTAACCATAATAACATTATGTTATTTATTTTTGGTGAAATCGTGATGCAACGTTATGTGTCTTCATACAAAAGACCGTACACCTTCCTGTTGAAAGGGTACGGTCTCTTACTTAGCAGAATACAGCCGTCTCACATCACCATCTATGCATGTTCTCTGTTCATAGACGACTGTAGATACGCCAATATTAAATTAGCGGTGTGAAGAAGTGATTGAATGTGTGTCCGTTCAAAAGCATGAGAGGCATCGATTCCTGGACCGATTAAACCGTGGACGATATCGTATCCTGCCTTAATCGCTGCTGAAGCGTCAGAAGAATAATACGGATAGATATCCACTTTATATTCGATGCCGTTTTCTTCAGCCAATCGCACAAGCTGGTTTCGTAAACCAAGATGATAAGGGCCGCTAGAATCTTTAGCGCAGATGGAAACCGTAAATTCATCTGTCGCCTGGCCGTCTCCGATCGCTCCCATATCGACCGCCAAATACTCTACCGTCTCTGCCGGAATACTGGAGTTCCCGCCATAGCCGATTTCTTCATTGTTGCTGATCAGGAAATGCGTCGTGTACGGCAGATTGATTTTCTGCTGCTTGATCGTTTCTATGATTTGCATCAAGATGGCAACACTAGCTTTATCATCAAGGTGTCTTGATTTGATGAACCCTGACTCGGTTTCCTCAAATCGCGGAGAAAACGAAACAAAATCCCCAACAGAAATCCCTGCTTTGAGCGCATCTTCCTTGCTCGTGAATACCCCATCCACCCTTACTTCCATATGCTTTTCATCTCGTTTAAGCTCATTCATACCTTTATAGACGTGGCCAGCTGTTTCATGCATAAGCACCGTGCCGGTGATTTCTTTTCCTGATGAAGTATGGATGGTGCAATATTCGCCTTCGACCGTGTTCCAATAGTACCCGCCGATCATGGAAAGGCTCAGCCGCCCGCTGCTTTTCACTTCTTTCACCATCGCGCCTAGCGTATCTACGTGAGCTGTCAGCATCCTATGCTTGGAATCATCGATCCCTTTAATCGTGCCAATGATCGCTCCTTTGTTCGTTATGGTATAATCGACGCCATTCTTTTCAAGAAATTGTCCTACGTGCGCTACCGCTTTATGTGCAAAGCCTGACGGACTAGGGATATGTACGAGTTCTTTTAGAAGGTTCACGATATTTTGGCTGTCAGTCATTTTCATACTAGCTTCCCCCTGTTCGATATGTCTGTCCTTATTATACTAAATATTGCGAAGTAAGGAAGGAGGCAAGCAGGCTAGGCGTAATGATCGGAGTTTTTCCATTTTCAGGGCTTAACCAAAGGGTTCTCCAGCCGGCTTCTTTTGCTGGCACTATATCCAGTTCATATGAATTTCCTACATAAACTGGCCGCATCCATCCTGTTTTTTTCTGAACAAACCGGAAATAATCGGGGTTGGGCTTTTCAAAGCCATTCTCTTCAGAAATAAAAATATGTCTTTCCTCTGGCAAAGTTGGCAGGCACCCCATTTTTGCCCTTTGCAGGCTGGAATATCCATTGCTGATGATTCCCCAGGGAATCCCCTGAGACTTCAGGCAGGTAAGAACATGGACACTCCATGGAAAGGGAGAACAGACTTCCGGAATTTTTTGTATTAACTGCTCTTGAAATGAACAAGCCTCCCTTTCTTCAGCGTGATAGCCCATGGCTTCCACTGCTTTGTTGTAACGCAACGCTTGATATTCCTGTTTTAACAAAGAGCCCTTTTCATAGCTGCTCCAATATGCGTCACAATAATATTTAAAGAACTGAAAAAACTCTCTCTCATCACGATGTGGGTGCAAAGCTTTGATCGAAAATAAAGAAGCCTGCTCAAAAGCGGCTTCGTAATCGATAAGAGTGTCATCGAGGTCAAAGAAAATAGCAGTCTGGTTATTCAAAAATGTCATCCATTACTTTAGAACGCACGCCTGGAAATGACATGGCGCTGCCTACTGCAAAGCGTCTGATCGCAGGTACTCCGAGTGCCATGTTTAAAAGTCGATAACGGTATTTGTACCCCATCATACCAGCGCCTATAAGCAGAATGGTTTTTAACAGAAATCGCATATCTTGGTTTCGCCCCTTTCTTCCCTTACTTTCCACTAATGCGTCTTAAATTATTCACTCACGCTAGTAAAGCAGAAGCGGCAAGCGCCAGGCCGCCAGCAGTCAAAGAAGAAAGGAAGTTGACAGCGTTGTTTGTCATCAGTCTGCTGCCCCAGATTTTCACAGGCTTCCATCCACAATGTTCGTCCGCCTCAGTCTGGATACCACAAACACGGCATGTATAGGACGGTTCCACATATGCCCCAAATAAGGTGTCTGCGAAACAGCCGGCAATTGCACCTATGAGAATAAAAACAAGAGTGGCAGGCGTTATTTCATCATACAGCACTAAGGAAATCACCGAAATAAAGGCTCCTCCTGCTATCGCAGCGGCTGTACCGAAAGTGGAAACGGCTCCTGAAAGCCCCGCTTCCACCCGTTTGCGAAGCTTAATGTGATACGGCTTGGATTTTGAAAGAAAACCAAGCTCAGAAGCCCATGTGTCCGCCGCCGCTTCTGCAAACGAAGCAGCGAAGGCTGCGATCCATATAGGTGAAGGAAACAATAGTGACAGCAGTGCTGCCAATAGTCCAGCACCGCCGTTGGCGAGCACTTGCCCCGCTGATCTTCCGCCTGATTCATGACGCAATATTTGCGACTCATCCTTTTTGCTTTTTCCCACTTTCGTCCACAACATTGAACTCACAAAAAACGCACCTATTATCATGAGGCTGCGGCCGCCAAACGCCGCGAAAGACGTAACTCCTAGAAAAAAGGCAGCCAGAGCGCCTCCCTTTGTGAGAAGACGCTGCCATAGTATGATCACACAAAAAAGACTGATGCCGATTATCGCCGCATACATGCTGTTCACACTTTCACCAGACCGTCTTCGCTGAGCAAAAAGTCGACGGGGATATCAAACGGCTCACTAGGGACGTCAGCTGTTATCTGGAACGAGAAAGCAAGAGAGAGTGTTGGGTTTTGATAATTCGCCAGGTAACGATCATAATACCCTCCTCCGTAACCGATTCGAAAGCCTTTCAGACTGAAAACGAGCCCAGGAACGAACATCAAATGAATTTGGTCTCCGATCAGCACGTCTGTTTTTTTCACGATCGGTTCAAAAAGATCCATATACTCATTTTCCAGATCGCTGAAAGACGTGATCACCCTGAACTCCATGGTCTTTGAATCCTTCTGGCATCTTGGCACTGCAACCGTTTTTCCTTCCTGCCACGCTTTTTCGATAACCGGTTTTGTAGGAAGCTCAAAATCACGAGAAACGGTAATGCCTATTGTTTCGGCGTCACGCCATAACGTTGAGGAGAACAGTTTCTTATGAATTTCCTCGTATATTTTTCGTCGTTCTTCATCCTGCAGCTGGTGCAGCTTTTGTTTCATCAATCGGCGCCATTCTTTTTTATCCAAGATGATGACCTCCTCAAATCACTATAGTGACAGTATAACGAAAAAAGGAAACCGGTACATCATGTGCTGAAATAAGTGCCTTCGAGCGCAGCGATATAACGCTCTGCCGATTTTTGCACCCTAAAATCTGCCTCACTCTCAACCTTTCTTAAAAACGCTTGATAAAGCGCACTAAATGAATATCTCTTTAATACATCTGCCATGCGTTTGACCGTAGAAGCTGGGAGAGGAATGTAGTTAGGATAGCTGTACATAAAACTTACATGCCTCCGGTCGGCTGTTACAGTGAGTATGTCCCCGCTCAAAAGCAAGCCCCCCTCCCGCTCGCCGCCGCGATAATGAAGCACCGCTCCGCCTTTAAAATGGCCGCCGAGTCGGATCAGCGTGATCTCGCTGGTCAGCGGAAGCACTTCTCCGCTCCAAAACACAATATGAGGGGTGTTTCTCATGACCCATGATCTGTCGTCTTCATGTATATACAGCGGAACATTGAACCGCTCTGCCCACTCCGCTTGAGCAGAATAATAATGGGGATGCGAAAGGGCGATGGCGTCCAAGCCGCCAAGGTTGCGAATTCGCCGCTCAGTATCATCATCCAGATACGTGACACAGTCCCACAGCACGTTTAGTGATTCTGTTTTCAAAAGATAGGCGGACTGGCCGATAGCAAATTCAGGCTTTGTCGTGATGCTCCAAAGGTTGTCTTCTTGCTGAATGATTTCATTGCTGTAAATGCGGCTTCTGATCATCTCCTGCATACTCGTCCATCTTTGTCCATTTTGCGGGATGTACTGTCTTTCATCATCACATATGATACAGTTCATCGGCGGCTCAGCGGTTTTTGCATACTCTACGCCGCATGTTTTACAAATATAATGGTTCATTCTTTCAAAACCTTTCCTTTATCATATATTCATTGTATTTATTTCTGCTGAAACTCACCTCGGGCAAAGCATGGAACAAAAGGTACGACTTTAGAAGGAGATTGCAGCAGTTTAGGAGAACTTGAAAAACAGAAAAGATTATTGGAGGAAATCAATGAACCTGAATGGATCGAGAGGAAGCATAACGGGATATAAAGGGCTGGATGTACCGTACACGCTGCTTTCAGTATCAGAAGACGCGTCTTCACTGGCCGTCATACTGCCGGGGCTTGGCTACAGTGCGGAAGGGCCTTTGCTGCACTATGCCACAGGGGTTGCCCTTCATCACAATTGCGATGTGCTTCATGTGAACTATCGTTATTCAAGCGATGATTACCGTTGTTTCAGCATTCAGGAGATCGATGAGGCACTGCAGCAGGATTCGCTTGATGTTCTGGCAGACGTTCTATGCAGCCGAAAGTATAACAGCTATTTTTTGATCGGAAAATCTATCGGCACTATTGCGATGGCCGCATTGCTGAAAAATGAACCCTTTTCGTCTGCTGAAACAGTCTGGCTGACACCGCTGCTGCATGAGAACATGGTTTTAGAATCCATGCTCAGCACCATTCAAGATGGACTTGTCTTTATTGGAAGCGATGACCGCCATTACTCAGCTGACGCTGTGGAAAAAATTATGAATAGAGGCCGCTTGGAATGCACGATAGCGGAAGGGGCCAATCACAGCTACGAATACAGCGGCGACACGATGCGGACTATTGATTTATTAAAGCAAACCATATCCAAAATAGAAGGAATGTTTAAGCGGTGACCATACCGCTTTTTTTATTTGAGCACGCACACAAAAAAGTATATATTTACCAATTATTCCATGATATGATATAGATGTGATATCACTTTGATATTCAATAAGGGGGACAAAATTATGGAGAAAAATGTTTGGAAGATGAATGGTTTTTTAGGGACGTTAGCTTCTCTGCTGTTCGGCGCTGCAGCCGTTTTTTTTGTGTTGAACGTTCCTGAATCCGGACCGCTATATCTATTCGCAGCTGCACTTTGCGGTCTGGCTGCACTGGTTGTTCTATCCAGTTTAACCGTGGTCGCGCCGAATTCAGCAAAAGTCCTCACTTTTTTTGGCACGTACGTCGGCGTGATCCGCGAGCAAGGCTTCTGGCTGACCGTACCTCTTACATTAAAGCGAAACGTTTCCCTTAGAGTATCCAACTTTACGAGTGAGAAGCTTAAAGTGAATGATCTGCAAGGTAATCCGATTCAAATCGCGGCTGTTGTGGTATATAAAGTATCAGATTCAGCGAAGGCCGTGTTTGATGTGGAAGACTACGGACGCTTCGTTCATATTCAAAGCGAGACCGGCATCCGGCACATCGCCAGCCAATACCCGTACGATGTTCACGGCGAAGAAAACACGATGAGTCTCCGGCAGCATAGTGACGAGATCGCCGAACAGCTGGCGATCGACCTGCAAAAGCGCCTTGATCTAGCAGGAGTACAAGTGCTCGAAGCGCGAATCATGCATCTCGCCTATTCATCAGAGATTGCCTCTGCGATGCTGCAGCGCCAGCAGGCACAAGCCGTCCTCTCCGCAAGAAAAGTAATCGTGGACGGAGCAGTAGGCCTCGTTAAGTCAGCGATCGAACAGCTTTCTGAAGAAGGTGTCGTGGATCTGGATGAAGAGAAAAAGGCGCAGATGGTGAACAATCTGCTCGTCGCACTCGTTTCAGAAAAAGGCAGCCAGCCGATCATCAACGCCGGTACGATTCATTAAGGATGTGCAGCCATGGTAAAGCGCAAAGCGTTTCCCCTCCGTATCAATCCAAAGCTTTATGACGTTCTTGAAAAATGGGCGGACGATGAACTGCGGAGTGTGAACGCTCAAATAGAAGTCATATTGAAGGAAGCCGCCAAGAGAACTGGACGGCTAAAGGAAGAGAAAAAAGAGTAAAAACAGGCGCCTCATAGAGGTGCTTGTCTTTTTTACAAAAGTATAACTTTTTCGCAAGATGATTACTCGATGTGGCAAAAAAGTTAACGTACATAGTGTGAGGGCTACTAAGGCTGAATATAAGGCTTAGAATCAGCCTAGTTTTCTTTATGAATTTTATTGGACAGTCTTTTACATACTGATGGATAAGTTGTATTGTATAAAGGGGCAGTATAACCCATTACTTTATTGGAGGTGAAAGCCTGCTGCTGAAGAAGTAACAGCAGAGGCACGAACATGAGCATACATATTAATGCGAAACAAGGCGATATAGCAGAAAGCATTCTATTACCCGGCGACCCGCTGCGCGCTAAATACATTGCAGAAACATTTCTTGAAGATGTAACATGCTACAACGAAGTACGAGGAATGCTCGGTTTTACAGGAACGTACAAAGGAAAGCGTGTTTCTGTTCAAGGAACAGGAATGGGCGTGCCATCGATTTCCATTTACGTGAATGAGCTGATGAATGAGTATGGCGTGAAGAACTTGATCCGTGTCGGTACATGCGGTGCGATTCAGAAAGATGTGAAAGTGCGCGACGTGATCATTGCAATGACAACGTGTACAGATTCAAGAATGAACCACCTCATCTTCCCTGGTTTCGACTTTGCTCCTTGCGCCGATTTTGATCTGCTGAAAAAAGCATACGATGCGGGTCTCGAAAAGGGATTGAGCGTCCGTGTCGGGAACGTGCTTACTGCTGACACGTTCTACCGTGAGAGCATGGACATGGTGAAAAAGCTTGGCGATTACGGCGTTCTTGCTGTAGAGATGGAAACGACAGCTCTTTACACTCTTGCTGCCAAATATGGCAGAAACGCTCTGTCTATCCTGACAGTCAGCGACCATATCTTTACAGGTGAAGAAACGACCTCAGAAGAGCGCCAGACGACGTTTAACGACATGATCGTGATGGCATTAGAAGCAGCTATCCAATCGTAATCACAGAGAAACCGCCCTCATTTTGAATGAGGGCGGTTTCTTATTTATGGTTAAGATATCCTTTTGTAAGCATGTTCATCACAGATGACGAAGAGCCTGGATCCTTCGGGTATGGTTTCGTTCATTTTATTGTTGACCGCCTTTTTTTGCGTGTCCCAAACGAGGATGGCCCCCTGCTCCATCAAAGCGAGAAATGCTTCGCGGTATGTCCCCCACTCCGCCCTGCTCGTGATCTCGTAAAGGTTCTCACCTTCCTTCTTACTCAAAAGCTCATAAAAAAATTCGCTCGAACCATTATGCAGCATCGCTTGGGCCATCAGCCGCGAAACACTGTCCGTTGAGAGCACCGGCTCGTTCACTTTTGCATGTTTGAACTTAGCAAGGTGTGTTTCTTTCATAATCTCAACAACCGTATAAATGGATGTACTGTACATAGCCGATAAGCTTTCCACGGCAGAAGCCACTAGCAGCGATTTGCCGTCTGCAGAAAGAGCATCCATTGTATCATCAGAAAAAATAGAGACTGATTTGGACTGAAGAACGTTCGCTTTGAGCAGCGTCTCCTCCTCAGAAGCGTCTCCTCTTATGTAATGCAGATTATGGTGAAACATCGGTGTTGTCTCTTTTTCATCAATCAGCACGATGTGTGCGTCCGGTTCTGCATCGAAAATCTCATATACCGCTGTTTCGGTCTTTTTGGACCAGCCGATCAAAATGTAATGAGCTGTGCCTTTAAAACTCAATTTGCCTTCCTCCCTTAATCGTCTGAATGACGTGATCACATCAAAAAGCTTAGCGACAAAAAGCGCGACGGTTCCGTACCCAATCGGGTAGACGAAAAGCATAAAAAAGAGACGCCCTTCTGTTGTTTTAGGCGAAAGATCTCCGTAGCCGACAGTATAGACCGTCGTCATCACAAGCCACAAAGCATCTGACGGCTTTTCAAACGTGCCGGGTTCAATCCAATAAATAGAAATAGAACTGAACACGATGACAGAAACAGCAGAAAAGATGATCGCCCCAAAGTTCAAGCGCGAAACCTTTGCCCAGAACCTGAATATAAACCACATACCTCTCAATTCCCTCCTACGTCTTTTCTTCATATTAGCAGAGAAAATACAGCAAATGGGAAATTTTTAGTAAAACAAAAAAAGGAGATCCTTTTTATCAAAGGAAATCCTTTTTGCGGTTATACGTTAGACAATAAAAACGGCTGCAGTTCATCTTCATTCGGATAGGAAGCTTGACTACCTCGTTTCGTGACACTCAAAGCAGCAAAAGCTGATGCCTTCCTCATGGCTTCTAGCACATCACCGTGCTTAACGAGGCCGTGTGAGAAGCACCCAATAAACGCATCGCCCGCTCCAGTGGTGTCTATTGCCTTTACCGGGTATGAAGGAACCACATGAACGGCTTCATTCGTAACCCACATCGCACCTCGGCTACCCATTGTAACGATGACATTCTTCAGTCCTTTTTGAACGAGCGAGGAAGCCGCGGCAGCGATTTCAGATTCAGTCGTGACAGGCATATCTGTTAAAATCTCAAGTTCACTCTCGTTAGGTATAAAGTAGTCACTTTTGCAAACATATTGAAAGTCCAGTTCTTTTGAAGCGGGGGCGGGATTTAAAATGACGGGTATGTTCCACTCATTTCCAAAATCAATCGCCCTGTATACCGTCTCTAAAGGAACCTCAAGCTGAAGCACGATCACGGAGCATTTTTTTATTTTTTCAGCAGCAGCGTCCACGTCTTCAGGAGCTAACTGCTTATTCGCCCCTTTAATGATCAAAATACTATTCTTTGATTCTTTATCGACAAATATGGGAGCCACTCCGCTGGATGTTCCAGGAACTTTAACCACATATTCTGTATCAATGCCATGTTTCTTAAAGTTGGCAATGGTGTTATCAGCGAAAAGGTCATCCCCCACTTTCGTGACCATCATGACATCAGAACCCATTTTCGCTGCGGCAACCGCCTGATTTGCACCTTTTCCTCCGCAGCCTATTTCAAAATCTGGCGCCTCAAGGGTTTCCCCTTCTTTAGGCATCCTTTCGATATATGACACCAGATCAACCATGTTTGAACCAATAACGGCGATATCCATCATTCTTCCTCCTTATTTTTTTCCGGTAATGACAGTGAACGACTTTTTTTCTCCGCCCGCAAGAGAAATAAGCGTACCGGCTTTTTCTGCAGCTAGGTAGCCTTCTGGCCGGCATGTGGCAGGAAGCACGAATGCTGCTACTTTCTGATCTGGATTGTTCAGTATCCATCGAGTTGCATAGTTCAATTCTTTAGTAGAGAACTTTGTGAAGAAAGTGGTTCCTTCTGGGGAAATCATTTGAAATTCAGCATCCTTTTCGTATTCATCTAACCGGTCTGCAAAAAACACGATCTCAGGATCATATAGTTCCGGGGTGCTCAACGTTTCAAGAACTTGCTCTCCAGAACGGATTGCAGCATTGTATTCCAGCCAATTTTCAGTGGTTTTAACATGTGCTGGAATCGATTCCCTAAGCGAAAAAAGGCTGCTTGGGATGCTTTGCTTAAATGATGCCTGCTCTAAATACGCAAAATTTGTATGACACATATATTGCAGCGGCATCCTGCTGCGTGATAGGTTTTCTACGTTCATGTTTATTGTAACGTACGTTTTGGATGCATGCAGTTCAACAGAAGGGCTGGCGCAATAATGATGGCCAAATCCCATAACATACTCATATGAGCCGCAAACCTTCACGCTGTTTTCTGTTAATTCGAGCCATGCATGATCCATGGCCGCACATGGCATCTCGCCATGAAGAGGGTGGTCATCTTCTGGTGCTGGGCAGCCATTGCGGACAAGCCCTGAATGAAAGGCAAAGCATCCGTAGGTCCCGATAATATCCTGCGATTTCTTCGGTTCACTGAACATATTTTTCATTTTTAAATCAATGCCGTCAAACTCCAGATCCCAGATCATCTGGCCGAAATAAGGCAGGACGACCATTCTGCCTCTTGAGTTTTTTATTTCAACGGCTTCGATTCCAGAAGAATACGAGAATAGAGTAACCGTGAATTCATCATTTTTGAAAAAAATAAAGGCCTTCTCTTGAAAAAAACGGCGTTCTAGTTGAATGGTTCCGTTCATATTTTTCTCCTTTTCTATGCTGCTAGATTGACAGGCTGCAAAAAGCAGCCTGTACCAATGAAAGATGTTTGAAATTTAAAGTGCTTTTTGTTCTTGCCACTCGGTTTCATTCATCATCTGTTGATCTTGTATTTTCATCTCATTATAAAAATAGTAGGCAATATACAAGAAACAGGCAGCTGGCACAATGAAGGCAGTCTGAAGCGACCCAACGCTATCAGATATCACACCATGCACTGCAGGGACCACAGCACCGCCAATGATGGACATAACGAGAATAGCTCCGGCCATCTCTGTATATTTCTTCTCTTTTACCGTTTCAAGCGTCTCTGCATAGATCGTCGGCCAGCAAGGTCCGAGCAATACACTGATTAAGATTGCCCCATAAACGGCTGTAATGTTTGGTACAAAGGCCACATAAAGCAGGACTGCCGTGCCTATAAGGGAATAATAAAAGAGTACTTTTGATGCTGAATAGCGTGTCATCAAGAAATTAGCAATGAACTTTCCTATAAAATAGGCGATAAAGCTGTACACCATAAAGTTAGAGGCTGTTCTTTCATCTAATGAACTGTCCAGGTTAAGTGCCAGACGAATCGTGAATGACCAAATGGCTACCTGCATGCCCACATATAAAAACTGGGCAGCAATTCCTTTACGATAACGTTTGTTAGCAGCCAAATGACTTAATGTTTCTTTTACACTTGGAACTTTCCCTTGTTCGCCATTGCTTTCAAGTGGTTTACAAGATGGAAACTTCGTGATGATGAATAAGATAAGAATCGCAACAAGAACGAATATCATATATTTATAGGGCTGGAGAGTATGCTGCAGCATCTCACGGCCGAATGCTGCCGCCTCTGAATGGCTCATCCCCTTCATCTTTTCTTCAATATTGATCCCTTCTTGAAACACCAGATACTTTCCAAGCAATATACCAGAAATAGCACCGATCGGATGGAACGTCTGACTGATATTCAGCCTAAGGATTGAATATTTACGCGGACCGATCATAGAACTATACGTATTGGCTGCTGTCTCCAAAAAGCCAAGCCCGATTGCGATAGAAAAAAGCGCAAACAAAAACATTGTGTATGTAGCGATTTGGGAGGCTGGGAAGAACAAGGAACATCCTGCGATATAAAAGAGCAAACCGAGAATGATGCCAAACTTATATGTTGTTTTCCTGATCACGATGGAAGCTGGGATGGCGATTAAAAAATAGCCTCCATAAAACGCGCTTTGAACGAGTGCACTCGCAAAATCACTTAGTTCGAACACATGCTTAAACTGTGTGATCAAAATATCATTTAAGCTCGCTGCTGCAGCCCAAAGTGGAAACAGCAAAGATAAAAGAATAAATTGAAAGATTGGTGTCTTGTTTAAATACCCATCGGGCAGCTGAATGATATTTTTCATGCTGATCATCTCCTTTTAATTAAAGCGCTTTCAATTGTGGATTAAAAAATGTAAACGTTTAGATTTTTGAATGCAGTGCTGAAGCACTACATTCTTGAACAAGAATCCCTGATGATCAATTCAGGAGATAAAATAAACTCTCTCTTCGGCAGGTGCTCTTTAGCCAGCATACGTTCATGCAGCATTTGAAATGCCAGCTCACCTAGATGATCCATTGGTCTGGATACAACCGTCAGCCTAGGCTCGATCAATGTCGCAATGTCTATATCATCAAATCCGACAAACGCCACTTCTTGCCCTAGCTTCCAGTTTAAATCCTGCATTGCCTTCAAGCATCCTAAGCTCATCAAGTTGTTGGATGAAAAAATCGCAGTCGGTCTTTCTTTTTGTGAAAACAGCTTTCTTGCAGCTTGATAACCGCCATCTTCCTGAAAATTGCCTTGTACAATGAAGCGGCTATTGACAGCCAAGCCATTTTCATTCATGGCTCTCTTAAATCCCATAAGTCTTCTGCTAGCCGGTGTAGTGTCAAGCGGGCCGCAAATAATCGCGATTCGCTCGTGCCCTAACTTGATTAGGTGTGAGACAGCATCGAAAGCACCCTGTTCATTATCAACGAGCACGGTGTCCACGCTTAGCTTGTTAAGGACCCTGTCAACCGCTACAATCGGTATTCCCTGGGTTTCTAGCAGCTTGAGATGGTCACTGTTCTCATTCGCCGTAGTCACGATCACGCCATCCACACCGCGTTCAATAAAATTTCTCATGATGTTTTCTTCGACAGCCATTGATTCATCCGTACTGCTCAAGATCGTAAAGTAGCCTTTCTCACGTGCTTTCTGCTCAATGCCAGCCATCACGATAGGGAAAAAAGGATTTTTTATATCTGGGACGATCACCCCGACGGTTTTCGTTTCCTTTTTTTTCATCGTTCTTGCAGCTGCACTTCGGATATATCCGAGTTCATTAATAGCCAGCAGAATTCTTTCCTCCGTTTTGGGGCGTACACCGCCTTGCCCGTTAATCACTCGAGAAACCGTTGCGATTGAAACGTTCGCAAGCTTAGCGACATCATGAATATTCGGTTTGTGCTCCATCCTTTAACCCCTAAATGTAAACGTTTAGATTTTATTTCATGCATTTAACTTAACACTACTTTCTCTGGTTGGCAAGAAGTTTTGAATGCGCTTTCATAACTTTGTGACATTCGCTAAAGAAAAGTCGGCTGACGCGGAGCCTTAAAGTCAGCCTGAGTTGCCCTTCTACTTCATCCTAAACTTTTAGACTGCGTCCAATTTCCCCTCTGTTAAAAAGGTATTCTTTCTCTAGATGAGAAAAAAGGCATCACCCGACATGCGGGTCAACGACTTATTTAACAGGGGGCATTGGTTTTTGTGTAAAATATTTATAGCCTGCAACAGATCCCGTTGCATATAAAGCATACTGCACCCCATGAAGTAGCGTCTCACTTGTCAGCAACTTCTCATCAAACCATGCATAAAGGACACCCAATAAAATGGCCGTTAACGGAATGTACTTATTCGGAATCCTCTCCGTTTCTCTGATCGCCGCAATAAGAGCAGATAGCACAGCATAAGCTGCAAAGGACACCATTCTACATCGCCTCCTCTTACTTATAAAAAATATATGAAAAGGTAACGAAAATAGACGTTCTTTCCTGTTATTCCGAATGACCTTGACCATACAGCCATGTGGGAATTCTGTTGATAGTAGCCTAAAACAAAAAACCGCCTGTACTCCATTGCAGGAGCACAGGCGGTTCGTTTGAATTACTTTGTTTCACGGTGAACTGTGTATTTCTTAAGACGCGGGCTGTACTTTTTAAGCTCAAGACGCTCAGGGTTCGTACGCTTGTTCTTAGTTGTGATGTAGTTACGGTCACCAGTTTCAGTGCAAGCTAGAGTAATGTTTACACGCATTGTTGTTTCCCTCCAAACCATACAAAAATCGTTAACTAACGTTTCGGATAGTTATAAAACCATACTTTAACATAATAACAGAACAAAAAAGTTCTATCAAGCGGTTTTAAAAAAGTTTGCGTTCCTTCACAAGGTAATCCTGCACAACATCAACAAATGTTGCATGCGACCATGTAAGAGGTGCGACACTTAGCGGAGAACCGTTCAAAGGGTTCATCTGCTCTGGCAGGACACCTGTGGAGAAGCTATGGGAATGCGTCCAGTTCAGCCATTTCTTCGCTTCATGCAAGTCTTCTGGTGTTTTCGCGGCGGCAATCTTCCACTTGGCAAGCCAAAGGGTGCAGATAATCCATGGATTTCCCGGCACACGCCTTAGATCGTGTGTCTGCTGAAAATAATAATCGTTAAAATAACGAGCCAGCCCGCCAACTTCGGTTTTGACGGTCAGTTCGCTCTCGATCGCTTCCATCGTGCTTCGGACGCGCTCATCACTTGGGTCGAACACTCCAAACGCAAACAGTGCGTACATGCTTGATTCCATCGTGATGTCTTTGATGTACGAACCATCCGAATTAGGATAGATGCCTCTGATAAAACGGTTCTGAGCGGGATCAAATAAATGCTGTTCGATGCCTTTTTTCACGCGTTCAGCACCCCTCTTATAGCGGAGTGCGCGATCATCCTCTCCAAAGAGAGAGGCGAATGAGCAAGCTGCCATCAATCCGCCGTATACAGCGGCTGACGTAAACGAGAAAATACCCCTGCGCTCTTCCCAAAGATCATAGGAAGGCTGTGGCAGATCCAGATGATCATTCATGAATGACAGCAAAAAGCGGGCACTTGGCCGCACGAGTGACCGATATAGCGATTGGGCGAATTCAATGTCTCCAGTCTCCTCATAATGCTGCCAAAACGCCCAGAGCACCAATGCCGTTTCATCTTCCTGGATCGCCAGCTGCCGAACTCCTTGGCTATCAACAAACGGATGCCAGCTTGAACCGATTGATCCGTCTGGATTATATTTGTGATGCAAAAATCCTTCCTTTGTGAGGAGGTCCGAACACCGGCGGTAAAAATTTTTGACCATTCCATGAAACCCAGCTTTGGTCACAGCTGCTGCCACAAGGGCACCGTCACGAGGCCACATGTAGCTGTAATGATCACGGTTATATTGCTGGATATCTGAATCGTTTGCCGCCATGATATAGCCGTTTTCATTTGTTTGAGTGCGAATGATCAACAGGCTCCGTTTATAAAGATCTATGAGTTCCTGTTCAAGTCCGCCATGTCCGATTGGTGCCTTATTGACCCAACGACGCCAATAGACATCAATTTTATCCACCGTTAATGAGGGGCCGATTTCTATCATGTAATCATTCAAGCCGAGCACATCATTCCGGTTCCGTCCAGCTGTCATCCAATAAAATGCCTGCACTTCTCCATTAGCAGGAACCAGCCCCTTTAATGAAAAGGTACTGTCGACCGAACCTTGGGCAATCGGATTGATGTTAAGGATACCATCTTCCGCGTCCCTCCACGTACCCTCTGCACTTTGGAAACGCTTGATGCCAGTCGTGAATTGATGGATGCCGCTGCCGTCCATCAGCCCGTTAAACAGGAAATATCGGTTTTTCTTGTAATGGATGACAGTTTTAGAATCTGGTTCATAATAGGCGGTATCACCGACTTCCGTTTCATAAATGTTTAAATCCTGATGAAAGAACAAGCGGACTTCCGCTTGTTCTTCATTGTGGTTCTTTATGGTGATACGTCTTACAAACATGTTTTCCCGCTGATGCACGCCATCTTCAAAGATAAGACTGATCGTGCCGTCCTTTTTTTTCACTTCACTTCTCGTGACAAGTGAATCCTTATGGTAAGCCGGCATGATCTCCCAATCATGTGATGATAGCCATGAAAAAGAGCCATTTATCCATACGCCTACTTTGTTTGCGTGGCCCTGCACATGGTTTTGCTGCCCAACATATGGATAGTAGATATCCCGAATCTGCATGTGTTTATCAATGTTTACGAGCAGATTCCCGTTCCCGACTGCCAAATGTCTTGGCATCTTATACCTGCTGATATTGACGGATTTTATCAATATAATCCGCAGCGAATTCCTTCGCCTTCTTTTCGTCAAGTCCCTGCGAATATACGGTGAAAACAGGATGTTCTGAATCAGGCAGGATTAGCGTCCAGCCGCCATCCGGATGAAACACTTTGATTCCGTCTAGAAGCTCGACATTGTTTCCTTTAATATCTTCCATAAGCTTTCTCATAACCTGGCCTTTTTTATCTTTCGGACAAGGAACGAGTTCGCGAAGAAGCTGAACATCAGGAAGCATTTCCAGCAGTCCGCTTATCGTCGTGTTCTTCTTGGCTACAAGCTCCAGTATTTGAATGAACGCATACTGTGCATCAAACAAAAAGTTCATGCCTCCTTCTCCTACTTCGAGCAAGGAGCGAGGGTTGGCTTTTGTTCGAATCAGTTTTCCGTCTAAAGCTGCAGCAATGGCTTCAAGTCCAGTAGATCCGTAGACGGGAATGGCCATCTCTTTCATTTTTTTATCATAAAATGCTGTAAACACATACAGTGCTAACATCGTCTCATCATCTAGAACTTGGCCTGTCTCGGTGACAAGACGCATCGTTTCGCCTTCTTCTCCGACAAGTATTCCAACATGAGCATTTGTCGCACGCACGAAAGAGGTGAGTTCCTCTGCACTCGTCTGATAAGGGACCGTTAATATTTCACAGTTCAGGCGGTTATAAAGAGCGGGAATAAAGCTTAAGTACGGCTGGTGGCGATAGTTGACGACCACTCTGAACTTCACCGTTTGAATGGCACGCTCATCTACAGTCTTCAGCAGAGCTTCGATATAATCCTCACTCTTTACGGCATTTGCTGTTCCTCGGCCAATCCGGTCAAATGCGGCTCTGCGATAATCTTCCTGCCAGTAGGCGTTCTCAATCTTGCGCTCAGCATCTGGATGAATCGGCAGACCTTTTTCATCATAGAACTCGATCGTCAGCTGCTTTTCATCGTTGCGGTTCGAAAAGCGGAAGTAGATGCCGCCCTGAAGCTTTTCATTCTTGATCGTAAAGCGCACGACGGGTGATACAGTCGGGCTGATGTCATACGTGTTCACGCCCGAAGAGTGAAGACCCTGCATGAATGCTTGCTTGATCATGATTGAAAATTGATCAGAATCCGAAGCGACACCGATTTTAGAACCATGCGGCAGCACAGCGCCGTACGCTGCAGCAAGACGCGCCACATAATCCGGTGTTATTTCAACGTTTGCGATCCCGCTGATTCCTCTTGAGCCGAAAAGCGATTTGCTCGCTTTCCTTCCCCAGATAAGTGAGGTATGAACGAGTGCTTCTTCGTAAATCTCTTTTTCTGGCCAGATCTTCACCTCCGGCTTTAATGTTGCTTTTCTTCCGATGACACAATGGTTTCCAACAACCGCATGCTCATATATGGATGCCCCGTTTTCCACCTTTGTTCCGTTGGCGACAGTCGCCCCTCTCAGCTCAGACTCTGTCCCGATGTACACATCATTCCAAAGCACACTCTTCTTTACCGAACTCTTTGCTGACAGCACGCTGTTCTTTCCGATGACACTGAGGCGTTCCACCTTGGCACCTTTTCGAATGACTGTACCTTCACCGATGCTCGCAGGGCCTTCTACGAACGCTCCGTCTTCAATATAGCAATTCTCCCCTACCCAGACGCCAGGCTGAATCTCTGTCCCATAAATAGGCAGATCCACTAGACCGCTCAGCATATCATAATGTGACTGCCTGTATTGCTGAAGATTGCCGATATCTGACCAATATCCTTCTGCACTGTACCCGTACAAGTGGCGCTCTTCTTTCATCAATAGCGGAAAAAGGTCCTTACTGAAATCAAACGGTACGTCTTTCTCCATGTATGAAAAAATAATAGGATCAACAACGTAGATTCCCGTGTTCACCGTATCACTGAATACCTCGTTCCAGCTTGGCTTCTCCAGAAAACGGATAATCTTCCCATCTTCATTTGTCATAATAACTCCGTATTCAAGCGGGGATTCGACCTGCTTCATAAAGATGGTGACCGATGCTCCTTTCTCTTCATGAAACGCAATGCCCTTTTCCAAATCAAAATCTGTAAGAGCATCTCCGCTGACGACAACAAACGGTTCGTTAAGAAAGTCTTCAGCCGCTTTTATGGCTCCAGCTGTACCGAGTGGCACCGTTTCCTCAAAATATTGAAGGTTGACACCAAACGCACTGCCATCTCCAAAATAGTTGCGGATCGCATCAGGAAGATAATGAACTGTTACGGCAATATCCGTTATGCCGTGTTTCTTCAGCAATTCAATCCCGTATTCCATTACTGGCTTGTGAAGCATCGGTACCATCGGTTTTGGCAAATTACATGTTAAAGGCCTTAATCTTGTTCCTTTTCCTCCAGCCATGATGACGCCTTTCATTTCGCAAAACCTCCTGTTAACTTCAATTTAGGTATACTGTCTTCATAAACGTCCACTGTGCCTGCTGCGATTTTCTCCCAATTAAATACCGTAAGCGCTGCCTCGTAACCCGCTTCTGCAATGCGCTTTGCCCGATCTCGATCTCTGAGCATATAGTCGACTGCCCAGACAATCGATGCTGCATCCTGCGGAATAATTTTAAGGCCAGTCTTCCCATGGTCGACAATTTCACTTAGACCGCCAGTGTCTGATACGATGGTCAGCTTGCCAGCAGCCATTCCTTCGAGTGCTACGATTCCAAATGGTTCATAGTGGCTCGGGAACAATGCGGCATCGCTTGTAAACAGCCACTGGTTCCTCTCCTCATCTGAAATGAACCCTGTAAACCAAACATCCTCTGCAACACCATATTCAGTTGCCGTCCGCCTTAGTTCATCGAGCATCGGCCCTTTACCTGCAATAACAAAACGTATTCTTTTACCTTGAGACCTTAATATGGCAGAGGCTTCAATAATGGTTTGAAAGCCTTTCTCCCTCACTACTCTTCCAACCGAGAAGATCGTCGCTTCATGGCTGCTTTCAACTGGCATGGATAGCGTATGAGGTTTGCTGACTAATTTTGGATCAATCCCGTTCGGAAGGATCGCCAGCTTTTCAACATGTACTTGGAATAGCTGTTGCACTTCTTTGTGCATATAATCACTGCATACGATCACTCTGTCTGCATGATAGACAAGATCACCTTCCTTTTGGTGAATCTCGTATTGCACCGGGGAGTGGATGCCATTGTTTCGGCCGCTTTCTGTTGCATGTATCGTCGCGATAAGGGGGATGGCCAATCCTTCTTTCAAGCGCGCCGCCGCCACACTAACAAGCCAGTCATGAGCATGGATGCAGTCGAACTTCACTTTTTTGCCGAGCTCGGCCCCTTGTCTAGCCATGCTTGCGTTCAAACTACCCGTCCAATGATAAAAATCATTGAACAGCGGCTGATCTCCTTTGACACGGTAGACATTGACCCCTTCATTTAATTCATGATCGGGATACCCTTCCACCGCCGATGTGATGACATAGACAGAATGCCCTTGCTCCACTAGTTTCCTAGAAAGGTCATAAACATGGCGTGACAATCCTCCAACGACCATAGGCGGGAACTCCCAGGAAAGCATAAGGATGGTTTTGCCTGTTGTTTGACTGCTGCTATAACGCTTAGAAACGTATTGGTCATGTTCATTATTAAAATGGTTAAACGTCATGTACGAAAGAAATGGAAAGTCATTTTCATAGGCTTGAATAATAGGGCTGGATACGTTTTCTGAGTTGAAGTGGATCAAGAGTTCATTAAAACGAGTAACATGCTGGTTAAACCGTTCGGCTGCGTACTGATCGGCCGTTCCTCCATCGATGATGAACGCCCAGTCAGATGACACGGCAAGCATCCATTCTCTGACCATCTGGTTATAACAGCGCTCTTTCCACTCATCGCGGTGCTGCGATTCTAGAAGAAGAGAGGCGCATCTGATCAATTCTCGTTCACATTTATGAAGATGGCGATACATCCAGGCGTTGCCAGGATTAAGCCACACATCGCCATACCCATCTCTTCCCCAAGTGGAGAATGATGCGTGTACAGTTTCTAAGTCTCTATAATGGTTATGAAGATATTCTTGAGGAGTTGTCCATATTGTTTCTTTCAAATTTTGCTTCAACAGCTTCTTAAGGAAATCAGGGCCCTCATACCACCAATGGCCAAACAGCTCAGCATCAAATGGAGCGGTGATAAGATGCGGCGGATAGCTTTGAGAACTGTTCCGTCTGCTTATTTCGTCTGCCATAGCAGCGAAATGCTCGGCATGCTGCGCTGCTTTTTCCACAGCACGTGCCGGTTCGTATGCTTCTTTCTCTTCAGTCGGTCCTGTAATTTTTTTATGCTTGAATCCAGAATCGATTCTAAATCCCTCCGGATGCATGTGAGGCTTAATGTACTCCCATTCCCGTTCATAAGCAATATCGCGGTAGAACTCACGATATTCATAGTCTCCAGGATAACCTGTGGATGAACTCCAAATTTGCGAAGATATTTCTTGATTTCTTGGGAAAAGAGCCACTCCATGCGGTGAATAACAAGGAGCTCCTATTTGATTGCGCGGGCTGGGACTTGCCATTCTAATGGCATGTTCATCAACAAACGTATAACGGATTCCTTGCTCTGCAAGAATTTTGTCCACACCAGGCGTAAACGCACATTCAGGAAGCCAAAATCCAGCAGGCTTTTTGCCGAAATGCTTTTCAAATGCTAAGATTCCGGTAGAAATTTGGCATCTGAGCGCTTGCTCAGTTTGCAGGTAAGGCAAGAATGCATGTGTGGCAGCAGAGGTGAAGCATTCGATGATCCCTTCATTATGGAATGTGCTGAACGCTTTTAATATATTCGAGTCATAACGGGAATACGTTTCGTACACCCGTTCCAATCGTTCGTCGTAATGAGAGATTAATGATTCTTCTTCTGGTGTTGTCCTGTTTTGCTCTTTTTTCACTAATTTCTTTAACGAATCAAGGTGCTCAGCATATCGGCGCTGCAGAACGGGATCAGCAAGCATTTCCATGAGTGGCGGAGAGAACGATATGCTTAATTTCCCTGCTGGTCTTTCTTCTAATAACCAGATCAGCGGAATGTACGTTTCAGTTAAGGCTTCAAAAAGCCACCTCTCCTCCAGCCTGTTCGCTTCTCTATGCCTGACATAAGGAAGGTGGGCGTGCAGAACAAATGATAGATATCCATGTGCCATACTTGTGTCCCCTATCGTATTTTATGGTAGTAAGAGTAGACCGAATAGTTTTCCAGCCATTCTGGTTCAGCTTGGCTTTCTGACTGCCAGCGCCGCACTTTGTCTGCTGTGCTTCCTTCTTCTTCTAAACGGCTGGTTTCGACTGCGTTGCTTCGGAGAAGTGTA
Source organism: Fictibacillus iocasae (assembly GCF_042665465.1). Lineage (NCBI taxonomy): Bacteria > Bacillati > Bacillota > Bacilli > Caryophanales > Fictibacillaceae > Fictibacillus > Fictibacillus iocasae. Next base: position 23,369 of record NZ_JBHTCP010000003.1, on the reverse strand, counting down.
AAGAAGCTTCCATCAAACGTTCTTGTCCCAACATCCGCAATGTAAGTGCCTCCTGGCTCAAGATTATGCAAAAACCAATTGTTCGTCATCTCAGGGACTTCGATCTCGAATGCTTTGTGTGCGTTGTGTCCATGAAATTGAACATCTGTCACATCATATAATTTGATGACCTTTGGCAAATCGCTCCAAGATGTACGAAAATGGTGCTCAGCCACCTTTACAGTCGATTCAGAAAGGCTCCAATAAACAAAGATGGTTGCCGGTCCCTGAGGCATCATATACAGCACATCCTCTTTATACTCTGCAGGCATTACCCACTCCACCTCTTTACCGTCAAATTCTTGCATACTCTGATGATTGTCCGGCACCGTTGACTGTTTTCTATACTGCCTCCATCTATATTGCACTTTACCGACAGACGTGTTCATTTTCTCAGCGATCTCATAAAGAGTGAGACCTTCATTTTTCCATTTAACAATTTCTTCAATCATAATTTCACCTCTTTAATTGGATTATTTGATTGTGAAAGTTTCACCCATAAATCTCCCGAAAAAGTAGAATTTAGGTAATCGTAACATTGGAATAAACCTCTAACAACCGGCGAAAATTGACTGAATTTGCGTTTCCGCGCCGCCATTGAGAAAGATTCAATTGTAAATTTTCTGAAAACGTTTGCTTTACAAACTATTATGAAAATTATGATATATTTCGACATCTTTCACCTTTTACTTCCTGTCCGCTCGCTGATCGTATGCGAACGATAATGAATCATGGCGATTCGCGCTAAAAAAGCTATGAGATTGTTTAATACTATGTTATAAAAGTAATGTGTATCTGTATTTAAACAGGAGGTTATTATGGAATTTATCATTTTCGGCATGCTTGCAGCAGGGTTGGTGCTCTTGCTTATTTCATTTAAAAAGGATCGCGGTGCCAATGTAGAGACACAGCTCGAAAACTTTTCCATTCAACTTATGAAGGAAATTTATCAGATCAAGAAGAAGCTGAAAGTCTTAGAAGAAGAAATCATGATTAACGATAAACATTAAAATAAGTTTGTGAGGTACAGTTATTATGTCTAATAAAGCCCTCCGTGCCTTTTCAGCGGGGTTGATTCTTTCAACCGGCATTTTTGCCGTTTCCTACTATTACATAGCACCCCATTCATCAGAACATGCAATCACTCAAGATCAAGTTGATTCCTATCTGGCTGAAAAAGAACAGACAGCGATTTCTAACGATGAATATGCAACCCTTAAAGCTGTCAGTGTAAAGCCTGCTGCTTCTAAACCAACAGCGCCGGCACCTCGTAAAAAGGAGCCGGCACAAGAGGTCCAGCACATGACGCTGGTCGTCTCTCAGGGGATGAGCACCGGTGAAGTCTGTGACGAACTTCAACGAGGAAAAATAATAAAAAGCAGCAAAGAATTTTTAAAGTATTTGCGGTCAACTAACCGCGAAGGTGCTGTCCGCTTTGGCGCTTATAAAGTTAACAGCAAGATGACGGCAGAAGAAGTAGCAAAAATCATCACCTCTCCATGAAGAAAGCTTGGCTGACGCCAAGCTTATGTCACAAAGTATAAAAAAGCAGCGTTTCCACTTATGGGAACGCTGCTTTTTGCATGATCACACATTCTTATTAAGATTTAGCCGCGGTAAAGAAGCCGGACTGACGCCCGGCTATCCAGTCATTCATAGAAAATTTATTGAAAGTTAAGCTATCTTAAAGTACAAAAAAAGCGCCAATGGCACTTTTTTTGTTTGATACTATTCGTTCAGTCCGTATCGCTTTCCTTTCACAAGGAAAATAATACTCTCTGCAATGTTTGTAGCATGGTCAGCCGTACGCTCAATATAACGGCACACGAATGACAGCTGAGTGATTTGAGCGAGATAGTCAGGGTTTTGAGACATCATGCCCAATAGCTCTTGAATGATCTTGCCATACAGCTCGTCCACTTGATCGTCAATGTCAGCTAATTCTTTCGCAAGCACAACATCTTCCTCTACATAAGCTTGAATAGACTTTGTAAGCATCTCAATGGCGATACCAGCCATTTTCGGTATCTCTTCAAGCGGTTTAATCAAGGGCGTAGAACCGATTCGGATTGTTGATTTTGCAATATTGACGGCAAAATCAGCCATTCGCTCCACATCTGATGAAATTTTAATGGCAGCGATGATTCTGCGCAGATCTGTCGCTACAGGCGCTTGTTTAGCGATTAACAAAATCGCTGCGTCATTGATTTCGTCTTCAAGAACATTTATACGCTGATCGTTCTCAATAATCTCCAGCGCTTTTTCAAGATTTTGGTCTTTTAGTGCGATAACAGACTCCATAAGCGCTTGCTCTGCCATCTTTCCAAGCTTTACGATTGAATCTTTTAATTCATCTAATTGATGCTGAAAGTTTTCGCGAACAACCATTAGCCCCACTCCGTTCTTTTTTTTATCCGAAACGCCCTGTAATATAGTCTTCCGTACGCTTGTCGGAAGGGTTAGAGAATAGCGTGCTTGTATCCGTGAACTCGATCACTTCACCGTTTAAGAAGAACGCCGTGCGGTCCGAAATACGGGCAGCCTGCTGCATGTTATGCGTGACGATCACGATGCTGTATTCTTTCTTTAATTCTTGAACGAGCTCTTCCACTTTCAAGGTAGAAATCGGATCAAGTGCTGATGTTGGCTCATCCATCAAGATAACATCCGGCTCGATCGCCAAGCAGCGAGCGATGCAAAGACGCTGCTGCTGACCGCCGGAAAGACCAAATGCATTTTCATGAAGGCGGTCTTTCACTTCATCCCAAATAGCTGCCCCTCTTAAACTCTTCTCCACGACTTCGTCTAAAACCTTTTTATTTTTTATGCCGTGGATTTTAGGTCCATAGGCGATGTTTTCGTAAATGGATTTTGGGAATGGGTTTGGCTTTTGGAACACCATGCCAACTTGTGTGCGAAGTTCTTCCACTCCATATTTCGAGTCGAAAATGTTGCGTCCTCGATAGTTGATTTCCCCGGACATACGGACGATCGGAACCATTTCAACCATTCGGTTCAATGTTTTAATAAATGTTGACTTACCGCAGCCCGATGGTCCGATAATAGCTGTCACTTGTTTTTCTGGAATATCGAATTTGATGTCTTTCAAGGCATGGTCTTGTCCATACCAGAGATTCAGGTTGTTGACTTTAAACACAGGAACCGCATCCTGCTGAACTTGTTCTTTATTTACATTCTTATGGTTGATTGTAATTTCCATAATAAGCTCCTCCTTCAGTACACCAGATTAGAAACGTTTATGAAACTTGTTTCGAATATATACAGCAATGGAATTCATGATTAACAAGATGATAAGCAAGACGATAATTCCCGATGCTGCGAGCATGTGGAAATCTTCCTGTGGCCTGCTCGTCCAGTTGTAAAGCTGAATCGGGAGCACGGTAAATTGCGAGAACAAATTTTCTGGCACGAAAGCCACGTAAGCCAGCGCTCCGACTACTAATAGAGGAGCCGTTTCGCCAATTGCACGGGATAGTGCAAGTATCGTTCCTGTCAATATTCCAGGTAACGCAGCCGGAAACACGATTCTTCTGATGGTCTGCCATTTCGTTGCACCCATTCCGTATGAGGCCTCTCGCAGTTCTCTAGGAACGGTGCGCAGCGCTTCTTGTGATGCGACAACGATAACGGGCAATATCAACAACGCCATCGTCAATCCGCCAGCAAGTACACTTCTCTCCAGTTCAAGTAGGCGGACAAAAATGGTAAGTCCCAACAAGCCGAATACAATGGATGGTACACCAGCCAGGTTGGAGATATTGATTTGGACAAAGCGTGTAAACGCATTTTTCTTCGCATATTCTTCAAGGTAGATCGCAGTCCCTACGCCAAGAATAAATGACACAGGAGCCGTTACTGCCATCACCCAGAGTGTTCCAATGAGAGCAGCCCAGATTCCTGCTCGTTCAGGCATGCGCGATGCGAAATTCGTGATAAATTCCAGACTTAAATATTCCATGCCTTCTGAACCGATGCGGTAAAGCAAAACGGCAAGGACAATCAAAGCAAACAATGTTGCTGCAATAAATAGGCCTTTCGCAACATTGTTGACCGCAATCCGGCGCCCCATCCTTTTTCGTACACTTTCTTTCTTTATAAAAGCCATTAATATTCCTCCCTAAACTTACGAGAAATGAACTGTGCAAGAAGGTTCATGATCAAAGTGAATAGGAACAGAGTCATTCCTACCGCATAAATGCTGTAATAGATTGTCGTCCCGAACCCTGCATCACCTTGGCTGACCTGCACGATATATGCAGTCATCGTCTGAATGGATTCGGTGAGGTCGACATCTGATGTCGGTCGAGATCCCCCTGCAATGGTTACGATCATCGTTTCCCCGATTGCACGTGAAATCCCCAGAACGAAAGAGGCAATAACACCTGACAGCGCCGCAGGCAAAACTACTTTCATCGCCACTTCAAACTTCGTAGCGCCAAGTGCCAGTGCACCTTCTCTCATGGAGTTTGGAACAGCATTCATCGCATCTTCAGATAAAGAGGCGATCATCGGAATGATCATGATGCCCACAACAATTCCTGGGCTTAGGGCATTGAATATCTTTAAGGTCGGAATGAACTCTTTTAATAGTGGTGTTACAAACGTTAACGCAAAAAACCCGTAAACGATCGTTGGCACGCCGGCAAGCACTTCAAGAATGGGCTTGATTATCTTCCTTGTTTTGGCAGAAGCATACTCGCTAAGATAAATGGCCGCAGAAAGGCCGACTGGTATGGCAACTAGCATAGCAATTGCCGTTACTGTAAGCGTTCCTGCAATAAGTGCACGAATTCCATAATCGGCATGAGCCTCTCCCGTAAAAGGAAACCAGTTTTTATTTGTGACAAACTCTACAATCGAAATTCGATCGAAAAAGGTGAACGTTTCTGCAAGCAGCGTGAAAACAATGCCGATCGTTGTTAAAATCGATATGATTGCACACGCAACAAATAACTTGGGCATTGCTTTTTCCGCGATTGCATTGCGGCTTCTCTTTGATTTATTATCCTTAATCATCTGGCGTATTGAACTTGAGTTGCTGTTGTTCGCACCCATTTGACAGTACCTCCCTAATTTCGACACAACAACAGGTTAAAGGTGAGGGGGATGGCCCCTCACCTCCTGTTATTTTAAGAATAGTATAACTCTTCTGGCAGTTTACTTGCCAGCAATTTCGTCAAGCTTTTCAAGCTGTTTTTTGTACTCTTCTTCAGGAAGGGCAACATACCCAATCGTATCAGATGATGCTAGCTCTCCTGCATTTTCAAGAGTGAACTTCATGTACTCGTATACAGCTTCATTGTCTTTAAGCGCTTTGTTGCTTGCATAGGTGAATAGTGGACGTGACAGAGGAGCGTATTCACCTGATTCAATTGTATCAGCGGTAGGTTCAACTGGGCCTTTACCGCCATCGATCGGAACTGCTTTTAACTTGTCTTTGTTTGCTTGGTAGTATGCAAAGCCGAAGAAGCCGATAGCTTTGTCAGAACCTGTAACACCCTGAACTAGAACGTTGTCGTCTTCAGAGAGCTGTGCGTCACGGCGCATAGGTTTTTCTTCAAGGATGACTTCATCAAAGTAGTCGTATGTTCCAGAGTCAGTACCTGGTGCGAACACATCAATTTTTTCTTTCGGCCAGCCTTCGCGAACATCAGCCCAAGTCTTTGCAGCTCCTTCTTCAAGGAAGATCTTTTTAAGTTCATCAACTGTCAAATGGTCGATAAAGTCGTTTTCTTTGCTTACTACAACAGAAAGTCCGTCATAAGCAAGCTGGAATTCTGTATAATCAATTTTCCCTTTTTCTGCTTCTGCTTTCTCTTCGTCTTTAATCGGACGAGAAGCGTTAGCAAGATCCAGTTCTCCGCGAACAAACTTTTCAAATCCGCCGCCTGTACCAGAAACACCTACAGGAGCTTTAACATCAGGGTTTTGAGCTTGGAACTCTTCAGAAACAGCTTCCATGATTGGGAATACTGTGGATGAGCCGTCAATCTTGATGCTTCCGCTGACTTCCTTGCCGCCTTCAGCACCGTTTTCGCTTTTGTTTCCGCATGCTGCGCTGAACACAAGCAACATTGCCATTACTGCCAAAAGATAAACCGACTTCATGTTCTTCATTTGTCTAGGTCCCCCTAATTTTTGTTTAAGTATCGCCTATGCATCTGCTTGTTATAGCAAATCTGCAAGGGCACCCCTTAACGTTCTTAAGTATCTTACATGTCTTATCATAAAACCCGATTATTAATATGGTTTTAATGGAATGTAAAGAAATTGTTAAGAACCTTCAGAAGCTGAATACTTCCTTATCCCTATCTTTTGCCAAATAACAGGAAAAATACAGGGGATATCCGCCCAAAATAAAGAAAACTTGGCTGACGCCAAGCATATAAAAAAACTGGCACGAGTTGTGCCAGCGACCATTTACTGTATGTTGTTTTTAACAGGCTCTGGTTTGTTAGACAAAGATTCTTTTTTTAGCTCGAAATAGGCATCTAATATTCCTTCACCGATCTCGTTATTCGTAAAATCTTCTCTAATATTCGGCACCACAACAGCAAATGCAACCTCCGGGTTATCATAAGGCGCATACCCGACCAGCGTTTTGTTATATAGCCCTGTTTTTTTATCTATCTCCGCAGTACCCGTTTTGCCTGCAGGCTTATACTCTTTGTTTTTAAATATCCAGGCTGCTGTCCCGTTGCTGCCAGCCATCACTTGCCTGAATCCCTGCTTGACGACATCTAAATATTCTTGCTTCATCTCAAGACGGTTCATCACTTCTGGTTCGTTTCGGAACAGAAGCTTGCCAAGCTCAGCAGGATTCTCAGCAGGCTGGCGGACTTCTTTAAGCAAATGAGGTTTCATGCGATAGCCATCATTGGCAATCGTAGAAACGTATTGTGCCATTTGAAGAGGTGTATAGGTGTCAAATTGTCCGATCGCGAAGAACATCGCCTGGGACAGTTCATCACTCATCCCCGTATGATAGCCTGTTGCTTCAGACGGAAGATCGATACCGGTCTGTACTCCGAGGCCGAACTGGCTGTAAGCGTTCCTTAACGTCTGAAATGCTTCGTTCACTTTATGATCAGTAAACCGTTTTTGTGAATAATCGTAACCCGAAAGTCTCATGGCAATATGCCACATATAGACGTTTGAAGAGCGTTCGAGTGCCTTGACTGGACCGATCGCACCCATATACTCATGTGACTTCATCTGCCGTCCGTCTCCAAATGTGAGTGGGGCATCAAAGATGATGGTATTCGGATCCACCACGCCCTGCTGCATCCCTGTCAGAACAGTCGCTCCTTTAACAGTGGAACCCATAACGTATGAATTGTAAATGTTGCCGAAAGGCGTATTTTTAAATTTGCGGCTATCCCTATCGTATTCTTTACCTGCAAGAGATAAGATTTCACCCGTTTTTGGATTCATCATCACAACATAAGCAGAATTAAGCTGCCTGTTATCATACGCGTCTTTACCTGTGATGGATTCTTTCAGTTCATCCTCAATAACCTTCTCAACGCGTTTCTGGAGCTCCATGTCAACCGTAAGGACAAGGTCGTTTCCTCTCGCTCCGTCTTTCTCTACAGGCTCACCTACCGGGTTCCCTGATTTGTCTGTCACATACTTGATTTTCGTCTTTTCTCCGCGAAGCAAGGATTCATATTGCTCTTCAAGAAAACTGGTCCCCACTAAGTCGTTCCGCTCATTGCCTCTTGCTGTATAATAATCCATCCTTGATTTTGGAATCTGCTTGACCTGGCCAAAAATATCACGAAAGGATTCTCCAAAAGGATACGATCGTTGTGCATCTGATTTAATATCCACACCTTGCAGTTCAGGAAGATGCTCACTGATTTTCGCAACCTCTTGTGCCGTAGCGCCGATTTTGATGCGCTGCGGTGTAAGGGCATAGCCCCTGTCCATCTCCCGCTTAATTGCGAGTGCCTCTAAGTCTTGATCAGAGAACTGTGAAATCTCTTCTTTTGTTATTCGGCTGAGAAGAAGCTTATAGTATTCTTCATCGCTTAGCTTTTGTTTTTCTTTTTTTGTTACTTTAGCAGACGCTTCTTTAGGATACATAAGTATGTAGAAGTCTTTGCGGTCGCGGACCGTGATGTCTTTTGTGTCTTTCTCTATATACATCGCCAGCCTTCTCGCAGCCAGCAGTCGATCTTCCGCCCTGCTTCCCCTTGTTCTTGTATAAGTAATGGAGAAAACAGGCTCGTTATCCACAGCGACGCGAAATTTGCTGTCATACATTTTCCCGCGTGGAGAATCGAGCTTCGTTGTAACGTTTTCTGTCATGTATGCAGTGCGCTTATATTCTTCTCCTTTAACGATTTGCACATATCCGAGTCTTAATATTAGAACTGAAAACAAAACGAAAACAGATAAAAAAAGCGCGTTCAGGCGCAATGGAACATGGTTCTTTTTCTTTTTTCCATTATTTTTCATGTAGTCAAATCACCTTTTCATCGTAGAAACAGCATTCCATTTATTATTTGCATATAGTAATTTTACCGTTTCTCTTTGCACGTGTCAAAAAGGCTCACTTGTTATTATCCTTATTTTCATCCATTTCCAAGGACGGTCCATTCTTATCTGCACATACAGAATTAGGATTCAAGGATAGCTTTCTCAGACAAAAATAAATTAAAAAGTGCCCAGAACCTAAAATGGGCAGCAAGTATGGAAGCTTTCCCTGCGGCATAGCCATGATAAATAGAAGGAAAATAAGGATGGATGTTATTCTTCCTCCATTTAAAAAAAATTCTCGGACGACAATATATTCGACTCTTTTTTCAGATGCATCCCGGCATCGTCCAATGATGTCGTAGGTCACGGAAATATACGGAACAAGAAGCAGCGGATAGGCCACAGAAACCAACGCTCCATAACTTAGCAGGACAGAAAAAGACAGCGGCATCAGAAGCATGAATGGCGAAATGAATAGTATTAAACCACCAAGGAAGATTCCTTTCATGCGCCATTCTCTTCGAATAAATCGTGAAACCGCATAGTACATGGCAAAGGATACAGCCGATTGAATGAATCCGAAGAATCCTAGACCTAGCTCCCCATCTCCTGAGAGGTATACCCAAATCACGATGATAAAAACAAATGTTCCTTCCCGAATCCCCTGAAAAAAGTGGGCAAACAGCAGCTTCTTCCATGACTCGTCATCTTTTCTATTGTGAAATACAGACGCCAAGTCATAGCGTCCTTCCGATCTCCTTTTTGTAAGAAAAAAGCTTGCGGCAACACCTGTTAGAAATAATACGAGAGAAATTGTAAAAATGGTTTGATAACCTGAACTTTTGTCCATTCTTGTAATAATATAGCCTGCAAAAAATGGACCAATCATGCCGCTTAAGCTTGTTAATATTCCAAGAAATCCATTAAAAAAGTCTCTGTTCTCTGGCTCTGTCACTTCAAATGTCAATACATTAAAAGCGAGCCAGTAAAAACCAAGTCCCGTCCCGAGCAAGGACCCGAGCAGAAGCAGATATTCAGCTGACTGTCCACCAAGTACAAGAACACTTATATAGAACAATGAAAGAATTAGAATTCCTGTACGGATAACCACCACTCTGTCTACTATCTTCGCCAGCCTCCCTGAAAGAGCAAATGCGATGGGCTGAGCGGCAACTATGGATAGGTTGTAGAGAGCGATGTCGATGATTTCGCCAGACTGCCGCCACAAATAAATGTTAACAAATGTATTGGAGAGAGCCGTACTCATCGCAAACAAACCGCCGATAACAAGGAGAAGAATCAATGGTCTTGTAATATGGCCTTCTTTTTTAAGCTGTTTGTACCTCATTTATGAACGCCCCTTTAAATCTGACAAAGGTAGTTTAATTCATCTGATTAAGGGATATTCAAGAACTTGGTAATTGGTTTTTTTTGTAAAGGAGCATGATGTATGCCTGAATATTGGTGCTATAAAGCTGACAAACACGTGTGCAACGATTCAAACTCCCATCACATCCATTTACAGTCACAGGACCAATTTGGTTCATTCGTACAAAATTTATATCAGTTTTCTGGAACCATCGTAAGTGTTATGGAAAACGCTGAACTTACTATCGTGTTTACACTGGATTCCTATCTAGACGGAAACACAGAATTGGATCGCCTATTGGAGGATTTGCAGAGGGAATTTGTGATTTTAGAGAAATGGTAAACTGGCGTGACAACAAGACTTTAAGTCAGTTGTATGTTAACTTTGTGCCACGTCGAGTAATCATCCTGCAAAAAAGTTATGCTTTTCTATAGTGAAATAAAAAGAGTCTGTGTTCCTTGAACACAGACCCTTTCGATATTATTTTGCTTCGTTATAACGCTTTCCTACTTCATCCCAGTTTACTACGTTCCAGAATGCGCTGATATAATCTGGACGCTTGTTCTGGTAGTTCAAGTAATAAGCGTGCTCCCATACATCAAGGCCAAGTACAGGTGTCTTGCCTTCCATCACAGGAGTATCTTGGTTAGGTGTGCTTGTCACTTCAAGCTCGCCATTGTTGACAACGAGCCAAGCCCAACCCGATCCGAAACGGCCTTTTGCTGCGTTCGCAAATTCTTCTTTAAACGCATCCAGGCTACCGAATTTACTGTTAATTTTTTCAGCAAGCTCACCTGTTGGCGCATTCGCTCCGCCTGGTGTGAGGATTTCCCAGAATAAGCTGTGGTTTGCATGCCCTCCGCCATTGTTGCGCACTGCTGTGCGGATGCTTTCAGGAAGAGAATCAAGGTTCGTGAGTAGATCTTCAAGACTTTTGTTCGAAAACTCAGCTTGTCCTTCAAGAGCAGCGTTCAAGTTATCAACGTATGTCTTGTGGTGACGCCCGTGGTGGATCTCCATTGTCGCTTTGTCAATGTGCGGCTCAAGCGCGTCCGCAGCGTAAGGTAATGCAGGCAGTTCAAATGTTGCCATGTTCATTTCCTCCTTTTAATATGTAGGTTTTTTATTTTTCATTTTCGGTTTCCCAAAAACTGAAAACAGTTGTAGAACGTACAATCATACCGTATCAAATATTACCCAGATTATCAATGAATAAACCTTGCAGCAGTAGCATTAATGCATCATAAAAACCAACCATAGTGGCTCGGGACGGTATCGAACCGCCGACACGAGGATTTTCAGTCCACTGTTTCTTCCTCTACACGTTGATCAAGATGCGAATGCGTCGAAACATGTCGCCGTAATTTCACAGATGTTTACGCTTCATGCTCTATGCTCATCTTGCATGGTTGATTTTTTTTAACAATAAAAATACCTTCTCATTTTTCTGAGAGGCTTACTTAAAACATTATGGTGGCTCGGGACGAAATCGAACCGCCGACACGAGGATTTTCAGTCCTCTGTTTCTTCCTCTACACGTTGATCATGATGCGGATGCGTCGAAACATGTCGCCGTAATTTCACAGATGTTTACGCTTCATGCTCTATGCTCATCTTACATGGTTGATGTTTTTTAACAATAAAAAAAACTTCTCATTTTTCTGAGAGGCTTACTAAAAACATNACACGAGGATTTTCAGTCCTCTGTTTCTTCCTCTACACGTTGATCATGATGCGGATGCGTCGAAACATGTCGCCGTAATTTCACAGATGTTTACGCTTCATGCTCTATGCTCATCTTGCATGGTTGATTTTTTTTAACAATAAAAAAACCTTCTCATTTTTCTGAGAGGCTTACTTAAAACACTATGGTGGCTCGGGACGGAATCGAACCGCCGACACGAGGATTTTCAGTCCTCTGCTCTACCGACTGAGCTACCGAGCCATTTTGTTTGCACCTACAGGCACTTCTGAAATTTCATGGACAGGAAGATTATTCAACGCAGTTCATGAAATGAAATTGGTTGCGGGGACAGGATTTGAACCTGCGACCTTCGGGTTATGAGCCCGACGAGCTACCAGACTGCTCCACCCCGCGATAATAGTATGAATCAGACGATGCGTCCGAGTTTGTTGTCTCTTCCTCTACAAGCATAACCAAGTAGTAGGTGCGTCGAGACATGTCGATGTGGTTTCACTGAAGCGTACGCTCCATGCTCCACCCCGCGATAATATGAATGCTTACGGTCGAAGTTAGTACTCCGAAGCTTTTTTCTAACAATAGAAATGGAGGAGGTAGAGGGATTCGAACCCCCGCGAGCCGTTAAGCCCCTGTCGGTTTTCAAGACCGATCCCTTCAGCCGGACTTGGGTATACCTCCAACATTCAATGGTGGACCCTGTAGGACTCGAACCTACGACCAATCGGTTATGAGCCGACCGCTCTGACCAACTGAGCTAAGGGTCCATTGAAAAGAATGAATTTGCTAATATGTATGTGTTATGGGGCGATCGAGGGGAATCGAACCCCCGAATGTCGGAACCACAATCCGATGCGTTAACCACTTCGCCACGACCGCCATATCAACTTTTTTAAATTAAACATTATGGTAGCGGCGGAGGGAGTCGAACCCACGACCTCACGGGTATGAACCGTACGCTCTAGCCAGCTGAGCTACACCGCCATAATGGCTCCACAGGCAGGACTCGAACCTGCGACCGATCGGTTAACAGCCGATAGCTCTACCACTGAGCTACTGTGGAATAACTTGTTTCCTGTTAAGGACAAGAATTACTATAACATGCTTGTCCACTAAGTGTCAAACACTTTTTTCTGCCAATGTCTTCACTCTTGAGGGAAACAAGATAACTATAGCATGCAGTCTGCTAAATATCAATCTGCTTTAAAGGACATGCCATAAAAAGTATCCGATCATGATAACCTGGACGATTCCTTTAATGAGTGTGCTGCCAAGAAATCCTAGCAATGAACCAATTCCGACGGCCGCAGACTCCTTTATGCCTTTTTTATGGACGATAAGTTCGGCAAGTGCCGCTCCGAGAAAAGGACCGATTAAAATTCCTGCGAATGGAATGACAAACGGACCTGCTAAAAGACCGATCGTACTTCCCCAAAGAGCCGCCCGGGACCCGCCAAGCCTTTTGACACCCAATGCATTACCGGCATAATCTGCAGCAAATAGGGACACAAACAAAATTCCCTGTATGACCCAAAAAGCTGTATTAAATGGGGCAAAAGAAAAGGCAAAACCATAAACAGCAAAACCGGCTGCTAAAAACAGCACACCCGGAAGAATGGGGAACACTAAAGCCGCAAAGGCTAAAACAAATAATAGTCCGATTAGGCTCCAATACATGAGATCCAAGTTCAACAGCTCCTATCAAGTATTTATTTTGTATTACGGTCATGCTAAGAGAAAGTTCCGCGATACTTCTAAATCCCCCATTATCATTTTGATAAGAAAAAAGCATCACTGCTTAGAACAGGATGCTTTTTTGCATTATTGAGACAGAACGGCTTCTGCCAGACTGACCGAATGGTCGCCAATTCTTTCCAGATTGCTAATAATATCTACAAATACGATTCCTGCTGAAACTTCGCATCTTCCTTCATTTACACGAATTATGTGCTTTTTCCTAAGATCTCGTTCCATCTTGTCTATTTTTTCTTCCAATGAAAGAACTTTTTCTGCTAACGTTTTATCACTGTATTTGATGGAAAGAATAGCTTGATCTAACGTTTCTAAAGTCAGACTAATCATCTCGTCTAAATTTCCCATGGCATCATCCGTTAAAGAGATGTTGTTGCGGATCTGGTAGTCGACAAGCTCTACGATGTTTTCCATGTGATCACCGATTCGTTCAATATCTCGCGTTGTTTCCAAGAGCATTGTGTGCTCACCAGATTCCAATTGAGTGAGAGGATGTGTCGAAAGCTTGACCAAGTAAGCTGTCACCTGTTTGTCCAAATGGTTGATCGCCTCTTCATATTTCAATGCCCTGTCTGCATTTTTCACCTTTTTACCAAATACATATTCTGCTGTTTCTTTCAAACCCTCTTTTGAAAACTCGGCCATTCGTAGCAGTTCTTGCTTTGCCTGACGAAGCGCCAGCACTGGCGCCGTTTCAAGCACCATCATATCAAGATGCTTAGCTTTAAACTCAATGGTATGATCTTCTCCCCGAATCAATTTAGACACTGTATAAGCAAGAAGACCTATGAGCGGGAATTGAATCAGAACGTTCGTTACATTAAACGTACCATGAGCAACAGCAATCTGCATTGCCGGCATCAGCCCCCATAACTCAGATAAATACGTTACAAAAGCGATATAGGGACTTAATAAAAGCATAAAAATAATCGTTCCTGCTACGTTAAACAGAACATGCACCATTGCAGCACGTCTTGCCGCTACACTTGCACCAATTGATGCAAGAACAGCAGTGGCGGTTGTGCCGATGTTGTCTCCAAATAAAATAGGGACCGCTGCATTTAAATTTATCAGATCTTGAGCATAGAGCTCCTGTAAAATGCCAATCGTGGCCGAAGAGGATTGAACAACAATTGTAATGATCGTACCGGCAAAAATGCCAAGCAATGGGCTCGTCCCCATTGAGAGTGTCATATCCTTGAACGCCTGAGAATACTGGAGAGGCTCAACGCCTTTTCCCATCAGCTCAAGCCCCAAAAAAAGACAGCCGAATCCAAACATCACTTGACCGATATGAGTCCAAACCGCTTTCTTAAAGAAAAAAATAAGTACGGAGCCAATAGCCATGATCGGAAGTGCATACTCACCGACGTCCACCCCTATGATAAAGGAAGTGATTGTCGTTCCGATATTTGCACCCATAATCACGCCAATGGACTGTCGTAATGTCATGAAACCAGCATTCACAAGTCCAACTGTAAGGACAGTTGTCCCCGAACTGGATTGGATAAGGATCGTAACAAAAATCCCTGCGAGCAAGCCCATGAACGGATTTGCTGTGAACCTGTCAAGTATATCCCTCAGCCGGTCTCCAGCTGTATTTTGAAGACCTTCTCCCATGTATTTTATTCCGAACAAAAAAATGCCGAGCCCCCCGGCAAATTGAAATATCATTTCTTGTATACCCAAAAAAACAGCTCCCCGGCCCCATAAATTCTTGTTTGATGTCAACATTATCTCTATTTGTTTAATTTTTGTAAAGGTATCGTCAAAACACTCATTGTCGGTTATCTCTTAATTAAGATACAATAAACACAGCCTACATTTAAAAAGGGGAATTGCAAATTGAATGTGTTTAAACGATTATTCTACAGCCTCTATTCACCCCAGACCATCGCGAAGCTGAGGTTCACGGGCATCGGCAGCGCCATTCTTTCTGTATTTATTTTAATGCTGCTATCCACTCTGCCTCCTGCTGTCATGCTTGGGCAATCATTTACCAGCGCGATAAGCAGTCTGGAACAATCAATGGAAGATAAGCTTCCTGAATTCACTTTAGAGGACGGTATTCTTACCTCTCCTGTGAAGAAGGCAACCGTCACGGAGTATGACGGATTCTATATTATTTTTGATCCTCAGGATACCATTAGCACCAATGAAATTCGTGAATACGATGAAGTCATGGCATTTGGCAGCAAATCGGCTATCGTCCGGTCAGGAGCGAATGAGGACAGTGTAACCTATTCTTCTCTTGGCGCCGATAATATGACAAAGCAAGATTTGCTCTCTGCTCTTCAGTCGTTTGACAGCATTCTGCCCATTTTGATTCCAGTATTGTATGTTATCTCATACATCCTGATCGCCGGAACAGCATTTACAGGCATCTCCTTGCTGGCATTAATCGGACTTACCTTTAAGAACATGCTGAATCGTAAGCTGCAGTATAAACAGCTGTGGGTCATGTCCGTTTATTCCATCACGCTTCCGGTTGCATTTTTTACCATCATGTCGCTTTTAAAGACAAGTGTGCCTTATTCCTTCTTAATTTTCACAGGCGTGTCGCTGATCATATTGTATTTATCTATAAATGAAGTGCCAGCCCAAAAATAAAAAGGGTCCCTGAGCGGGACCCTTTTTGCTTATTTAAAGAGATTTTTGATCGCTTCTATGATTGCGATGAAGAAATCGAGAACTTTCTGCAGAAACGATTTGGTTTCTTCGCTGTTTAATATCTCACCTAAATTATCTTTAATATCCTTTAATTGGGTCTGTACTTGGTCCCAATCTATGTTCAGATCCTTCATTCGGTTAAAAAGGGATGTCAACCCGTTCAATTCTTCTTCTGTCAGCTCGATGCCAAGATCTTTGGCTGTATTTTGGATGAGCGTTTTCAGTTCCGCTTCTGAAATAGATGGATCTTGAGAGATTTCTTCTTTCACTTTTGTCATCAGTTCAGATGCCTTCTCAGCGCCAATTCTATCTCCAAGCTCAGCAGTCTTTACCATTTCTTCATTGGCAACTTGTTTTTGTTTTTCTGGGATCTCGATTTGTGCCGTTGTTTCATACGCTTTTAATATTCCCGTCAGCGCAGCCGTTCCTGAAACATCAAATGGTGCCGTGACTAAGATGTCTGCGTCCTTTACACCAGCCGTCGTCAGAGCGTTCATGTACATTTCCTCTGTCACATGGTTGATGTTGTTCGTTTTCACACTTAATCCGGCACCTTCTTCCGCAATCGTAATTTTAGCTGAAGATATGGCCCGAGTGCCTATCTGGGCCTTAGACATATAGTCGCCTAAATATTGATGCTCTTCTTCGTTTGACACAGACACTGTCTGAACAGAAGGATCGACTTCCATTTCTTTTAAAATGGTTGTTTTCTGTTCTTCCGTAAGGTTCTCCCCTAACGTGACAATCACATCTCCAGGGGCTGCGTCTGCCGATGCTTTAAAAGGAGATGCCATAAATACGCCAGCAAGCAACAGCAGCAGGCTGAATGATTTTAAAGCTTTCATCTGAATCACCTCAGTTAAAGATTAAGTTAAAATATACGCGGCTTTTTTGCATTTCCTGCACGTCGTATAATGCCATTTTACACCATAGAACTTGTTTAGCCAAAAATTAGTCATAAACAAACAGGACAAGCATAGCCTAAAGTAAAAGGAGGCGGTTGCATGAAACGCTTTGTTTCCATCATTTTTGTGGTGTTCGTTTTTTATGTCATCGTTTACGATTTAAAGGTCGGAACATTGCCTGCAGCTGCGTCCAAGCATTCCTTAACAGAGCGAAAACAGGAATACGCGCTCATTACCATCAAGCCAGGAGAAACCGTTCTCTCCATTCTAGAAAAACGTTCAAACGGCCGTAAACTAGATGTGGCAGCCGTCTTAAAACAATTCGAGCAATTGAACCCAGCTGCAGATCCCGATAGGATCCTGCAGGGAAAAACGTATAAGTTCCCTCTTTACGAAAAAGATAAACAGTAAGATTTCTTGCCAAAATAAATTATTACTTGCTAAAATGAACAGATGGCATGAACCTCTGCCAACTTATCATAAAGGAGCGATTCACCAATGAGTGAAATCAATCATCGTTCGAAAACAAGACCTGTCAAAGTCGGCCCCCTCACGATAGGCGGCAACGACCAGGTCATTGTTCAAAGCATGACGACAACGAAAACACATGACGTTGAAGCAACGGTAGCAGAGATTAAACGCCTTGAAGAAGCAGGGTGCCAAGTCGTCCGAGTTGCCTGCCCAGACATGAGGGCTGCGGAAGCGATCGCTGATATAAAAAAACAAATCAACATTCCGCTTGTTGTAGACATCCATTTTGACTATAAGCTCGCACTCAAGGCCATCGAGGGTGGAGCGGACAAGATCCGAATTAATCCTGGGAACATCGGACGCCGTGAAAAGGTGGAAGCTGTCGTTAAGGCAGCAAAAGAAAAAGGAATTCCGATCCGCATCGGCGTCAACGCAGGTTCATTGGAGAAGAAATACCTTGAAAAGTACGGCTACCCGACAGCTGACGGCATGGTGGAAAGTGCGCTTGACCATATTAAAATATTGGAAGACCTGGATTTCCACGATATCATCGTATCAATGAAAGCATCCGATATTAATTTGGCCATTGAAGCATATGAAAAAGCGGCAAAGGCCTTTAACTATCCGCTTCACCTCGGAATTACCGAGTCAGGAACTTTGTTTGCCGGCACTGTTAAAAGCGCTGCTGGTCTTGGGGTCATTTTAAGCAAAGGAATCGGCAACACGCTTCGTGTCTCACTTAGCGCTGATCCGGTAGAAGAAGTGAAAGTGGCCCGAGAACTCCTAAAATCATTCGGCCTTCTGTCTGATGCGGCAACCCTTATTTCTTGCCCGACATGCGGCCGCATTGAAATCGATTTGATCTCGATTGCAAATGAAGTGGAAGAATATATTTCAAAAGTAAAAGCTCCGATTAAAGTTGCCGTACTTGGATGTGCTGTAAACGGTCCTGGCGAAGCACGTGAAGCCGATATCGGCATCGCAGGCGCACGAGGCGAAGGCTTATTGTTCCGTCACGGAGAGATTGTCCGGAAGATACCTGAGGATCAGCTTCTTGATGAACTTAAGAAAGAAATCGACATCCTTGCCGAGGCACACTATAAAAAAGTGGCCGAAGAAGCTGCCGCTCAAAAGGCCTAAACAAACAAAAGAGAACTCCTGCTTACATAAGCAGGAGTTCTCTTTTTAAGAACGCGGGGTCCGGTACTTCGAGCTAGAAACCCGCTAAAGTATGGCGGAACGGTTATGGTGTACCGGACCCCATTCTGTTCTTTGGCAATCTAAAAATATGGGGCAAACAGCAATGAAATAATGATGGACACCGCGCCAAGGCCGATTGCCCAATTACCGAGTGATCTTGCTCCCATCCGGCGTGCCACAAACCCAAGGATGACACCGGCTCCTCCAAAAAAGACAGGCAGGATAAACAAGGATAGCACGGCCAGGATTAATGCGGTAATGCCAGCACCTTTTCCTGCTCCTTCTACATTTCTTTCTCCGTGCTTACTTGCATGATTACGATCATCAGCGTGGTTAGATGGTCTTTCATTTTCCGGAAGCGTCAGATCACGGTTTAGTGGTACTGCTTCTGCTGCCATTTCTTCATTATACAGCGACACATCATTACGGTGATTTCTTTCACTCATATGGCATCCCTCGCTTTTTAAAAGAAGTTGGAGCCATATTAGTATGTGCGGGTGGATGGGCATTATCGATGTAAACAATTGGTCCGGAAGCAATAAAAAACCGTGCAGCTATTAAAGAAAGTCTGCACGGTTCTTGCACTTGCAAAGATTAATGCTTCGGGCGGAACGTATGACAGCAGGTTTCTTCTGCATTGTGAGCAGAATCTTTATGAGCTGAACTGTTTGTCAATTCACCTTCAGCGCTCATGTCGAAGGATTGGCCTGCGTGTTTGTCAATTTCCACAAGAATCGCATCCGCTGCGCAGTTGTTTCCTTCGGCCCAATACGTACAGTTTGCTACATTACATTTTACTTCTGGCATAAGAATATAACCTCCTTTAAGCTTATCTTTTCTGACTTAAAGGAGTTTCATACTAACTTTTCAGCCCTTTTTGCACATCTGGCAATATCCGTAAATTTCAAACTTATGTCCCGTAATGTCAAATCCGTCCATGTTTGTTGTCACGGAATCCATCGGACAAGCATCAACCGATTTTGTCGCACCGCACTTTAAACAAATGATATGGTGATGGTGATGGTCCGTTGAACAGGCAAAACGAAACTTCTTTTCCCCTTCCCACTCGGTCTCTTCGAGCAGGCCATGCTCGGCAAATACAGAAAGGTTCCGGTAGATGGTATCAAACGAGAGTCCAGGGTACTTATCCTTCAGGCTCTCTTGAACCTCTTTGGCGGACAGATAGCGTTTTTCATCCGCAAAAACTTCAAGCAGATCTCTCCTTTTGTCCGTTTGCTTATATCCTTTTTCTTTGAGCATGGCGATCATCTGGGATACAGATTTAGGAGTTTGACTCAACATACTTCCCTCCTTTTGATACGCTCCATTTTTTATACAGCATCGTGAGCAGCAATATAATGACAGAACATATAACAATGGTCCCTCCAGAAGCCAAGTCCAGGTAATAGGACAAAAAAAGGCCGGATATGACGGCTGTTTCACCAAAAACCACAGAGAGAACAAACGCTTGCTTAAACCCTCTGGCAAGCCGGATGCTCGCCGCTACGGGCAGCGTCATTAAGCTGGACACTAGAAGAATGCCGACAATCTTCATGGATGCTGCGATGACAAGTGCCGTCAGTGCCATGAACACGAGCAAAATCCATCCACCCTTTATGCCGCTTAAACGAGCCTGCTCTTCGTCAAACGATAATACGAAGAGCTCTTTATAGAGAGCCCCTAATACCACAAGAACCACAACAAGTACGGCAAATATCGTCCAAACATCACTGCGGGAAACAGAAATAATGCTCCCGAATAAATAATTGAATAAATCAGTGTTGAATCCGTCCGCAAGCGAAATAAAAATGACGCTCAATCCGATGCCTGCAGACATGATGATTGGAATCGCAAGCTCCTCATAATGCTTGTACACCTTTCGAAGCTGTTCGATTAGAATAGCGCCGGCTACGGAAAAGGCCATTCCCATATATACAGGATTTAATCCCGCAAACAGAGAGGACCCTTTTCCTAAAAGCAGGTTCGCTGCTATACCGGCCAAGGTGATATGTGAAAGCGAATCCGCGATCAGCGCCTGCTTTCTTACTACAATGAATACTCCTAGAACAGGAGCGAGCAGGCCGATCATTAAGCCCGTCAGTAATGCATTTTGCAGAAATTCAAATTGAAAAAAAGCCATGTTTACCGTTCCTTCCCCTTAATGCGAGTGGTCAAGAATGTGCACCGTATGTCCATACAGCTCAGATAAATTTTCACTGGACGCCTTTTTGAATTCACTAGGCTTACCATGAAAATGAAGCTGTTTGTTTAAACAAGCCACGCGCGTTACATAATCAGACATCACACCAACGTCATGTGTCACAAGAAGCAATGTCATGTTTCTGTCCCGATGCAATTCTTTCAGCAGCTCGTAAAAGGCGTCTGTTGATAGTGCGTCTACTCCAACGGTCGGCTCATCTAAAATGAGCAGCTCAGGATCACTAACGAGCGCTCTTGCTATAAATACCCTCTGCTGCTGGCCGCCTGAAAGCTCTCCGATGTTGCGGCTGCCATAGGCATCCATTCCTACTGCTTCAAGAGCTTGTTGCACTTTCTGGCGATGCTCTCTTTTTAGAAACCGGAAGAGACCAACTTTGCCGAAAAGCCCCATGGATACGACTTCAAAAACTGTAGCCGGAAACGACGTGTTAAAGCTGTTAGCCTTTTGCGACACATAGCCGATCTTTTCCCAGTGCCGAAACTTTGAAGCCTGCTCACCAAATAAGGAGACTTCCCCTTTTTGAGGCTGCTGTAGACCGAGGATGCATTTTACAAGGCTTGATTTGCCTGAACCATTTGGTCCGACTAGACCAAGGAAATCACCTTTGTTGACACTTAAATTGATGTTTTCAAGAACATTTGCCTGGCCATAGTGATAAAATAAATTTTTTATTGAGATGACAGGCTCGCGAGACTGCTCCATAACTTGAGCCTCCTATTTATAGTAATGAGTACGATTTACGCTGTAACTTAGTATACACGCCACTGAAAGGAATTTAAACCATTAAGTTTCAAAAGAAAAAAGACAGCTCTTGGCCGTCTTTTAATGTATTGGCGATTTGAATTTCCCGCCTCTCGTTTCTTGTGTGTTCATGATGGTAATAAATGCGTTCGAGTCTACTTCATAAACAATATTCTTAAGCTTTGTCACTTCAAGACGGGTAATGACCGCATAGATCACATCTTTTTCTTCATCTGTATACCCGCCCTTTCCTTTAAGCTTCGTCGTTCCGCGACCAAGCCTGTCAAGGATGGCGTCTGATACGTCTTCATAAAGATCGGATACAATAATCACGGCTTTTGTTTCTTCGAGACCCTGAATAACTGTATCAATCGTTTTAAACGCAATATAGTAGGTCATGGCGGAGTACATCGCCTGCTCCCATCCAAATACGAAACCTGCCCAGGCGAACACAAAAACATTCAGAAACATGACGATTTCTCCGATTGAGAAAGGAAGCTTCTTCGTGAGCAATATTCCGAGTATTTCTGTGCCGTCAAGAGAGCCGCCATGTCTGATGACAAGACCCACTCCGACACCAAGGATAGCTCCGCCAAACACAGTAGCCAGGATTGGCTGGTCGGTAAACGGTTCAACACCGTGAAGAAGCGTTTCAATCACGCCGAGTCCAGCGATTCCGATCAATGAGGATATCACGAACGTTTTGCCAATCTGTTTATAACCCGAATACATAAACGGAAGGTTTAAAACAAATACAAGAACAGCAAAATTTGCAGGAGTCAGATAATCTAGAATCAAGGAGACTCCAATGATGCCGCCATCAATGATTCGATTAGGAATTAAGAACAGCTCAATTGCTGCTGCTGCAAGCCCTGCTCCCAGCAGTATGAAGACGATACGGTATATAAAATGAGATGTACTTTCTTTTTTATGCTGTTTTTTCAACGAATGTCCTCCTCCAGCTTGTCACGGACTGCCTGGTGCAGTTCTTCTTTTTTTAAGATTTTGTCAGCTTCCTTTAAAAAATCTGCAGAAAGTGTCGTTTCAAGCGCCCACACTTCCATTTCTGCTCTTTTTGCCGATGTGATGCCAAGTGGAGCATTTTCAATAACAAGCCATTCTTTCTTATGAAAAGGAAACTTTTCAGCAATGCCTAAATAGGGTTCCGGTGACGGTTTTCCAACATTCACATCGTCACCAGTGATCACGGCATCAAATGTAAAAGAAAGCTGCGACAGTATCTCTGTTACAAATTCTCTTCGGCTTCCCGTAGCAAGGGCGATCGTGACACCAGATTTCTTTAAGAATTGTGCTGTCTTAACGGTCTCTTCTAGAAAGTCATATTGCGCATTCTGCTTAAAAAAGGCCCGTTTTTCATCATAAATTTGATCCATTTGATTTTGTGTAAGATTCAGCTCACGCAAAATGTTCACGTCTTTAATGGTCTTCATGCCTGGCATGCCTTCTCTTTCAAAGAAAACACGTTCCTCGATCTCATGTCCTTCTCTTAGGAAAGCATGGTGCCAAGCTTTCACATGATGCGGCATCGTGTCAACGATCACACCATCCATATCAAAACATACGGCTTTCAAACGCATTTTATACATCACTCCATCCTTTCTCATTATATAGCAAGGAAGCTCCAAATTCCCGAAAGATGAATTTTGGTCGATCATTTGAGCGAAGTGATTTGTAAGCGTCAAAAGAACCGCACCTTATGTTGAGGGTGCGGTTCCTTTATACTGTGGCTATTCCGATTTGTTGGCTAAATAACATGATGTTGGCAACTCAGTTGAC